>JBBQHZ010000004.1:0-72466 GCA_038324445.1 Rhodobacterales bacterium | reverse complement strand
GATCGCCTGAACCCCGGCAATTACGCCTATGTCGGCGGCAACTCCAAGTTCTATGGCGCGGTGATGATGCGCTACCGTGAAACGGATTTCGCCCCGGTGCGCCACTTGGGCGGCACAACGCCGGGCTGGCCGATCGGCTATGCCGCGCTGGCCCCCTACTATAGCCACGCCGAGCGGCTGTTTCAGGTGCGGGGCAGGGTCGGCCCCGACCCGACCGAGCCGCCGCATGACGGGCCCTATGCCTATCCGCCGGTTCCCGACGAGCCGATCATCGCGGATCTATCGCGGCGATTGACGCGCGTTGGCCTGCATCCCTCACCGCTGCCTCTGGCGGTGGATCTGGACCGCTGGCTGAGCCGGGCGCAGACGCCCTGGGACGCGTTCCCCGACACCAATGGCGGCAAGCTGGATGCCGAAAGCGCGTCGCTGGTGACGGCGCTGGCGGACCCGAACATCACGCTGCGCACCGGCGTGGTCGTGCGAAGGATCGAGATGGCGGGCGACCGGGTCAGCGGGTTGATGACATCCGCCGGGCGGTTGACCGCGCCGCGCATCGTGGTGTCGGCGGGGGCGGTGCATTCGGCCGCGCTATTGTTGCGATCCGCAAATGAGGCGTATCCGGGTGGGCTGGCCAACCGTTCCGACCAGCTCGGACGCAACTTCATGAACCACAACGCCAGCGCCGTGTTGGCGTTGAGTTTGCGGCGTAACCGGTCGGTCTATCAAAAGACCTTGCAGGTGAACGATTGGTATCTGACGGGCGGGCCTGACGGCGCGCCCTTGGGCAACGTGCAGCTTCTCGGGCGCGTCTCGGCGCCCATCCTCGCGGCGCAAACAGGGATGCCCGCGCCATTGGCGCGGCTGGTTGCGGGCCACGCGATCGACTTCTACGCCATGTCCGAGGATCTGCCGAACCCGCAGAGCCGCGTGACGGTGAAGGGGGACGATATCGTGCTGGATTGGCGCAGATCCAATTGGGAGGCGCATCTGGCGCTGGTGACCGCCTTGAAGGCGGCCCTGAAGCGGGCCGGGTTTCCGGTGGTGCTGTCCAAGGCGTTCGACCGCCGCACGCCCTCGCACCAGTGCGGCACGGCGCGGATCGGGCATGATCCGGCAACCAGCGTGTGCGACACCTTCGGGCGGACGCACGATCACCCGAACCTCTACATCTGCGATGCGTCCCTGTTGCCGACATCGGCGGCGGTCAACCCGTCCCTGACGATTGCCGCGATGGCGTTGCGACTGGCCGATCACCTGAAGGCGACAGCAGCGAGCGAAGCGACAGGGCCAGCACGGGCGGACGCGCCATGAAAGCCCTGATCACCGGGGGCCAGCAAGGTATCGGCTTTGGCATCGCGCAGGCGCTGCATGCGGCCGGGTGGGAGATTGCGCTTGCCGCCGATGTGGCTGACGCGCCCGAGGCGCTGGCCGCCTTGCCGGGCGCGACCTATCACCGGCACGACGTCACCGACATCGCCGCCGTGCCCGCCTTGATGGATGCGGTCGGGCCGATCACCACCTTCATCTCCAACGCCGGCGTCGGCGCGATGAAGCGGGGCGATCTGCTGGACATGTCCCCCGACAGCTTCGACCGCTGCATCGACGTGAACCTGCGCGGCGCGGTATTTCTTGCACAAGAAGTGGCAAGACGGATGCTGGAGATGCCCGAGGACCCCTATCGCTCGATCACGTTCATCACCTCGGTCAGTGCGTCGATGGTGAATGTCGACCGCGCCGAATACTGCATGTCCAAGGCCGCCGCCGCCATGGCGGCGCAGGCCTTCGCCATCCGCCTGGCCCCGCATAATATCGGTGTCTTCGATATCCGCCCCGGCATCATCGCCACGCCCCTCACGGCCCCCGTGGCCGAGCGCTATGATGCCGCCATCCCGCAGATCGTGCCTGCCGTCCGATGGGGGCATCCCGCCGATATCGCCAAACTCATCGTGCCACTCGCGCGGGGGGATTTCGCCTTCTCGACGGGGGCGCAGATCCCCGTCGATGGCGGTCTGTCGATCAACCGGTTCTGAAGGGCGCACCATGGCCGAGGGCTTCGATTTCATCATCATCGGCGGCGGATCGGCAGGGTCGGTGATCGCGGCGCGCCTGTCGGAGAACCCGAAGGTGCGTGTGTGTCTGCTTGAAGCCGGAGGATCCGACCGCCATCCCTTCTTCCATCTGCCCGCAGGCTTTGCCAAGATGACCAAGGGTATCGCGTCGTGGGGCTGGAAGACGGTGCCGCAGGCGCATATGGGCGGCAAGGTATTCACCTATACACAGGCCAAGGTGATCGGCGGCGGCTCGGCCATCAACGCGCAGATCTATACGCGCGGGCATCCGCTGGACTATGACGAGTGGCGGCAGAAGGGGTGCGAGGGATGGGCCTACGAGGACGTGCTGCCCTATTTCCGCAAGTCCGAGGATAACGACAGTTTCGAGGGACGCTACCACGGCAAGGGCGGCCCCCTTGGCGTGTCGAAACCAGCCGCGCCGCTGCCGATCTGCGAGGCCTATTTCAAGGCCGCCGAGGCGGTGGGCATCCCCTTCAATCCGGACGTGACCGGCGAGGTGCAGGAGGGCGCGGCCTATTATCAACTCACGCAGCGCAAGGCGCGCAGATCGTCTGCGGCGATGGCGTTCCTCCACCCGAACAGGGGGCGTGCGAACCTGACCGTCAAGCTGCGTGCGCAGGTGCGGCGGCTGGTGGTGGAGGGCGGGCGCGCCACGGGCGTCGAGATGATGGACGGCACGCGGATCACTGCCGCCGCCGAGGTCATCCTGTGCAGCGGGGCCATCGGATCGCCACGGTTGCTGCAATTGTCTGGCATCGGCCCGGCGGACCATCTGAGCGCCTTGGGCATCGACGTCGTCTTGGATCAGCCGCAGGTGGGCGCGAACCTGCAAGACCACCTCGACCTCTATTGCATTGCCGAGGTGTCGGGACCCCACACCTATGACCGCTTTGCCAAGCCGCATCTGAGCGTCCTGGCGGGGCTGCAATATCTGGCCACGCGGACCGGGCCGGTGGCGAGCAGCCTCTTCGAGACCGGCGGCTTCTGGTATGCCGACCCCGACGCGCGCTCGCCCGATCTGCAGTTCCATCTTGGCCTTGGCACGGGAATCGAGGCGGGTGTGGCTGCCATGCCGCAAGGCGGCGTGACGTTGAATTCGTGCTACCTGCGGCCCCGGTCGCGCGGCACTGTGCGACTTGCCAGCAGCGATCCGGCACGCGCTCCCCTGATCGACCCAAACTACTGCGCCGATCCGCGCGACCGTGAGATGTCGATCCGTGGCCTGAAGTTGACGCAGCGAATTCTTGCACAAGAACCGCTGCAGCCCTTCATCAAGGCACAGCGCCTGCCGGGGCCCGAGGTCCGCTCCGATGCCGATTATTTCGCCTTCATCTGCGAACATTCCAAGACCTCGCACCATTGCGCGGGCACCTGCGCCATGGGGCCGGGCAACAGCGCGGTGGTGACACCGCGCCTGACATTCAACGGGATCAATGGCTTGCGGGTAGCCGATGCGTCGGTCATGCCCAATGTCGTCTCGTCCAACACCAATGCGCCCACGATCATGATCGGCGAGAAGGCCGCCGACATGATCCGCGCCGATCACGGGATCTGATGCCATGCGATTGCCAACCTATGCCGGAACAATCGAAGACTACACGCTGGTCGGAGAGCCGCTGTTGCCCCGTGCGCCGGGGGTGACCCTGACCCGCACCGCGTTCGCCGCCGCCCATGTCGTCAGCGATCCCCTAGCCGCCCGCGCGCCGTGGCAGGGACGGCCTGCGGTGGATTGGGACGCGACCCTGCGCTTTCGCGAAGGGCTTTGGGATCAGGGGCTTGGCTTGGCCGAGGCGATGGACACGGCGCAGCGGGGAATGGGCGTCGATTGGGCGACAGCGCGGGAGTTGATCGAGCGCACGATGCGTGCGGCCAAGGCGCATTCCTCGCGTCCCCGTGTGGCCTGCGGGGCGGGGACGGATCATGTTCCTGTAGAAGAACTGAGCCATGCTCAGGCGATCACGGAAGCCTACCAACACCAGATGGAGGCGATCGAGGCCGCAGGGGGGCAGATCATCCTAATGGCCACCCGCGCCTTGCCCACCATCGGTGCCGGGCCTGAGGTTTATGCGCGGGTTTACGACGACCTGATTTCGCAGGCATCCCAGCCCGTTATCCTGCATTGGCTGGGCGAGATGTTCGACCCCGCCTTGGCCGGATATTGGGGCGGCGCAGATGTGGCGGAAGCCAACGGGATCGTGCTCGACCTGATCAACCGCCACGCCGCCAAGATCGACGGCATCAAGATTTCCCTTCTGGATCAAGCCCATGAGGAGGCGTTCCGCGCCCGTCTGCCCGCGGGTGTCCGCCTCTATACCGGCGACGACTTCAACTACGCCGCCTTGATCGAAGGTGATGGCACCCACTTCTCCCACGCGCTGCTGGGCATTTTCGCGGCCATCGCACCCGCTGCCTCACAGGCGCTGGAGGCCTTGGCGAAAGGCGACACCGCCGCCTATCACGCGTTGCTGTCCCCGACCGTCCCGCTCAGCCGGGAGATATTCAAGGCGCCGACGCAGTGCTACAAGGCGGGCATCGCCTTTCTTGCGTGGCTGAACGGCTGGCAAACCCACTTCATCATGCCGGCCGGCTTCCAATCTTCCCGCGAAATCAGTCACTTCGCGGAAGTGTTCCGATTGGCCGATCAGGCGCGGCTGCTGTCCGACCCGGACCTTGCGCAGGCGCGCATGGGCACGCTTCTGTCGCTCCACGGGATCGAGCAGTGACCCGCCGGCCGACCATTCTGGACGTTGCCGCGAAAGCGGGCGTGTCGAAATCGACCGTGTCGCTGGTGCTGCAGAATTCCACCTCGGTGAAAGACGAAACCCGCGAGGCGGTCCGCGCGGCGATGGCCGAGATCGGCTATGTCTACAACCGGGCGGCGGCGCAAATGCGGTCGTCCTCTGCGGGGTTGGTGGGGCTGGTGATCAACGATCTGCGCAACCCCTTCTTCACCGAATTCGCCACTGTGTTGCAGATGACCTTGGCCGCCAAGGGCTATGCGACCGTCATCGCGAATTCTGATGAAGATGCTGATTTGCAAGCGAAATTGGTCGGCTCCATGATCGAACATGGCGTCTCCGCACTGGTCGTCTCGCCGGCCTATTCCGAGGGCGGCGATGCATTTGACCAGATCGAACGCGCGGACATTCCTGCCATGCAGGTCCTGCGCAAGACCGACCCGCGGACGGGCCTGTTCCCTTTCGCATCCTTCGATTACGCGGCAGGATCGGCGCGCGCGACGCGACACCTGCTGAACCAGGGGGCGAAACGGGTGGCGTTCGTCGGCGGCGTAGAGGGTCGCGCGATCACGGAAGAGAGGAAATCGGGCTACCTGGCCGAGATGAAGCGCGCCGGTCTGGCGCCCTTTACGCTGCATGGTCGCAGTTCGCGCGCGTTCGGTGTGGGGGCGGTGGAGCCGCTGCTGGCGCAGGCGCCGGACGTCGATGCGGCCATATGTTTCAATGACTTGGTGGCTTTGGGCATGTTGTCGGGCTTTGCCCGCGCGGGGCGCGTCGTGGGGCAGGATTTCAAGTTGGTGGGCTTTGACGACATTGAGGAATGTGCGCAGGCTTGGCCGCAACTTTCATCGGTGTCCTGTGACATCAGCGGTTTTGCGAAGGCGACGGCGCTGGGCCTGTTGGCGTGGATGCTGGACGGCGTGACGCCGCCGCCCGAATATCGCGCGCCGGTCGATCTGGTGGCAAGGACATCGAGCACGGGGCGAAGCACATGAAACCTAACGATTTTCTGCGGGGCCTGTTTGATCGCGCCGTCGCGGTGGCCGACCCGATGCAGAGCCTTGCGGCGGCTTTGCCGCCAAAACCCGAGGGCCGCGTGGTGGTGGTTGGCGCGGGCAAGGCCAGCGCGCGGATGGCAGAGGCGGTGGAGGCGGAATGGGGGCCGTGCGAGGGGCTGGTGATTACCCGCTACGGCTATGGGCGCCCCTGCCAAGGCATTGAAATCGTGGAGGCTTCGCATCCCGTCCCCGATATGGCCGGGGTGGTGGCGACGAAGCGGATGTTGGCGTTGCTGGACGGTCTGGGCGAGGCGGACTTTGTGCTTGCGCTGATTTCGGGCGGTGGCTCGGCGCTGTTGTGTGCCCCGGCTGCGGGGATCAAACTGGAGGAAAAACAACGGCTTACCGCAGGCCTTCTGGCTTCGGGCGCGCCGATTGGCACGATAAACGGCATCCGCAAGGAAATTTCCGCCGTGAAGGGCGGGCGGCTGGCCGTGGCGGCCTATCCGGCGCGCATGTTGGCGCTGTTGATCTCGGATGTGCCAGGGGACAATCCGGCGGATATTGCCAGCGGGCCGACCGTCGGGCATCGGGGATCGCCCGATAAGGCCCTGAAAGCGTTGGAAAAGTGGGGTGTTGAGCCGGCCCCGTCGATCGGCGCGTTTCTGGCAGCGCGGGGCGATCCGGTGGCGGAGGATGATCCACGGCTGTCGCGGGTGGAGAATGTGATCTATGCAGCCCCGTCGCAATCGCTGGCGGCGGCGGCAGAGATGGTGCGCGCTGAGGGTTATGCCGTTGAAATACTGGGAGATTCCATCGAGGGAGAGGCGCGGGATGTCGCCAAGGCCCATGCGGCCCTTGCGCTCAAGGCCAAGCCCGGCACGGTGATCTTGTCGGGGGGCGAGTTGACGGTGACGCGGCGCGGGGATGGCATCGGCGGACCCAATGCGGAATATGCGCTGGCGCTGGCTATCGCCTTGCAAGGTAACGACAAAATCCACGCCATCGCCTGTGATACCGATGGCGTGGACGGCGCGGCAGAGGTGGCAGGGGCCGTCATTGGCCCCGATACGCTGGCGAAAGCGCGGGCAAAGGGCCTTGATCCGCAGGCTTACCTCGACCGCAACGACGCCCACAGCTTTTTCGCGGAAATCGGCGATCAGGTCGTGACGGGCCCGACGCTGACCAACGTCAACGATTTTCGTGCCATTTGGGTGTAACCATTCGGGGATAACTGGCCCCACTTTGGGCCGATAGGGGTAGATCAATGCTATATCACTTGGTGATGCTGGAACCGGCAGGCGACGATGTGATGGGCGCGATCACGGAGGCGATGGCGATCCTCGACACGTTGCCCGCAAAACTGCCCGGACTGACCAGTTTCCGCCACGGCCCGAACCGCGATTTCGAGGCCAAGTCGCAGCGCTATCCTTACGGGTTCCTGTGCATCTTCGAGGACAAGGCGGCGCTCGACGCCTACAGTGCCGATCCCGACCATCAGCGCGCGGGCGGGATGCTGGTCGCGTCGTGCAGGAACGGGCCGGACGGCATCTTCGTGGTCGATCTGGAGGTCTAGGACGGCACTGGCGCGCGCGGCGCTTTCCGGGCAATCTGCCGCCTGAGCAAACACAACGCGGACCAACCGCCATGAGCGATCCCACATCCCTTGCGCTTTTCTACGTCGCCGATGGGGAGCGGCTGGAAAAGCAATCGTGGCTGCTTGCGGCCTCTCTGGCGCACGCCCATGCGGGCGACGGTCGCATCCGGCAGTTTGCCTATGTCGGCGCCGCGCATCGTGCCGGCATCGGCGATGTCACCCACGCGATCTATGATGCCTGTGGCGTAGAACTGCGGACCCTGGCCGACCCGCCAAAATGGAAGAAGCCCTATCCCCACGGCAACAAGCTGGTGTCGGCCTGTGATGTGCGCGGCACCAGCCACGCGATCTTTCTGGATACCGACATGGCCTGCACCGCGTCGCTGGCCGAGTTCATGGACCTCTCCCCCGATACGATTGCCGCAGCACCCGAGGGCAAGCCCACATGGGGCGACACGAATGACCGGTGGGAACGGGCCTACGCCCATTTCGGCCTGCCGGTGCCCGAGGAGCGGGTGCGCCTGTTGCGGGGTAACAACCTTGAATATCCGCCCTACTACAATGCCGGGTTCATCGCCTTCCCCGAGGCTGCGCATCCCGTCGACGGCAAGCGGTTTGCCGAGCACTGGATGGAGACGGCGCTTGATTTCGACCTCAATTGCGCGATTGCGCAAAAGCGGCCCTGGCTGGATCAGATCACCCTGCCGCTGACCACGGCGCGATTCGGCTACAAGGTGCGGGTGCTGGATGAATTGCACAATTACTCGCTGTCGTTTCGGGAAGATTATGCCCGGACGCCCGACGCCGTGATCCTGCATTATCACCGGCAGAGGTTTCTGGCGCAGGCGCCGCAATGGCCGGGGCTGAGGGATCGGTTGCTGGACACGGTGCCGGGCAAATTCCGCGACGAGGTGCGGGCCCATGTGGCGGCGATCGACGCCTCGGTCACTGACACGGATGACGGGCGCGAGAACGATTGACGCCGGGGCGATGCGCCCGTTTGAGGGGCCAAAGCGCGTGCGTATGGCCACAACGGCACGAAAAGCGCCGCGCGCGACTTGTTGCCCTGCATTCGGGGGCCTAGATCGACCCGTATGAAACGTTTCATTCCGTTCCTGAAATCCGACCCGCGCGTGGCCGTTATCCGGCTGCAGGGGGCGATCGCGTCCGGCGGGCGCGGCAGCATCAGCGATGCAGGATACGCGTCGGTGATCGAAAAGGCCTTCGCCAAGGGTAAGCCCAAGGCGGTGGCGCTGGTCATCAACTCACCCGGCGGATCGCCGGTGCAATCCGCGCTGGTCGCGTCGCGGATCAGGCGGCTGGCCGAGGAAAAGGACGTGCCCGTGCACGCCTTTGTCGAGGATGTGGCGGCCTCGGGCGGCTATTGGCTGGCCTGTGCGGCGGATCAGATCTGGGTCGATCCAAGCTCGATCGTGGGCTCGATCGGCGTGATCTCCGCAAGTTTCGGGTTTGTCGAGGCGATGGGCAAGCTGGGCGTGGAACGGCGGGTGCATACGGCGGGCGAGGACAAGTCGATCCTTGATCCGTTCCGCCCCGAACGCGCCGAGGATGTGGAGCGTCTGAAGGATATCCAGCGCGATATCCATGCGTCCTTCATCGACCACGTGAAAACGCGCCGGGGTGCGCGGCTGGCCGAGGGCGATCTGTTCAACGGCGCGTTCTGGACCGGCACGCGCGGCGTGCAACTGGGCCTTGCCGACGGCATTGGGCATCTGGTGCCGAAGATGAAGGAACTTTACGGCGACAAGGTTCGGTTCGCCGTCTACGGCCCCAAGAAGGGCCTGCTGTCGCGGTTCGGCGCGCAGGCGATGGCCGAGCTGAGCCACGGGATCGAGGAGCGCGCGCTTTACGCCCGCTACGGCCTGTCCTGATGCTGAAGATTGTCACGCTTTTCCTGATCGGCATGGCCGTGCTGGCAATGTTCGGGCGTCTGAGGATGCCCGGCGCCCTGCGCGACCTGCTGAAGCGGCGGCAGGACCGCGCCCTGCCCAAACCGCGGACGTGCAGAACCTGCGGCAAGATGAACCTGCGCGGCGGTGACTGCCCGGACTGCCGCGGGGGCGGGGATGGCTAGCGAATTCGGCTTTGCGGCCCTTGGGCTGATCATCCTGCTGCTGGCTGGCGATCTGCTGGTCAAGGGGGCGGTCAATCTGGCGCTGCGGTTGGGTATCCCCGCGCTAATCGTGTCGCTGACCGTGGTGGCGTTCGGCACCTCGGCCCCGGAATTGCTCATCTCGATCAAGTCGGTGCTGGACGGGCTGCCTGGGCTGGCGCTGGGCAATGTGGTGGGATCGAACATCGCCAATGTGTTGCTGGTGTTGGGCATTCCCGCGATGCTGACGGGGCTTGCGGCAACCAGCGACACGCGGCGCGAATATGTCTTCATGATCGTGGCGAGCGTGTTGTTCATCGGGCTGTGCCTGCTGGGACCGCTGACATGGTGGCACGGGCTGGTGCTGCTGGCGGCGATGGCGTTCGTCCTGGGTGACGCGGTCCGCGCCGCCCGCGCGCATCGGAACGCGGCCGCAGGGGACGCTGATGCAGAAGATGCTGACGCGCTCGACGAAGCCGACCCCGACATGGCGTGGTGGAAGGTGATCCTGTTTCTGGTGCTTGGCCTTGCGGGCCTGCCCCTGGGCGCGACCCTGCTGGTCGACAGCGCCACGGCTATCGCCAGTCAATACGGCGTCAGCGACACGGTCATCGGCCTGACGCTGGTGGCGGTGGGCACCTCGCTGCCGGAACTGGCGACCACGGTGGCGGCGGCCTACCGCAAGCATGCGGATGTGGCGATCGGCAACGTGATCGGGTCGAACGTGTTCAACCTTCTGGCGATCATCGGCATCGCGGTCCTTGTCGGCCCGATCCCGGTCGATCCCGAATTCCTGCGCCTCGACCTGTGGGTGATGCTGGCGGCGGCCCTGATCCTTGCGCCCTTCGTCTTCCTGCGCCTGCCGATGGGCAGAGTTGTGGGCGTGGCCTTTTCTGCGCTTTATGCGGGCTATATCGTTGTCCTCCTGATGTGAGAGGACGCGCGAGATGACAGCATTGGTAACGGGGGCGGCCAAGCGATTGGGCCGCGCGATGGCCCTGGAACTGGCGGCACAGGGCCACGACGTGGCGGTGCATTACAACGGCAGCGCGGACGCGGCCGAGGCCACGGCGGGCGAGATCCGCGCGCTGGGACGGCGCGCCGTGACGTTGCAGGCCGACTTGCTGGACGAGGACGCGGTGCAAGGCCTGATGCCATGCGCCGTGGCGGCATTGGGGCCGGTCGAGGTGCTGATCAACAACGCCTCGGTCTTCGACTACGATACCCTCCCCAGTGCCACGCGGACCAGTTGGGACCGCCACATGGAAAGCAACCTGCGCGCGCCCTTCGTGCTGATTCAGGCGTTGGCGGCACAGATGCCCGAGGCCGAGAGGGATGCGCAGGGCGAGCCGGTGGCGCGCGGCCTTGTCATCAACATGGTGGATCAGCGCGTCCACAAGCTGACGCCCGAATTCATGACCTACACGATTGCAAAGATGGGACTTTGGGCGCTGACTCGGACAGCCGCACAGGCGCTGGCGCCGCACATCCGGGTGAATGCCATCGGCCCCGGCCCAACGATGAAAGGCGCGCGCCAGTCCGAGGATCACTTCGCTCGTCAACGCGCCGCCACGATCCTTGAGCGGGGCGCCGACCCTGACGCGATCTGCGAGGCGTTACGATATTTTCTGGCCGCCAAAGCAGTCACCGGGCAGTTGATCTGCGTCGATGGCGGCCAGCATCTGGCCTGGGAAACGCCGGACGTCCTGGGCGTGGAGTGAGAGGGGGCAACCGCGATTCTCCACCGGCGCGCGAAAGGCTTTATCTTTGTAAAGGTTCTATGACGAAAAGAATCTTAACTGTATACACCATGTTTTTATCGTTATGAATCAAGGTGATAAATAGTAGCCTAAAAAATAGGCAAATCGCAGAACCCTGCCGAAAACAAAGAAAAAATTACCATGTCACAGGTTTCTCCAAAAGGTTATCCACAGAAGCGGTGGACACATGAAGGCTTGATTTGGCCCCTGCGGCGTTGCAGCAAAGTCGGGAATCACAAAACTGTCATGAACCATGGAAACTGAGATCGAGAAGTCGGCAAAGTCCGGTCACGAGGTGATCGCGGACTATGTCCGGACGCTGGATCAGAGCCCTGGCGTCTACCGCATGCTGGATGCCCAAAGCCGGGTTCTTTACGTCGGTAAAGCGCGGGCGCTGAAGCGGCGGGTGTCGAATTATGCCAAGCCTTTGGGGCACAGCCCGCGCATCGCGCGGATGATCCGCGACACCGCCTCGATGATGTTCCTGACCACACGGACGGAAACCGAGGCGCTGCTGCTGGAACAGAACCTGATCAAGCAGCTCAAGCCGAAGTTCAACGTCCTGCTGCGCGACGACAAGTCGTTCCCCAATATCCTCGTCACCCACACCCACGCCTTTCCGCAGATCAAGAAGCATCGCGGGGCCAAGAGCGAGAAGGGAGAGTATTTCGGGCCCTTTGCCTCGGTCGGCGCGGTGAACAGGACGCTGACCCAGTTGCAGCGTGTCTTTCTGCTGCGCAACTGCACCGATGCGATGTTCGAGGGGCGCACAAGGCCCTGCCTGCTTTACCAGATCAAGCGCTGCTCGGGGCCATGCGTCGGCCATATCAGCGAGGCGGATTACGCGGCCTCGGTGCGCGATGCGGTGCGCTTCCTGAAGGGTGACAGCACCGAGTTGCAGGCGGCACTGGCCGAGGGGATGGCGGCGGCATCCGAGGCGATGGAGTTCGAGCGCGCGGCCGCGCTGCGCGACCGCATAAGGGCGCTGACCAACGTGCAATCGGCGCAGGGGATCAATCCCAGGGGCGTCAAGGAGGCGGACGTGATCGCGCTGCACATGGAGGGCGGGCAGGCCTGTGTGCAGGTGTTCTTCATCCGCGCCAACCAGAACTGGGGCAACCGCGATTTCTACCCCCGCGTCGGCATGGATATCGACGAGCCGGAAGTGCTGGAGGCGTTTCTGGGCCAGTTCTATGACGGCAAGGAGCCGCCAAGGCAGATTCTGCTGTCGCACGCGATCGAGGATATGGACCTGATGGTGAACGCGCTGTCGCAGTTGCGCGGCTCCAGGGTGGAAATCCTGGTGCCCCAGCGCGGCGAAAAGGCCGAGCTGATCGACGGCGCGCGGCGCAATGCGCGCGAAAGCCTTGCGCGGCGGATGGCCGAGGGGCAAGCGCAGGGCAAACTGCTGGCGGGCCTCGCCGAGGCCTTCGGGCTGGAGGCGCCGCCGCGCCGGGTGGAGGTTTACGACAACAGCCACATTCAGGGCGCCCACGCAGTGGGGGCGATGATCGTGGCGGGACCGGATGGCTACCTCAAAAGCCAGTATCGCAAATTCAACATCCGGGGCGACGCCCTGACGCCGGGCGACGATTTCGGGATGATGAAGGAGGTGCTGACGCGCCGCTTCGCGCGCCTGCTGAAGGAAGACCCCGAGCGCAAGTCCGACGCCTGGCCCGATCTGCTGCTGATCGACGGCGGCGCCGGGCAGATAAGTGCGGTGGGCCAGATCATGGCCGAGTTGGGGGTGGAGGGCGTGCCCTTCATCGGCGTCGCCAAGGGCATCGACCGCGATCAGGGGAAAGAGGAATTCCACCGCCCCGGCAAATCCGTCTTTGCGCTGCAGCGCAACGACCCGGTGCTTTATTTCTTGCAGCGCATGCGGGACGAGGCGCATCGCTTTGCGATCGGCGCGCATCGGGCAAAACGCTCGAAGGCCGTGTCGGCGACGCCGCTCGATGACGTGCCGGGCGTGGGGACCACCCGCAAACGCGCGCTGCTGGCGCATTTCGGCAGCGCCAAGGCGGTGGCGCGGGCGAACCTGTCGGACCTGACGGCGGTGGACGGTATCAACGACAGCCTGGCGCAGACGATCTACGACTTCTTCCACGAGCGGGGATGAGGTTCCCCCTGCTCCCGCTTGAGCGGGGGGATCAGCTATCCGGTTCAAAACGAAAAACTGGCTTTTCTTGACCTTCCGGCTAGCCCGCCGCGCCCGACCCGAAGGCCGGATCACGCCACCTTGGGGCGGGCGAACACATTCATCCCTGCGTCGGTTTCGAGGAAGGATTTCAGGCTCGACAACACCAGCGGCCAGCCGCGCCGGATGCCGGTATCCATACCGCTGCCGGGTTGCAGCCCTTCATGGGTCACCGTCAGCTTCACCATGTCGTCATAGGGTTCTACCTCGAAGGTCACGCGGCTATAGGCGGCGGCATCATCGGCCTGCGAGGCATTGGCCCAGGACAGGACCAGACGGCTGGGCATATCACTCTCGAGGACCTTGCCGACCAGATTGACGCTTCGCTCGGCATTGGTGCGCACATGGCTCCAATCCGAGCCGGACTGCCAATCCTCGGACAGGTTGTCGTGGCCCCAGTATTGCCGGGTCATTTCGGGGGTGGTGATCGCCGCGAACACCTTTTCCGGGGTGGACCGGATATAGGTGACATAGACGAAGCTGGTCTCAGGGGTGGTCATGTCTGGTCTCCTTCGAGGTTGGCCTTCAGATCGTGTAGCAGGGACAGGCGCCCGGTCTCGAATTTGCGCACCCAGCGCTCGTAGACGTCGTGCAGCGGAACGGGGTTGATGAAATGCAGCCTCTCCCGCCCGCGCCGACGGGTGCTGACCAGATTCGCGGCCTCCAGCAGGCCAAGATGCTGCGTCGCCGATTGCCGCGTCATGTCCAGCCCATCGCAAAGCTGACCAAGCGTCTGGCCATTGCGCGCGCATAACTGGTCCAGCATCCGGCGCCGCGTCGGGTCGGCGAGGGCCTTGAAAACCTTGTCATCCTCCATCTTCGCCCTGTCCCAGGTTTCCTGACCAAATATGCAGGTATTTACCTGCATGTCAATCACCGCCGTCGGGGCCGGCGGCTATTCCCTCTCCGCTCGCGTCGCGCTACACCTCCCCCCATGCGCTGGAACCTGCCCAACATCCTGACCCTGGTGCGCCTGCTGGCCGCGCCGATGGTCGGATTCGTCTTCCTGCTGTTGCCGCGTCCCTTTGCGGACTGGGTGGCGCTGATCCTGTTCATGTCGGCCTCCCTGACCGACTATTTCGACGGGCTGCTGGCGCGCCGATGGGCTCAGGAGACTCGTTTCGGCGCGATGCTGGACCCGATCGCCGACAAGGCGATGGTGGTGATCGCCCTCGCGGTGCTGCTGGGGGTGCTGGCAACCGACCGGGGCCTGTCGGCACTGACGCTGATCCCGGTGGTGGTGATCTTGTTCCGCGAGATCTTCGTCTCGGGCCTGCGCGAGTTTCTAGGTGCCAGTGCGTCGCTGCTGCAGGTGACGAAACTGGCGAAATGGAAAACGACGGTGCAGATGTTCGCCATCGGCCTGCTGTTCTGCTGGGGCCTCTTCGAGCACTATTTCGGCATGTGGACCTTCGGCATGGATGGTGAACTGGTGGTCGGCATCCTCAACGGCGAGGTGCCGGATCAGTTGGGGCTGGGCTGGGTCTATATGGGTCTGGTGTGGTCGTCGAATATCGGCCTGCTCCTGCTGTGGATCGCGGCCCTGCTGACCGGCGTGACGGGCTGGGACTACTTCCGCAAGGCGCGCCCCTATCTGCGGGAAACGGGGGCATGATGGAGATCCGCTATTTCGCCTGGCTGAGAGAGCGCATCGGCACCGGCCACGAAGTGGTCGAGACCAAGGCCGCGACGGTCGGCGACCTGATAACGGAACTCAAGGCGCGCTCCGAGGCCCATGCCTATGCCCTGTCCGACCTCGGCGCGGTGCGCGCGGCGGTTGACCAGACGCTGGTGGGCTTCGACGCGCCGTTGCGCGGTGCGCGCGAAGTGGCGCTGTTTCCGCCGATGACGGGTGGCTGATCCGGTGGATCGCGTCCGGGTGCAGGAAGCGGCTTTCGACATGGGCGCGGAACTGACCGCGTTCAGCGCGGAGGCCACCGGCGCGGGCGCCGTGGTCAGCTTCTCGGGCCTGACCCGAGACACCGCGTCGGGCGATCTGGACGCCATGGTGATCGAGCACTTCCCCGGCATGACAGAAAAGGCCCTGACCGCCATCCGCGCCGAGGCCCTTGCGCGCTTTTCCCTGATCGACGCGCTGGTCATCCACCGCCATGGCCGCCTGGCCCCCGGCGATCCGATCATGATGGTCGCCACCGCCGCGCGCCACCGGGCCGATGCCTTTGCCGCCGCCGAGTTCCTGATGGATTACCTGAAATCCCGCGCGCCGTTCTGGAAGCAGGAGATCACCGCCACGGGCGCCAAATGGGTCGTGCCGCGCGACGAGGACGAAGCCGCGCTGAAACGCTGGTAGATGGGCGCCCCCCCGCTCCCCCCCCGGCACATCCCAGCGTCACCAAAGGCGCCCCTTTCCCTTTCATCTTGGCGAAAAACTCCGGGGGTTTGGGGGCTGGCCCCCAATTCAACCGCACAGCCGGACGCGATCAGAAAATGTGGGCATCCGGCCAGCCTGAACCGCCCCTCACCCGCGCGCCTCAGCCCCGCTGGTTCGCGGTCTCGATATAGGCCCGCAACTCCTCGGCTTCGGTCCGCGCCGCCCTCAGCCCGTCCATCGCGGCGCGCAGTTCCGCGCCGGTCTGGCTAAGCTGGTTGGTCAACTCGCCCTCGCGCTGCTGCAGGTAAGCGATGGCTTGATCGCGGGTCTCCTCCGCATCGTGGAGCGCGCGGGCAAGGTTCTCCATCTCGCCCAGATCGGCCGAGGAGACCTGGTTGAACCGGGTCACAAGCCAGTGCGCCAACCACCCCAGGGCGAAGGCCACGAACAGGATGATCGCGATCGCGATGATGAATTCCAGACGGTTCATGGGGCCTTGGCTTTCCTGTTGCTCACTCAGTTCACGTCGGGGCGGGGCAGGGGGCGGATCTCGAACGGCCAGTCGGCGATCTCGCCCCGGGCCAGAATGCCGCCCCGGGTGCGCGGCTCTCCATCATCCGCCGCACCTTCCTCGGCCAACTCGCCGCTGGCCAGCAGGCGGAACTCGATCCGGCGGTTTTCCTCGCGGCCTGTCTCGGTGTCGTTCGACGCGATCGGCTGGCTTTCGCCATAGCCCTGCGCGGTCAGATTGCTGACCAGCACGCCCCGCGCCAGAAGGCCGTTCAGCACCGCCTCGGCGCGGGCCTGGCTCAGGTTCAGGTTCATCGAGTCGCCGCCCTGCGCATCGGTATGACCGCCGATCTCCATGCGGACATGGGCACAGTTGGGCAAGATCTCGGCGATGTCGTCCAGCACCTCGCCCGCCTCCCCGTTGATTTCGGTCGAGCCGGGGTCGAAGGTGATCTTGGTCGCCTCCTGGATCGCCCCGATGCGGGTCACGCATTCCTCCGGCTCGGGCTGCGAGGCGATCGGGTCGAGCGTCTCGTCATAACGCACGTCGAGGACAAAATTCGCCCCCGGCCCCAGATCCTCGGCCAGACTGCGGGTCAGATCCGAGATCACCTCGGTGTCGCCGGTTCGGCCCGAAAGGCGCAGGGTATCGGGTTCGACCGTCAGCACGCCGTCCTCCAGGCGCGCCAGGGCCGTTAGGCCCGCCATCACGCGGCCCGCCCAGCCCTGCGGCAGGTCGGTCACTTCGCGAGTGGCGATATCGGTGTTGTCAGCCCCGAAGAGCGCCGTGGCGACGGCCTGCACCGAGGCGCCCATGGCCCCCCCCGGCAAGCGCCCGCGTAGCGACGTGGTCCCATCGGCCTGCAGCGTCGCGGTGAAGCGCGCGGGGCCCGTGGCATTCGCCACCTCGGGCTCTGGCAGGATCGCCTGAAGCGAGAAAACGTCGGGCAGGGCCGCGCCCAGTTCGCCCACCACGGTGTCGAACAATTCCTGCCCGGTGCCTTCGGTCGCCACCAGCGTCAAATCCGCATCCGAAAAGGTGATGCTGCCTTGGCCCAGTTCGGTCAGGGAGGCCAGCGCCGTTTCCACCGCGTCGCCCCAGGAGGGTGACGGCACGCCAAGCCCGATGGTGCAGGGCACCGAGCCCGTGGCCCCTGCCGCGCGTCCGGCGGCGACGATCTGGTCGCGCGCTTGCGCCGTGTCGGCGGTGCAGGTCTCGAACCGGCCGCCTTCGGCGTCGCGCACGAAGCGCAGGGTGAAGGGTGTGATGACGGGGCGCGGCGCCGAGATATCAAGCACCACCTCCACCCCCGCCGGCTGGTCGCGCTGCAACAGCGCGATGAATTCGGCGCGTTCCTCGCGGGTTTGGCCCACGGCCTCTACCTCGACCCTGTCGGCAAATACGGTGACCTTCGAGCGCGGCAGCGTCTGCAGCGCGCGCAGGCCATAGGCCAGCGCCGCTTCCCAGGTTTCGGGTGCAAGCATCTCGGCCGTTTCCACCATGTTCACCACATCCATGGTGCCGGCGATGTCGGCGATGGCCTCGGCCACGGCAAAGGCCTCGTCGCCGCGCGGCGCGGGGATCAGGCCGATCAGCTGGATACCGTCGCCGTTGCGCAGCATGTCGAGCGAAAAGCGCGGCGGTTCCGTGGTTCCGATGGCGGTCACGTCCAGACGGTTGATGACCCGGTCCGGATCGACCATGGCGCTGGCGCGGGTTTCGGCGCGAAACCGCGACGCCTCGTCCGGGGCGGTGCCGTCGAGAAACACCTGCAGGCCATTGGCCGACACGGTGACCCAGGTGATGCCGTCCGCCTGCAAAAGGGTGGCGATATCCTCGGTCGAGCGCCGCTCGATCGTGATCGCGGCGACGACGGCCACGATGACGGAAAGTCCTGCCGCGAAGGCAAAACAGACGGGTCCCACCAGGGCTGATATGCGGTCGGAAAAGGCCATGGCGTTGTGACGCGGCGTCCCAGCTTGGGGATGTTATGGGACCGGCCTATCCTGTCCGGCGGGGGCTTTCAATCAGACCAGCGACGCGACGGCGAAAAACAGCACAGGCAACAGGCCTGCATCCCGGTTCGACCGGAAGAGGCGCAGGCAGAGCGCGCCATCGTCGATATCAAGCCGCAGGAGTTGCCACGACAGGTGCCAGCCCATCGCCCAGACTCCCCCGAGCGCGATGACCAGCGCCAGAAAGTTGCCCCCCGGCACCAGCGCGACAAGAATGCCCGCGCCGATCAGGCACACGGTGGCGACCATGAAACCGCGGAGCCAGCTTCTGGTATTCTCGGCAAACAGGCGCGCGGTGGACTTGATGCCGATCAGGGCATCATCCTCGCGGTCCTGATGGGCGTAGATGGTATCGTAGAACAGCGTCCAGCAGATGCCGCCGAGGTAAAGCAGGACGGGCGCCAGCGACAGGCTGCCGGTATGGGCGGTCCACGCCAGAAGCGCGCCCCAGTTGAAGGCGAGGCCGAGGAACACCTGCGGCCACCACGTCACGCGCTTGGCGAAGGGGTAGATGCACACCAGCGCCAGCGAGCCGATGCCCAGAAGGATCGCGGGCAGATTGAAGGTGAGCAGAATCAGGAACGCCAGCAGCGCTTGCACAACCAGCCAGACCAGCGCCTGCTTCACGCTGACCTGACCCGAGGGGATCGGGCGGGATGCGGTGCGCGCCACGCGGCCGTCGAAGTCGCGGTCGGTGATGTCGTTCCAGGTGCAGCCAGCACCCCGCATCAGGAAGGCGCCGATGGCGCAGCCGACGAAGATCCACCCGTCATGAAGGGTGGCCGGGGCCGCGTCGGCGGCTATGGCCAGCACTAGTCCCCACCAGCAGGGCAACAGCAGCAGCCACGTCCCGATGGGCCGGTCGGCGCGCGACAGCCGCAGATAGGGGCGGGTGGCGGCGGGGGCGAGGCGGTCGACCCAGTTGCCGGCAACGGCGTCCGCGACTTTTCTATCGCGCGCCTCCGGTGCGGCTTTTCCATCGCGCGCCTCTGGTGCGGCTTTTCCATCGCCCGCTGTCGCTGGTGCGCCTTGCCCCTGTCCGGTGTCACCCATAGATTTGGCCTCATGTTGTCGCGCCCGAAAATCCGCCTCCATGTAGACCATCCGCTGGGAGAGGCGCAAAGCGTGCCTGTGTCGCGGGAACAGGCGAATTACCTGTTCAACGTGATGCGCTTGACCGAGGGGGCCGAGGTGGCGCTGTTCAACGGCGTGGCCGGCGAATGGCGGGCCGAAGTGGCGGCGGCCGGCAAGCGTGGCGGCGTGTTGCTGTGCCGCGAACAGGTGGCGCCGCAAGTCTCGCCGCCCGACCTGTGGCTTCTGTTCGCGCCGATCAAGAAGGTGCGCACGGATTTCATCGTCGAGAAGGCGGTGGAACTGGGCGTGGCAAGGGTCTGCCCGGTGCAGACCGACCGCACCAATGCCGAACGGCTGCGGCAGGACCGGTTGCAGGCCCATGCGGCGGAGGCGGCGGAGCAATGCGGCGGCACGTTTGTGCCCCCGGTGGACGATCTGCGGGCTCTGTCGAAGGTGCTCGACGGCTGGGATGCCGGGCGGACTCTGGTTTTTGCGGATGAGGGCGAAGCCGGTCGCTCCGCCGGTCTGGCGACCGTTCTCCGCGCTGCGCGCTCGCCTGCGGCGATCCTGATCGGGCCGGAGGGCGGGTTTTCGGACGCCGAGCGCACCCGGCTGCGGGGATTGCCGTTTGTGCGCGGCGTATCGCTGGGGCCGCGCATCCTGCGGGCGGATACGGCAGCGGTGGCCGCGATCACGCTGTGGCAGGCAGAGGCGGGGGATTGGCGATGAGCGCGTCCGGCGCCCCACCCTGCCGTCTTGATATCTTCGTCGCCACCGGTGCGCCTTGCGCCGTGATCTTGCGGCGGGGCCCGACGCGCCAAGTCCGCATGATCGCGTGGAACACGCGCGAGGACACGTTCGAGGATGGTCAATGGGTGAAGCACCGGGTCTATCCCCGGAAATGCAGCCTGTCGTCCGACGGACGACACTTTGCCTATTTCGGCTTCAGCAAACGTTACCATGGTGGCGAGATGACGGGCGGCTTCGTCGGGATCGGTCGCGTGCCGTATTTCACCGCGCTGGCATTCCTGCCAGAGGGCAGCACGTGGGGCCGCGGCGTGCGGTTCATCGACCGTCATCACGTGCTCTGCCCCTACCTGCGCCGGTACCACATCGCGGCCTTGCCGCTGCCGCTGGTCTGGGTCTGGCGGGCGGATGATGTCGATGCCCAACCGGAGGACGGGGTTCCGCCGCCGCGCCCGCGCACCCGCCCCCGCACCCACGCGCCCGATGGCTTCGTGCTGGCCGATGGCTCACCCGCCGCGATCGACCCCGCCGCACTGGCGCGGGTCCGGACCGAATGGCCGATCGAGGCACGCGACCCCGAATTGCCGGAGGGCTGCATCGTGCTGGACGGATGTCTCTACCGCGAATTGCCAGATGGCACCCTGCGCCTGTTGCGGGATTTCAACGCCATGTCATTCGAAGCGATCGAAGCGCCTTACCAGGGTGTCGGGCCATGAGCGGCTTTTTCCGCCCCGAAGCCGTCGCCGCGGTATTCCGCTGGCGCGAGGTCGGCGTGGCTTTGGCCATTGCCGCCCTTGGCCTGTGGATCGCGCTGCGGCCCGGCGGCGTGATCGTGACCGGGTTCGGCTATGTCCTGATCGCGCTGGGCCTTGCGGTTCTGGTGCCCGCGATCCGTCGGGCGCGGTTCGTGACCGACGGGCAGGGGCCGGGTGTGGTGGGGGTGGACGAGGGGCGGATCACCTATATGGGGCCGCTGACCGGCGGCGCGATGGCGCTCGATGATCTGGGCGTTTTGTCGGTGCGCCGCGACCGCAATGGCCGCACCGACTGGGTTCTGGCCGACGCGACGCAGCTTCTGGTAATCCCCGTCGATGCCGCCGGGGCCGACGCGCTTTTCGATGCCTTTGCGGCATTGCCGGGTGTCCAGATCGACCGGCTGATCGCGGCTGTGCAAAGTCGCACAGTCGGGTCGCAGCGTCTGTGGGTCCGCGCCGGGCCCCGCAAGCCCATGGTGGCCTTGACACGGTAGCGCACACAGGCGACGGCTGGACGCCAGCGCAGGTGTAGGAGCCCCCCAGATGTCCATTCCCCAATCCGGCGGAGGTCCGATCGAGCACTACGGTCAGATGGCCGAGTTCCTTGCCTCGGGCTGCAAGCCCAAGGCCGATTGGCGCATCGGGACCGAGCACGAGAAGTTCGGCTATTGCCGCGACACGCTGAAGCCGATTCCCTATGACGGTCCCCGCTCGGTCAAGGCCGTGCTGGAGGGCCTGCGCGACCGCTTCGGCTGGGCGCCGGTGCTGGAGGGGGGCCATATCATCGGGCTGTCCAAGGATGGCGCCAACGTCTCGCTGGAGCCGGGAGGACAGCTGGAGCTGTCCGGCGCGCCGCTGGAAACCATCCACCAGACCTGCGACGAAGTGAACGACCACCTGCGCCAGGTGCGCGAAGTGGCCGACATCATCGGTGTCGAGTTCATCGGCCTGGGCGCCGCGCCGATCTGGTCCCACGACGACATGCCGCTGATGCCCAAGGGCCGCTACAAGCTGATGGATGCCTATATGGGCAAGGTGGGCACGATGGGCCGCACCATGATGCGGCGGACCTGCACGGTTCAGGTGAACCTTGATTTCGGGTCCGAGGCGGACATGGTGCAGAAGATGCGCGTGGCTGTCGCGTTGCAGCCGGTGGCGACGGCCTTGTTCGCCAACTCGCCTTTCCTCGACGGGCAGCCCAATGGCCACAAATCCTGGCGCTCGCGCGTCTGGCGCGATCTGGACCCGGCGCGGACCGGCACGGTGCCGTTCATCTTCGAGGAGGGTTTCGGTTTCGAGCGTTGGGTGGAATACGCCCTCGATGTGCCGATGTATTTCGTCTACCGCGACGGGGCCTATATCAATGCCCTCGGGCAGAGCTTCCGAGATTTCCTGAAGGGCGAATTGCCTGCCCTGCCGGGGGAAAAACCGACGCTGAGCGACTGGGCCGATCATCTGACCACCCTGTTCCCCGAAGCGCGGATGAAGAAATATATCGAGATGCGTGGCGCGGATGGCGGGCCGTGGCGCAGGCTTTGCGCCTTGCCGGCGTTCTGGGTCGGGCTGATGTATGACCAGAGCGCGCTGGATGCGGCATGGGACATCGCCAAGCGGTTCGACGCCGAGACGCGCGACGAGATGCGCATAGAGGCCTCGGTCCGGGGGCTCGATGCGGTGGCGGGCGGCTACAAGATGCACGATCTGGCGCGCGAACTGGTGGCGATATCCGAGGCCGGGCTGAAGGCCCGCGCGATGCCGGGGGCCGGCGGCCTGCTGCCGGACGAGACCCATTTCCTCAGCGCGCTGAAGGAATCGGTCGAGACCGGCAAGGTGCCCGCCGACGAGTTGCTGGAGAAGTATCACGGCGAATGGGCGGGGGATCTGACCCGAATCTACCGCGAGTATTCGTATTGAGGCGGCGGGGTATTCGGGTGGCGGGGTAGTCGGGCGGCGGGGTAAACCCCGCCCTACGGATATCCTGAACCTGCTTGCCGGGCGATCAGGCGGGGTTCAGCCCGCCGCGTTCAAGTAGCCGGAGGCGGTAGCGCAGGGATGCGTGCCGGGTTCAGCCCGCCGCGCTCAAGTAGCCGAAGGCGGTAGCGTTGGGATGCAGGCGGGGTTCACCCCGCCTTTGCCAATCCCCGCATCACGCCTTCTGGATGGAGGGCAACACGCGCCGCTGGTAGTAATCGTGCGCGGCGGCCTTGCGGGCAACCTCGGACCGGTCAAGGGCCGCCCCGTCCAGTTGCGCGGCGAAGGCGGGATGCGACGGCGCCTTGGCCTTGCGGTTCTTCACCGAGTCAGGGCCAAAGCGGTTCGGCCCGTTGGTGCCGGGCAGGCACAGCCAGACCGTGAACCAGATCGAGGCGACAAGGCTTGGCACGCTCATCGCAAGCGTGGCCAGTGCCATCCCCCCGCCGCTGCTGGAGGCCGCCGCCGCGCCCATGAGGAAGAAGCCGCCGAAGACCGAGGCTATGGCCACCAGTGCCGGCATGAAGATCAGCCAGCCGGAGCGATCGGTGTCGTGCAGGCGGCGTATCGTCAGCGACAGGTTCGGGATCACGAACAGTACGAAATAGGCGATTGTCAGCGGCAACTCGTTTCCGGCGTAGAGGGAATTGACATACGCCTCCATCTGCTGAGGATTTTGCATGAGGGCGGCGAAGGCCGGGTCGACGCGGGCGCGCGAGGCAAGTTCGAAGGCCACCCATCCCATCGCCACTGCCGCGAGCAGGAACTGCCATGCAAAAAACCACCAATACTCCGCCCGCCGCGCGCGGCCGGTGAAGTTGAGTAGTCTCGCATAGCCCAATGCGACAGCTTTGATCGGCCCCATGGTTCCGTAATCCCTTTGCCCTGACTGTCCGGCGTCGGATCGCAGGATGGCCGCAGATTGTGCAATTGATGGGGCGGGAAAACGTCAAACTCGGGAGAATGCCCCTCAGATGCAAAACGACCCGCCTTTGGAGGGCGGGTCGTCTTCCGGGTTGCGAGGATCGCCTTGGCGATCAGGCCGCGAAGACCTCGTCATACGGGTCCTGGCCCCACTCGTTCGGGCCGACCGTGCCGCGCTGAACGAACCAGTAGATATAGAGGATGATGCCCACGAGCGGGATCAGGAGGATGAAGATCCACCAGCCGGAACGACCGGTGTCGTGCATCCGGCGGATGGTGACGGCCAGCGACGGGATGATCAGGCCCAACAGGACGACGATCGACAGGATCGGGATGCCGATGGCGCTGTCGACGATCGAGGCCACGACGTTGCAGATAATGGTGAAGAGGTAGAACCACCAATATTCCGAGCGGCGCGCACGCCCCTGGAAATTGGCGAAATTGGCAAAGGCATGCTTTACAGCCGTCATGAAATCCATGGGAGAAGTCCTTTCAGGGTCCGGTCAACGCGTTAGACGATGGCTCGTTTCAGGCACAACCTGTTGTGCCGATGGCCACCGCTCGGCGACACGATTGCGTGAGGCTCAACGCAAAATCAACGAAATTTACGTAGCGGTAAGGAAACCCCGTCCTTTGGCCGCGTTCCCGATGCATCACCGATGAAATTCTGACGCTTTCAGGACTTCTGCCCGATCCGTGGCTCGGTTCCGCGCAGCAGGCGGGCGATGTTCTGGTGGTGGCGCACAAAGATGAGCACGGCCAGCGCGGCGCAGAACAGGGCCGCGTCGGCGCGCCCCAGCGCCAGCGCCGCAAAAGGGCTGGCCACTGCCGCCACCAGCGCCGCCAGCGACGAGATGCGGAAGAGTGCCGCCGTCACCGCCCAGGCCGCGCAGGCCGCCAGCCCTATGGGCCAGGCCAGCGCCAGAGCCGTGCCAAGGAACGTCGCCACACCTTTGCCGCCCCGGAACCCCAGATAGACCGGGAAGCAATGGCCCAGAAACGCCGCAACCCCCGCCAGTTGCGCGGCGTCCTCGCCCAGCGCCGCGCGCGCCACCAGCACCGCGATCGCGCCCTTGCCGGCATCGAGCACCAGCGTCAGGAATGCCGCCGGCTTGTTGCCGGTGCGCAGCACATTCGTGGCCCCGATATTGCCCGAACCGACCGTGCGCAGATCGCCAAGGCCGAAAAGCCGCGCCATCACGATGCCGAACGGCACCGACCCCAGCAAATATGCGAGGAGGGCTGTCAGCCCGAGGAGGGACGCGCTGGTTTCGATGACGGGAATCATGTGCTCACCTCAAACACGACAGTGCCGCCCACCCAGGTGCGCAGCACCCGTCCCTGCATCCGCGCCAGGTCGAAGGGCGTGTTCTTCGACTTTGATTGCAGCGTCGCGCGGTCCAGCACAAACGGCATGTCCGGATCGAACAGGATCAGATCGGCGGGCGCGCCCACGCCCAGCCGCCCCGACGCCTGCCCGAACCGTTTCGCTGGGTTCAGGGCCAGGGCACGGAACAGTTGCGGCAGGCTCAACTGGCCGGAATGGAACAGCCGCAGGGCGGCGGGCAGCAATGTTTCCAGCCCGACAGCGCCGCTTGCCGCCGCCTCGAACGGCAGGCGCTTGCTTTCCTCGTCCTGCGGCGTGTGCATGGAGCAGATGATGTCGAGCGTGCCGTCGCGCACCGCCTCGACCATCGCCAGCCGGTCATCCTCGGCCCTGAGCGGCGGCTTGAGCTTGAAGAAGGTGCGGTATTCGCCCACGTCGAATTCGTTCAGCGTCAGGTGATGGATCGACACGCCCGCCGTCACATCAAGCCCCGCCGCCTTGGCGCGCAACAGCGCCGGAAGCGCCCCGGCGGTGGAGATCTGGTCGGCGTGATAGATCACGCCCGTCATCTCCACCAAAGCCAGATCCCGCTCCAGCCCCATCCGCTCGGCCATCGGCGATACGGCAGGCAAGCCCTTGAGCGAGGCGAACTTGCCCGATGTCACGCCTGCGCCCTCGCTCAGCACCGGTTCCTGCGGATGCCCCACGATCAGCGCGCCAAGCGAGCGCGCATAGGTCATGCAGCGGCTGAGCACCTTGGTATCCGTCACGACATGGTCGCCGTCAGTGAAGGCCACCGCCCCCGCATCGCGCAGGAACCCGATCTCGACCATCTCGCGCCCCGCCCGCGCCTTGGTCAGCGCCGCCATGGGGGCGACCTGCACCGCGCATTCGTCGCGCGCGCGGCGGGTGACGAATTCCAGCACCTCGGGCGTGTCGATGGGCGTGGTGGTGTCGGGCCGCGTGATCATCGTGGTCACGCCGCCTGCCGCTGCCGCCAGACCGGCCGTGCGGAAGCTTTCCTTGTGCCGTTCGCCCGGCTCGCCGATCTTGACGCCCACATCGACGATGCCGGGCGCCAGACAGGCGCCGCCGCAGTCGGTGCCGCCATTGCGCGGGCCGCTGCCCGTCTCGGCGATCAGGCCGCCCTCGATCCGCAGCCAGCCAAGGGTTTCGGTCCCCGCTTCGGGGTCGATCAGGCGGGCATTGTGGAGGAGAGCGTTCTTCATGCCCCGTCCCTTGCCCGCCGATCTGCGAAATTCAAAGCCCCGCGCGCGTCGCGGAGCATCTTGTAGACGGCCCGCGCCTCGGGGATGTGGCGAAAGCCGATGCTGCGGCGTGTGGCCGTGACGGGCCGTCGGCGGTGCCCCGTGGCGGCTGGTCCACGGGACGAGCGGGTCGAGACCTCCTCCCAGAACAGGACATGGCCCGTCCAACCGTCTTCCAATTCGAGGAACGGCATCTCGGCGATGGGGTAGCTTTTCAACCGGCGCTTGCCGAACCCGTTGGTGGCGATGAAGGCCGTGCGGTCGGTGAGCGTGTAGAAGGTGTTTTGCCGGAAATAGGCATCCGCGATGACATGGCCGATCAGCAGGTAGAGGCCGATGGCGAAGAAAGGCAGGCCGAACAGCGGGAAGAGGGAGAGGGGGAAGCCCTCGTCGCCCGTCATCGAGCGCGCCATGGCGACCCAGAAGATCGAAAAGCCGATGAAGATCACGCCGAATATCGTGAAAGGGCCGAACAGGTCGCGCCAGTCCATCCGCGTGTCGGGTTGCCCTTGCCAGAGGATTTCCTCCCCCGGTTCCAGCAGACCGGACCACATGGCGTCTGCCTCCATCAGTTCCACCCGAAGAGGACGATGACGGCCGCAAGGACGGCCATCCCGATCAGCGCGAATAGCGCAATTGGGGGCGTCGTTTCCCGCTCTGTTGGGGCTGGGGCGGGGCGGGGCGTGGGGGTGACATCCGCCTTGGGCAAAGCCGCGACGTGATCGGGTCGTGCCAAGGCCACACTCGCGATCAGCGTCGCGTTCGGGCCGGGATTGGCGGGGGAGGGGAGCGCCTCGTCCGGCACCAGCAGGACAGAGCCCCCCAGCGCATCAAGCCGCGCCTGGACATCGCGCGGGATCGGACCATCCGGCGCAAAGGCGCGCAGGATGTAATCCGACAGAGCCATTCCGCCGAGTTCCTTGACCGGAAACAGTTCGATCTCGTCCGCGTCGATTGTTTCCACGCCAAGCCAGTTCGCCAACGGCGGCAAGGGGGGCCGCTGCCCCATCTGGCGGGTAAGGTTGGTGTGGGAGATGTCGTTGGGCGCGTTGAGGGCGAAGATGTGGAGGTGGGTCATGAGGTTCGGTTGGCTCCTGCTTTGCGCGCCATTTCTACAACGCCGTTCGGATCATCAGGAACCAGAAAGGTCATCTCTGCGCCCCGCAAACCTCCGCCGACAGGTGACATTGGCGGGCCGTCCATTCGGATGAAAGGCTCCATTGCCGAGAAAAACCCCGGTTTCCTTCGGGAAAACGCGACCATGGGATAACGCCAACCGGACCTCCAGACATGGCTATCCGGACGCAGTTGGAACTGCTGAAGCTTGTGTGTTTTGCCGTCGATGACAATCAATGCCCGCTCTTGAGTGACGCAATAGGATTGGCGTCTGCGCATCGCGGGTTCAACGACCAACCGCAAGAAGAGGGCAATCATGATGCCGATCATCAATAAAAATCCCATCCTCCAATCACCGGTTTCCGACCCCAGGTTGACTGCAAGAGGCAGCATGATCGTGTAAATGACGCTTAGAAACAGCAAGGCCCAGAGATCGAACCATCTAGGTATCACCCCGCGCCCATCTGGTCGCCCCTGCCACAGCACCTCTTCCCCCTCCCGCAAATGGGGCGTCCAGTCGTAGTCGTCGCTCATGCCGCCCGTCTCTCCGTCGCGGTCATTGCCCCATTCACGCCGCGCCCCCCGCCTTGATCCCTTCGGCCCTGTCGCGCACCGCCCCGGCATCCTCCAGACCGACGAAAGTGAAATCCGCGTCCCCTCCCGCCAGGGCCGCGGCGGAGGAGCGGTTGGTGAAGGCGGGCACCGGGCGGCCGAAGGTCACGCGGTCGCGGCGGTGGGTTACGGCCAGATCGGGGGTCAGGGCCACGCCCTTGAGGGCCTTGCTGCCCTCCGCGATCAGCGCGCGCCTTGTGGTCAGCGCATAGCGGGTGGCTTTGCGGCGGCTCTGGCTGACGAAGAAGCGCCCAAGCCCCATGTAGATCGTCGCGACAGTGAAGATCACGCCGACGCCGAGGAACACCGGATCGGTCAGCGCGCCAAGGATCAGCACGCCGACGCTGACGATGGCGAAGAAGATCGAGAACGGGATGAGGAACCCGTCATATCCGCGCATCACGAAGAGCGCTGTCGAAGGCTGCCCCTGCCACAGCACGCGTTCGTCGGGGCCAAGATGGCCGGACCAGTCGCCGCTCATGCCGCGGCCCTCCGCGCCCGCAAATTCGCGGCCAGCAATTCCATTGCGGCCATCCTGACGGCTACACCCATTTCGACCTGCTCCTGTATCACGCTACGGTTGATGTCATCGGCCAGCACGCCGTCGATCTCCACACCCCGGTTCATCGGGCCGGGATGCATCACGATGGCATCGGGCTTGGCGGCCTTCAGCTTGGCCGCGTCAAGGCCATAGCGGTGGTAATACTCGCGCTCGGACGGGATGAAGCCGCCGTCCATCCGCTCTCTCTGGAGGCGGAGCATCATCACAACGTCGCAGCCATCCAGCCCCTGCGCCATGTCGTCGTAGACCTCGACGCCCCAGTCGCGCACACCGGCGGGCATCAGCGTGGGCGGGCCGATCAGGCGGATGCGGTTCTCCATCTTGCCCAGCAGCAGGATGTTGGAGCGTGCCACGCGGCTATGCGCAATGTCGCCGCAGATCGCGATGTTCAGGCGGTGAAGCCGTCCCTTGGCGCGGCGGATCGTCAGCGCATCCAGAAGCGCCTGCGTCGGGTGTTCGTGCCGACCGTCGCCCGCATTCAGGACCGCACAATTCACCTTGTCCGCGAGGAGTTTGACGGCACCCGACTGCGGGTGCCGGACAACGAGGAGGTCGGGGTGCATCGCGTTCAGCGTCAGCGCCGTGTCGATCAGCGTCTCGCCCTTCTTCACGCTCGAGGTCTGCATCGCCATGTTCATCACATCCGCGCCAAGGCGCTTGCCCGCGATCTCGAAACTGGCCTGCGTGCGGGTGGAGGCTTCGAAGAACATGTTGATCTGGGTCAGGCCCCTGAGCGGGCTGCCATGATCGCGCGATCCGCGCTCAGCCTCGGCATAGTGGTTGGCGCGGTTCAGAAGCGTGGTGATTTCCAGCGCCGACAACCCCTCGATCCCCAGCAGATGCGTCTTGTCGAATGTCATCGTAGCGCCCTTTCACGTTGTCCGGTTATAGAGGCGCGACGGGCCGGGCGGCAAGCATCAGGGCCGCGTGATGGCGGCTGTGATCGACGTCGCGTTCCGGCTGCGGTGGCGGTAGCGGTACATATGGCGGCCGACGCGGACCATGTAGCCGGTCAGAAGCCCGCTATCGACCAAGATCCGGTCGGTCCAGATCGCCCCACCCCCCGGCGCGGGTTCGACGCTCAGCGTGTGGTCCCACCGCTTTATCCCCCGCCCCTGTTCGCGGCTCTGCATGATGCGGTAGGCGGGGTCCAGACGCTCCACATGGATGCGGTAGCGCGGGTTATGCATCCAGCCCCAGACGATCACATAGGTCTGATAGGATTTGCCTTCTTCGAGGGGCGCGTCGGGCAGGCCCTTGTAGGTCGCCAGCCCCTCGGTTGCGCGCACCATGGCGCCCAGATCGATCGCCTCGGCAAAGACCGCATCGGCATCGCGGGGGTAGGTGGCGGAAACGGTCAGGACGCGGGCGAAGGACATGCCCCCGTCGATGGCAGGAAACCGGTTGCGGGGCAAGGGTCAGTGCCGGTCGAAGGTCACCGTGACGCGTCGCGCCGCGTGGTGAATATGCTTGATCCGCTGTGCCGCGCGGCGGCGATTGCCGGCCGTTTGCCCATGGCGCGAGAGGATGTCCGCGAAGCGGCCGGGGCTTGCGCCCATCGCATCGAACCGCTCGGTCCGCAGGCAGCCGCCGGGCGGGGGGGCGCGCAGGTGTGACGCGGAACCGTTGGGTGCAGGATAAACGGCCACGATCCTCTCGCAGGGACGGGCGGCACGGCGGCCCAATGCCGCCCCTTTCCGCCGCTGCCAATCCCGCCTAGCTTGGCGGGCATGATCGACTCCCTCTCATATGACGACGCGCTGGCGGCGCTGGCCTGGCAGGTGGAGTTGGGGGCGGACGAGGCATTGCTGGATCATCCGGTGGACCGCTTTGATTTGCCCGCGCCGGTGGCGACGACGACGGGTGCCGCAGCCGCACCCGCGCCTGCCATGGCACGCCCGCCCCTTACCTCGGCCACACCGGTGCAGCATGCGACGCCCGACGCCGACGGAATCGCCATCGCCCGCCAAGTGGCCGAGGCGGCGGGATCGATCGCCACCCTTCACGCCGCTTTGGCGGGGTTCGAGCATTGCGAGTTGAAGCGCGGCGCGCGCGGTCTGGTATTCGCCGACGGCCACCCCTCGGCCCGCGTGATGGTGGTGGGCGAGGTGCCCGGGCGGGACGAGGACGAAGCGGGCAAGCCCTTTGTCGGCGCGCCGGGGCAGATGCTCGATGCGATGTTCGCGGCCATTGGCCTCGACCGCCGGGCAGAGGGCGAAAACGGCCTCTACCTGACCGATGTGCTGCCGTGGCGCCCGCCGCAGGACCGGCTGCCAAGGCCGGAAGAACTGGCCATAATGGCCCCGTTCCTGCGCCGCCATATCGCGCTGGCAGAGCCCGACGTGCTGATCCTGATGGGCAACCATCCCTGTGCAGCCTTGCTGGATCGGCGCGGCATCGCGCGGATGCGCGGCACGTGGGAGGTGGTTCTGGGTGTCCCCGCCCTGCCGATGCTGCATCCCGGCGACCTGTTGAAAACCCCCATCGCCAAGCGCGAGGCGTGGGCCGACCTGCTGGTCGTAAAGGCCCGGTTGGAGGGGCCCGGTTGGAGGGGTGGGGATGATTGATCCGGTGTTGCTGCTGGCCTTCGTGCCTGCCGCGCTGGCGCTGAACCTGACGCCGGGGGCGGACATGATGTTTTGTCTGGCGCAGGGCCTGCGCGGGGGGCCGCTTCCAGCGCTGGCGGCGTCGGCGGGGATATCGCTGGGTGGCATGGTGCATGTGACGCTGGCGGGGCTTGGGCTTGGCGCGATGGTGGCGCAGTTCCCGTGGCTCTTCGGCGCGATCCGCTGGGTGGGGGCGGTGTATCTGCTGTGGCTGGCCTACAGGACCCTGACGACGCCGATTTCAGCGGGCGATCTGCCCGCCGCCCGCCCGAGCGCCCTGTCGATGGGGCGCGCGTTGCGCGACGGGATGATCGTGAACCTGTCAAACCCCAAGGTGATCCTTTTCATCCTCGCCTTCGTGCCGCAATTCGTCACGACATCGGCACCCGTTCTGCCGCAATTCCTGATCTTCGGGGCGGTGCTGGCGATGGGCGGCTTCTTCATCAACGGGCTGGTCGGCATCTTTGCGGGCGGCATCGGGCGACTGTTCCTGACCAATCCCCGCGCGGAGCGGGGGTTGCGTACCCTGTCCGCCACCGTCTTTGGCGCGCTGGCGCTCCGCATCGGGTGGGAGGCCGCCCGACCATGAGGATCACGCCATGAGCCGTATTGACGAGACGCGAGATTTCATCCCCTGCCGCATTGCCGTGCTGGCCGTCAGCGACACGCGGAGCCTGGCCGAGGATACCTCGGGCGATGTGCTGGTGGCCCGCCTGACGGAAGCGGGGCACATCCTTGCCGCGCGGCATATCCTGCGCGACGAGCGGGCCGAGATTGCCGCGCAACTGCGCACCTGGTGCGCCGACCCTGCCATCGACGTGATCCTGACCACCGGCGGCACCGGCCTGACCGGGCGGGACGTGACGGTGGAGGCGCACCGCGACGTCTACGAAAAGGAGATCGAGGCGTTCGGAACCGTCTTTACCCTCATCTCGATGCAGAAGATCGGCACCTCTGCCGTGCAATCGCGCGCGACGGGGGGCGTTGCCAACGGCACCTATCTTTTCGCGCTGCCCGGCAGCAGCGGGGCCTGCAAGGACGCGTGGGACGAGATTTTGAGCAAACAGCTCGATTATCGCCACCGACCGTGCAATTTCGTGGAGATCATGCCGCGATTGGACGAACACAGGCGACGGAAGTAACGCGTCCGTGCGTGTCATGTGCGTATTCTTGGACGCGGGCGTTCTGGCCGCTACATGCTATGGAATGGAAGAACCAATGGTGGAGGCCCCATGCGGTTTTTGAGTCGTGCCCTGATCGGACTGTTCCTGACCGCGCTGAGCGTCGGGCTGCTGGCCATGGCCGGTTACACCACCTTTGGTGCCCTGCAGGCCCGCTGGGCCGATGACGGGCAGGCCCCGCCAACGCGGGAGCGGGTGTTTGCCGCCGAAGTCGCCCCGCTGGTCTTTGGCGAGGAAACCCCGGTTCTGACGGCCTTCGGCGAGATCAGGTCGCGCCGCACGCTTGAATTGCGCGCGCCCGCCGAGGGCACGGTGATCGAACTGGCCGAGGGTTTCGAGGATGGCGGCGCGGTGGTGGCGGGGCAGTTGTTGCTGCGCATCGACCCGTCCGAGGCGCAATCGGCGCGCGATACCGCCGGTGCTGACCTGCAGGACGCCGAGAACGAATTAGCCGAGGCCACCCTCGCCGTTGAACTGGCGCGGGAAGAAGTTGAGGCTGCGCGGATGCAGGCGGAACTGCGCGCCCGCTCGCTGCAACGGGCGCGCGATCTGGCCGAACGCGGCGTGGGTTCCACCGCCGCCGTCGAAACCGCCGAACTGGAAGAGGCCAGCGCCAACCAGCAAATTCTGTCGCAACGCCGCGCGCTGGCGACGGCAGAGGCGCGGGTGGACAGCGCGGGCACCGCGCTTGACCGCCGCAGGATCGCGCTGGCCGAGGCGGAGCGGATGCTGGCCCAGACCGAGTTGCGCGCCGAATTCGGTGGCGTGTTGACCGAGGTGGATATTGCCGCCGGTCGTCTGGTCAGCCGCAACGAACGCGTGGCCGCCCTGATCGATGCCGACGCGCTGGAAGTCGCCTTCCGCATCTCCACCGCGCAATACATCCGCCTGCTGGACGCCGATGGCAATCTGCCAAGGCAGCCGGTGCGCGTGGTGCTGGATGTGTTCGGGCTTGACCTGCAGGCCGATGCCACGCTGACCCGCGAAAGCGGCTCGGTCGAGGAAGGGCAATCGGGCCGGCTGCTCTTTGCCGAGATCGACGATGCGCGCGGCCTGAGGGTGGGCGATTTCGTGCGGGTAGAGGTGGACGAGCCGCCGCTGCCATTCGTCGCGCGTCTTCCCTCCGCCGCCTATGGCTCGGACGGGCAGATCCTTGTGCTGGGCGAGGACAACGTTCTGGAAGCCGTCGAGGTCGAGTTGATGCGCCGTCAGGGCGACGATGTGCTGGTCAATGGCGGCCGCGACCTGCAGGGCCGCAATGTCGTGCTGGCCCGCACGCCGGTGCTGGGCGATGGCATCCGCGTCACCCCGATCCTGCCCGACGCGGCCGAGGCCCCCGCCGAACCCGAGACCATCGCGCTTGACCCCGACAGGCGGGCCCGCCTGATCGCCTTTGTCGAGGGCAACACCTTCATCCCGACAGATGTGCGCGAGCGGATGCTGCGTCAACTGACCGAGGACGAGGTGCCGACCGCCATGGTCACGCGTCTGGAAGAACGGATGGGCAGCTAGGATGCGCGCGCTCCCCTCCTCGGCTGGCGGTATCCTCAGCTACTTCACCCGCCACCGCACGGCGGCGAACCTCTTGATGGTGATGATGGTGGTGGCGGGCCTTGCCGCCATCCCGCAGATGCGGGCGCAGTTCTTTCCCGACGTTGTTTCCGACGACATCGAAGTGGTGGTGACATGGCAAGGCGCGGGGGCCGAGGATGTCGATCAGGCCATCGTTGCCGTTCTGGAACCGGCGCTGCTTCTGGTGCCGGGCGTCACAGCAACCGAGGCCAGCTCGCGCGAGGGTCGCGCCTCCATCGACCTGACATTCGAGCCGGGCTGGGACATGTCGCGCGCGGCGGACGAGGTGCAGCAGGCGCTTGATGCCGTCAGCGACCTGCCCGAGGATGCCGAGGAAGGCTCCATCCGGCGCGGCAACTGGTTTGACCGGGTGACCGATGTGGTCATCACCGGGCCGGTGGCCACGGAACAGATCGGGCGCTTTGCGGATGAGCTGGTGGGCCGTCTGTTCGATGCCGGCGTCACCAACACCTCGATCAGGGGGATCGCCGCGCCGGAAACGGTGGTGATCGTGCCATCCGCCAACCTGATCCGCTACGACGTGTCGATGGCGCAGATCGCGGGCGTCATCGCCGACGCCGCCGACACCGCGCCCGCAGGCGATGTGGATGCCGCCAATGCCCGCATCCGGACCGGCAGCGAAGCGCGCTCGGCGCAGGCGATTGCCGCCCTGACACTGCGGATCAACGCCGATGGCTCGGTCCTGTCGTTGGGCGACGTGGCGCGGATCGAGGTTAACGGTATCGACCGGGAACGCGCCTTTTTCGTCGGCGACGACCCCGCCATCACCGTCAGCGTCAACCGCACGGAAGACGGCGACGCCCTGGCCATCCAGGCGCAGGTCGAGGAGGTGGTCGCGGCGCTTCAGGCCACGCTGCCCGCAGGCACCAGTATCGACCTGATCAACACGCGGTCCGAGCAGATTTCGGGCCGTCTGAACCTGCTGATGGAAAACGCCGCCATGGGGCTGCTGCTGGTGGTGGCGCTGCTGTTCCTGTTCCTGAATGCCCGCACCGCGCTTTGGGTCGCCATGGGGATTCCCGTGGCCATGACCGCCGCAATCGCGTTGATGTTCGTGGCGGGCATCACCATCAACATGATCTCGCTTTTTGCCCTGATCCTTACTCTCGGCATCGTGGTGGACGATGCCATCGTGGTGGGCGAACACGCCGATTACCGCGCCCGTGTGCTGGGTGAAAGCCCGGTCGTCGCGGCGGAAACTGCCGCCCGCCGGATGGCCGCGCCGGTGTTCAGCGCCACTGTCACAACGGTCCTGGCCTTTGCGGGGCTGGTGGCCGTCGGCGGCACCTTCGGCAACCTGATCGCCGACATTCCCTTCACGGTTATCGTGGTCCTGTTGGCTACACTCGTCGAATGCTTCCTGATCCTGCCCAACCACATGGCCCACGCCCTGGCCCATTCCGCCAAGTCGCACTGGTATGACATGCCGTCCCGATGGGTGAACAAGGGCTTCGATTGGGTCAAGGAACACGCCTTCCGCCCGCTTATGCGTTTCGTCGTCTGGGCGCGCTACCCGGTCCTTGCGGCGATGATCGTTGTCCTCTCCACCCAGACCGCGCAATTCATTCGCGGCGACGTGGTGTTCCGCTTCTTCAATGCGCCCGAAACCGGATCGGTCACCGGCAACTTCGCCATGGTCGATGGTGCTACCCGCGACGATACCGTGGCGCAGATGCGCGAGTTGCAGCGCGCCGCCGAGGCCGTGGGCGCGGCGTTCGAGGCGGAACACGGGACCAACCCCCTTGCCTATGTCCTGGCCGAGATCGGCGGCAATTCCGGCCGAGGCCTTGGCGGGGCCGAGAACAAGGACGCCGATCTTCTGGGCGCGCTGTCGATCGAGTTGATCGACGCCGACCTGCGCCCGACCTATTCCAGCTTCGCCTTCGCCGCCGCCCTGCAGGAAGAAGTGCGCCAACTGCCCCTGACCGAGGATATCAGCTTCCGCGGCTTCCGCGGCGGGCCCGGGGGTGACTCCATCGACGTGCAGATCTTCGGCGCCGACAGCCTGACGCTGAAGGCCGCGTCCGAAGCGCTACAATCGGCGCTGGCGGTCTATCCCGAGATCACCGGGCTGGAAGACACCATGGCCTATGACCGCGAGGAGTTGTCGCTGGAACTGACGCCGCAGGGCGAGGCGCTGGGCTTCGAGATCGCCGATCTGGGCCAGACATTGCGCAACCGCCTTGGCGGCATCGAGGCCGCGACCTATCCCGATGGTCCGCGCACCGCGTCGATCCGCGTGGAACTGCCGGCGGGCGAATTGACCGCCGACTTCCTCGACCGCACCCTCCTGCGCTCGGCCTCGGGCGAATATGTTCCGCTGGCCGATATCGTCACCGTCGCCTCGCGGCAGGGCTTTTCCACGATACAGCGCGAGAATGGCGTGCGCCTGATCTCGGTCACGGGCGATCTGTCCGAGGATGACCCCGCCCGCGCCGAGGCCGTCATGACCGAACTGCGCGAGGTCATCGTGCCCCGGATCGAGGCGCAATTCGGCGTTGCCACGCAGATGTCTGGCCTGGCCGAGGACGAGGCGGAATTCCTCACCGATGCGCTGGTCGGGTTCCTGCTCTGCCTGGTCGGCATCTATCTGGTGCTGGCCTGGATCTTCGCCAGCTGGCTGCGCCCGCTGGTGGTCATGGCGATCATCCCCTTCGGACTTGTCGGCACCATCTTCGGCCATGTCCTGTGGGACGTGCCACTGTCCATGTTCACCGTCGTGGGCCTGATCGGGATGACCGGCATCATCATCAACGATTCCATCGTGCTGGTCACAACCGTCGACGAATACGCCGAGAAACGTGGACTGATCCCCGCCATCATCGACGGCACCTGCGACCGCCTGCGCCCGGTGATGCTGACCACGCTGACCACCGTGCTGGGCCTCGCGCCGCTCCTCTACGAATCAAGTCAGGACGCGCAGTTCCTCAAGCCCACGGTCATCACGCTGGTCTACGGTCTGGGCTTCGGGATGCTGATCGTGTTGCTGGTTGTCCCCGCCCTTCTGGCCATCGGCCAGGATTTCGGCCAGCAGATGCGCGGCTTCCGCCGCTCTCTGCGTAGCGTCGGGCCCCGCCCCGCCATGGCGCTTGGGATGGGCGCACTGACCCTCGCCACCGTGACGCTTTTCGCCGGCACTTTGGGCGCGCAAATGGCGCAGGGCGCCATGTGGGGGCCCCTTGCCGCCTTTGGCACGACGATGCCGCAGGCCTTCGCCGCCTTCATCCTTGGCACCGCCGTGGTCTGCGCCCTTGGCTGGGCCGTCGCCATCGTCGCGCGCCTGCTGCCCACCCGGCAAGGGGCCACACCTGCGGAATGACGCCGCGCCCCTGTTTCATCTTGGTAAAAAAACTCACAGCAACGCCTGCCACAGGCTCAGCCGGTGCAGGTTGCAAGCTCCACTGCCATGCGTGCGCCGATAACCGTGATCAGCAGATCGGACCGGTTCATTGCAAACGGCCCGTTGTCTGACGGCACCACATCGGCCACGCCGGTGATCCAGCCACCTTGGCGCGAGGTTTCGGCCTCTGACACCCAGATCATCGGATCGCGATGCTCGACCACCAGCGTCTCGTCGGGTCCCGCATCGGGCACCTCGGCCCGCACCGTCACGCGCAGACCGTCCGCGATCGGCTCGACCGAACAGGTCACGGCACCCGCACCCGCCTCGGCCGCCGTCAACGGCCGGTCCGACAGCGCCGCCCCGATCGCGCCATCGCGCGTGGTGCCGGTTCCCAGCACCCCCGCCAGATCGACCGAGATCGGCATGCACACTTCCTGACACACGCCCAGCTCAAGCCGCCCGGAAACCTGCGCCTCGCCCTCTGTCGTCAGGCTGAACTCCACCGGCAGGATCACGTCGCCGCTATAGCCGATCGACCGCAGCCCGTTGCTGTAGAACACGTCTGGACGCGGCCAGTGGATCGCCATGCCGGCCACGCCCTGCGCCTCGGTCAAACGCAGCACCGTCGGCACTCCGCCCTCGCCGGGCGCGCGCCAATAGGTTTTCCAGCCCGGCGCCAGCCGGATGCGGATGGCGGCCATGTGGCGGTTGCCCTCAAGCCGGTAGCCCGGCAGCAGGGTAACCTGCACCACCTCGTCCGCCGAACGGATCTGGGCCTGCGCGGGCAGGGTGGTCAGCAGGGCAAGGGTGGCGATAGCCAGAAGGCGGATCATGGATGTCATGCCAACCGGCGTAGAAACCTGCGCCCGAAATGAAAAGTCACATTCCCGAGACGCTGCCATCCCACAACGCGATTGATTGGAATCTGCAACACGCCCATGGTCGCCCCATGACCATGCCAGACCTCGCCCATGACCTGACCGGCAAGCTGCTGATTGCGATGCCGGGAATGGAGGACCCCCGCTTTGCCGGGGCCGTGGTGTTCCTGTGCGTCCATTCCCCGGGGCGGGCGATGGGCCTGATCATCAACAAGCCGATGCAGGAAGTTACCTTTGCCGAGATGATGGAGCAACTTGATATCCCCACGCGCGGCACGCCGCCCAACCTGCCCGTCTGTTTCGGCGGCCCGGTCGAGATGCGGCGCGGATTTGTGCTGCATTCCACCGATTACGGCCCGAGTGGGGAAGAGGTTCTGCGCATCAGCCCGCGTTTTGCGATGACGAGCACGCTCGACATTCTGGAAGACATCGCGGCCGCAAGGGGACCGCAACGCGCCTTGCTGGCGCTGGGCTATGCCGGGTGGGGCGAGGGGCAACTGGAGGCCGAGATCACCCGCAACGACTGGCTGACCGTCGACGCCACGCCGGAACTGGTGTTCGATCAGCGCATGGGGCGCAAATGGGAGGCGGCGATAAAAAGCCTGGGCATCCATCCCCTGATGCTTTCGTCCGAGGCCGGGCGCGCCTAGCCTTTCGCCGCCCGCCGCAGCCGGTCATTGATCGCGCGGCCGAGCCCCGTCTCTGGCACGTCCGCGACCCGGATCCGAACGGCCCCCCGTGCCACTGCCAAGGCGTCCGCGGCGTGGAGCGTCGCGAACAGCCGCGCCGCCGCCTCGACCAGATCGCCGCTTTCCGACAGTGACAGATCGCAAACGCCGCCGCCGCCGAACCCGATGACTACCTCTCCCAGTCCGGCGACGCCCCCCAGCACGAGTTGCGTGCGCGGGGCATAATGCCGCTCCATCTGGCCGGGTGCCTCGACGCGCCCCGGGGTCAGGTCAACCGTCACCGGCCCGACCAATGCCTCGACCGCTTCGCGCGTGATGCCGCCTTCGCGCAGCAGCCGCACGCCACCCGGACCCACCGCCAGAATCGTCGATTCCAGCCCGACTCCACAGGCCCCGCCATCCAGCACCGCATCCACCAGATCGCCCAGCCCCTCGACCACATGGCGCGCCAGGGTCGGGCTGATCCGTCCCGAGGGGTTGGCGGAGGGTGCCGCGACCGGCCCGCCGAAAGCCGCCAGCACGGCACGCGCCACCCCATGCGCCGGCACCCGCACCGCAAGGCTCGGCAGGCCGCCCTGCACCAGATCGGCCACGCCGCCCCTTGATGGCAGCACCAGCGTCATCGGCCCCGGCCAGAACGCCTGCGCCAGTTGCCGCGCCATTGGGCCAAGCTCGACCAACGCCTCGGCTGCTGCAAGCGAGGTCACATGCACGATCAGCGGATTGAACACTGGCCGCCCCTTGGCCGCGAAGATGCGGGCCACCGCGCGGGCGTTGCGGGCATCCGCCGCCAGCCCGTAAACCGTCTCGGTCGGCAAACCGACCAGACCGCCCTGCGCCAACACCTCTGCCGCGCGGGAAATCCCCTCGGCATCGTCACGCAGAAGTTCGGGCACGGTTGCGGTCATTGGTGACGTAACGTTGAAGTTGCGTAAACTCGGGCATGGGCGGAAACTGCGCCCGACCAGACGATGGCCCTAGCGTGAAACCCCGGCTGACGCAAACCGGGACATCCGCCAAACCGGAAGAACCCCCATGCCCTACCGTGCCCCCGTGACCGACATCACCTTCTGCCTCGATCATATCGTGGGCTTCGACCGCGTTCAGGCCCTGTCGAAGTTTGCCGACGCCACGCCGGACGTGGTGCAGGCGATCCTGACCGAGGCCGGGCGCATCTGCGAGGATGTTCTGGCGCCGCTCAACCGAGCGGGCGACCTGCACCCGGCGCGGCTGGAAAACGGCGTGGTGCGCACCTCGCCTGGATTTGCCGAGGGCTACCGCGCGATTGCCGAGGCCGGGTTCGTCGCCATTTCGGCCGACCCCGCGCATGGCGGACTGGGCCTGCCGCACACCCTCACCACGGCGGTGAACGAGATGATGGGGGCGGCCTGCCTTGCGCTGGAGTTGAACCCGCTGATGAGCCAGGGCCAGATCGAGGCGCTGGAGCATCATGCCGCGGACGCGATCAAGGACGTGTATCTGCCCAAGCTGGTATCGGGCGAATGGCCCGGCACGATGAACCTGACCGAGCCGCAGGCGGGATCGGACGTGGGCGCGCTGACCTCCAAGGCGGTGCCGAACGGGGATGGCAGCTATGACGTATCGGGGCAGAAGATCTACATCTCCTGGGGCGATAACGATTTCACTGACAATGTCGTGCATCTGGTGTTGGCGCGTCTGCCCGATGCGCCGGGCGGCACACGGGGGATCAGCCTGTTTCTGGTGCCCAAGAAAATCCCCGACGCCGCAGGCAATCCGGGCGTGGCCAACACCCTCAAGGTCGTGTCGCTGGAGCACAAGATGGGCCTTCACGGCTCGCCCACCTGCGTCATGCAATATGACGGCGCCCAAGGCTGGCTCATCGGAGAGGAGAACAAGGGCATGGCCGCCATGTTCACCATGATGAACAACGCGCGGCTGGGGGTGGGCGTGCAGGGCGTGTCGGTGGCCGAGGCCGCCTATCAGCACGCGCTGGCCTATGCGATGGACCGCACGCAGGGCCGCACGCAGGGCCCGACCGGCAGCATCATCGACCATGCCGATGTCCGCCGGATGCTGATGGACATGAAGGCCGAGATCTTTGCCGCCCGTGCCCTGACGCTGGATCTGGCGGTGGCGCTGGACCTTGCCAAGGCGGGGGATGCCGACGCGCAGGCGCGCGCTGCTTTCCTGACCCCCATCGCCAAGGCCTATGGCACCGAAACCGGCATGAAGGTCGCAGACCGGGGCATCCAGATCCACGGCGGCATGGGCTATGTCGAGGAAACCGGCGCGGCGCAGTTCGCCCGCGATGTCCGCGTGACCGCGATCTACGAGGGGACGAACGGCATCCAGGCGATGGACCTTGTGGGCCGCAAGCTGATGGATGGCGGGGTGGCGGCCTTTGCCCTTCTTGACGAGATCGAGGCCGGGGCCACGGGGGATCTGGGCGAGATACTGAAGCCCGCGGTTCAGGCGCTGCGCCAGACGACGCAGGACATGCTGGCGCTGGACATGGAGGACCGTTTCGGCGGCGCGGTGCCGTTCCTGATGGCTTTCGCCCGCGTACTGGGCGCGCATTACCACGCCCGTGCCGCGGCCACCGGCGATACCGCCCGCGCCAGCCTTGCGCGGTTCTACCTGACCCGTCTGTTGCCCGAAGCGCAGGCGATGATGGTGCAGGCGCAGTGCGGCTCGAACGGATTGAACGATCTGTCGCCCGACGATCTGGCGGCGTGAAAGGAATGGCCGCATCGGGCTTTACCTGGGTTGCACGCAAGGGCGGAGAGGTGCAGGTGTTCCACCATGGAAAACCCGCCACCACCCTGCGCGGCGCCAAGGCCGCGGCTTTCCTCGATCTGGTCCGCGCGGCAGGGGACGCGGCCGTGCAGCACGAGCTTGCCCGGCTGACCGGCAATTACAAGCGCGGCAACGAACGCCTCGCCAGGACACATCCCCGATATGAATGAACGCGCCCTGCCGATCCGCACCCCCTTTCCCGACATCCCGCCCGAAGCGCAGGCGGTCGAGGTGGCCGAGGGCGTGCTGTGGTTGCGGATTCCGCTGCCGATGACGCTGGACCACGTCAATGTCTACGCGCTGCGCGATGCGGATGGCTGGACGCTGATCGACACCGGGGTGAACAGCGGCAAGACCCGCGCGATCTGGGAGCGGATCCTGACCGGCCCGCTTGCCGGTACCCCGGTGCGCCGCCTGATCGTGACGCATCACCACCCCGATCATGTCGGCCTTGCCGGTTGGTTTCAGGGGCAGGGGGTGGAGTTGCTGATGACGCGCACCGCGTGGCTCTTCGCGCGGATGCTGACCCTCGACAATCAGGCGGCGGCGACGGCCGAGCAGGTGCAATTCTGGATCGACGCGGGGATGGATGCCGAGACGCTGGCCGCGCGCCAGTCGGAGCGTCCGTTCAACTTCGCCGACATCGTCCATCCGATGCCGCTGGGCTTCACGCGCCTGCATGAAGGCGGCACGATCGCGATGGCAGGCCGCGTCTGGGACATCCGCTTCGGCCATGGCCACGCACCTGAACACGCGACGTTCTGGAGCCGCGAGGGCGATCTGGTGATCGGCGGCGATCAGCTTCTGGCGACGATCTCGCCCAATATCGGCGTCTACGCGACCGAACCCGGTGCTGACCCGTTGGGCGACTGGATGGATGCCTGCACCGCCCTGCAGCCCCATGCGCGCGACAGCCAGCTGGTGCTGCCCGGCCACAAGCTGCCCTTCACCGGCCTGCCCGCCCGGATGCGGCAATTGATCGAGAATCACCACGGCGCGCTGGCGCGCCTGACCGAGCATCTGTCGAAAGGCCCGGCCACGGCGGCCGAATGCTTCCCGCCGCTTTTCAAGCGGACCATCGACGGCGGCACCTACGGGCTGGCGCTGGTCGAGGCGGTGGCGCATGTCAACCACCTGCACGCGCTTGGCACGATCTCCCGCCGTCGCCGCGCCGACGGGGCGTGGGAATACTTTCCCGCCTGACCACCTTTGCCCGCCTGAGCCCGGTGCACGTTGGCCCGGTCCGCGCTCTACGGTCGCGCCCGGACGGTGCCGGTTGGGGCTGACAGCGCGCGAGATCTGCGCTATTGCGACGGCCAAAGATAGACACTCTGGACCGGGAGCCTTCCCCATGGCAGATCAAGACGACCACAAGCACGGCGAAATGAACACGCAGGAGCAGGAAAAGACCTTCAGCGGGTTCATGCGCATGTCGGCCAACGTGGCCATCGTGGCGATCCTGATCGTCATTGGCCTGGCGATTTTCGCAACATGATCGGAGCCTTTCGCCTGATCGCGGCTGGGCTTGCCGCGCTGACGCTGTCGGGATGTGTGGGGGAGGAAGTCTGGGCACCAGACGACGCCGTCGCGCGGGCCACCTACATCGTCCCCGGCCCCCCGACCGTCACGCTGATCACCTCGATCAACACCGCCAACAACTCAGGCGCCCATTCCGCGCTGCTGATCGACGGCGCGCAGCGGTTGCTGTTCGATCCGGCGGGCAACTGGCACAATCCCGGCGTGCCCGAGCGCAACGATGTGCTTTTCGGCATGTCGCCGGCCTATATGGATTACTACCTCGCGTTCCAGTCCGCCGGGGTATTCGAAGTGCGGATGCAGACCATCGACGTGACGCCCGAGATTGCCGCGCAACTGAGCCAGGCCGTGCAGGCCTATGGCCCCGTCGGGCCGGCCTTCTGTTCTCGCTCGATCACCGAAATCCTGTCGCGAACTCCCGGCTTTACGTCGATCAGCGCCTCGTTCTACCCGCTCAACACGATGGGTCAGTTCGGGCAATTGCCGGGTGTGCGGGAACAGACGGTCATAGGCACGACGGGCGAGGACGTTCCCGGTTCCAACGAGGTCCTTGAGGCGCAGCAGACGGCGGGTTGATGCGCTGCACCCGCCAAGTGGCGCACCCGATTTCCGGCAAAGCAAAACCCCCGCAGGCATCCGCCTCGGGGGTTTTCCAATTCTTGCGATTCGCGTGGGCGATCTTGAAGAAGGGCTCCTAGAGCCCGCCTTCGCGCTGCGCTTTTTTACGCGCCAGCTTGCGGGAACGGCGAATGGCTTCCGCCTTCTCGCGCGCGCGCTTTTCCGAGGGTTTTTCGAAATGCTGCTTGAGCTTCATTTCCCGAAAAACGCCTTCGCGCTGAAGTTTCTTCTTCAACGCCCGGAGCGCTTGATCGACATTGTTGTCGCGAACACTGACCTGCATGTGGTGTCACCACCTTTCTAGGTTAGATTTGCAAGGATCTGCAGGAAGTGGCCCTATAGCAAAGCCCCCCTATGTTGTCTAGCGACTGAAACGGGAGAGATATCATGAGTGATCTGAGTGACAGGGTGCTGGATGCGGCCCTGATGCATGTGCCCTTCGACGGCTGGTCGGAGATCAGCTTTGCCGCCGCGGTTGCCGATGCGGGTGTGGAGATGGCCGAGGCACGCGCGGCGTTTCCGCGCGGCGCGGTGGACCTTGCCGTGGCCTTCCACAGGCGCGGCGATGCGGCCTTGGCCGAAGCACTGGCCGCGGGTGATCTGGGCGCGCTGAGGTTTCGCGACCGGGTGGCACATGCGGTGCGCCTGCGGCTGGAGATGGTGGAGGACCACAAGGAGGCGGTGCGGAGGGGTGCGACCCTTTTCGCGCTGCCCATCTACGCGCCGGACGGGGCACGGTTGGTCTGGGGCACGGCGGACGTGATCTGGACCGGGCTTGGCGACCGGTCGGACGATCTGAACTGGTACACCAAGCGCGCGACGTTGTCGGCGGTCTATTCGGCGGTGGTGCTGTTCTGGCTGGGCGATGGCTCGGTCGGACATGGCGCGACATGGGACTTTCTCGACCGGCGGATCGGCGACGTGATGCGGATCGAGGAGGTGAAAGCGAAAGTTCGCGCCAATGCGGTGCTGAAACCGTTCGTGAGCGGGCTGGAGCGGTTGACCGCGGGCATCAAGGCACCGTCGCGCACGGCGCCCGCGGATCTGCCGGGTCGGTGGCCACCGGCGGGCTGAGGCGCCTGCGGAAGAGGGCATAAGGGGGGCCAGCCCCCCTTGTGACCACAAGGGTCACCCCCCCGGAGTTTTTTGCCAAGATGAATAGGGGGGACAGTGTTGCTTGGCGGGCGCAGCGTGGTAGGGCCATGCAGGTACCAAGGGAGGATCGGAGATGGGCGAGATGATGCAGGCAATGGAAATCAGTGCGCCGGGCGGGCCCGAGGTGTTGCGACTGTGCGAGCGGCCGATACCGGCGCCGGGTGCCGAACAGATCCTGATCGAGGTCGATCATGCCGGCGTGAACCGCCCCGACGCGCTGCAGCGCGCGGGCGCTTATGCACCGCCGCCCGGTGCCTCGGATCTGCCGGGGCTGGAGGCGGCGGGCGTGGTGGCGGCGGTGGGCGTCGGCGTGACGCGCTGGTCGGTGGGCGACAAGGTTTGCGCGCTGTTGCCGGGCGGTGGCTACGCACAATATGCGGTGACCCATCAGGACCACGCGCTGGCAGTGCCCGAGGGCCTGTCGATGGCCGAGGCGGCGGCCTTGCCCGAGACGTGTTTCACCGTCTGGAGCAACGTGTTCATGCGCGCGGGCCTGCGCGCCGGGCAGCGCTTCCTGGTCCATGGTGGATCCAGCGGGATCGGGACGACGGCGATCCAGCTTGCCCATGCCGTGGGCGCAAGAGTATTCGCCACCGCAGGATCGGCCGAGAAATGCGCGGCCTGCGCCGCGCTGGGGGCCGAGCGCGCGATCAATTATCGGGAGGAGGATTTCGTCGAGATCCTGAGGGCCGAGGGCGGCGCGAACCTGATCCTCGACATGGTCGGTGGCACCTATCTGCCGCGCAACGTCATGGCGTTGGCGGATGACGGGCGGCTGCAGCAGATCGCGTTTCTGGAGGGCCCGAAGGTGGAATTGAACTTCGCGCAGGTGATGATCCGGCGGCTGACGATTTCAGGCTCGACGCTGCGGCCCCAGTCCGATGGCGCCAAGGCCGCGATCGCGGCAGAGTTGCGCGCCCATGTCTGGCCCCTGATCGCGGCGGGCAGGGTGAAGCCGGTGATGGACCAGACCTTCGCCCTGAAGGATGCGGCACAGGCCCATGCGAGGATGGAGACCAGCCAGCATATCGGGAAGATCGTGCTGAAGGTGGCCTAGGCCTGGTGCCTGTCGAAGACGGTCCACGCGGCGGCGTAGCGCGTGATGCCGGTGACAAGGCAGATTGCGGCGAAGCCGTAGGCGATCCACGGGAATGCCTGCGGGAACAGGCAGAAGGCGGCGAAGATGGCGATGGTCTCGGCCCCTTCGGCCAGGCCGCCGAGGTAGTAGATGCCCTTGCTGGGATAGTCCGTGGCGCGAAGGCCGCGCCGCTCGGCGATGACCGAGAAGGCCAGAAACGAGGTGCCGGTCAGGATGAAGCTGGCCAGCAGCACCGCGCCCGCAAGGCCGTTGGCGGCGGGGTCGGCGGCGATGAAACCCAGCGGGAAGATGGCGTAGAACACGAAATCGAGCGCGATGTCTAGGAACGCGCCGCGATCCGTGGGCGTGGTCAGGCGCGCCACCGCACCGTCCAGGCCATCGGCCAGCCGGTTCAGGGCGAGGCCTGCCAGCGCCAGCCAGAACAGCCCGAAGGCGGCGGCCAGTGCCGCCAGCAGCCCGATGCCGCAGCCCACCAGCGTGATCTTGTCCGCGCCGACGCCCTGCGCCACCAGCCAGCGGGCAGGGGGCAGCATCAGGGCGCGTTGCAGCGGAAGAAGGCGGGCGTCGATCATGGCCGAGGTCATTGGCGCGCTGGGTCGTCCGCGTCAATGCACGGCCGTGTGAGGCGACTATCCGCGCCTTACCACGCCACCAAGAACACCCACGCAGAGAAGCGGCACCAGGGCCAGAAGCGCCAGCAGGCCCAATGTGACGGGTGCCCCCAACGCCTCGATCGCGGCCGCACCGATAACGGGGGCGGAGGCCGACGCCACCAGGATCGGCAGCGCCAGTTGCCCCATCACCAGCGGATAGTCGGCGGCGCCGAACACCGCCAAGGGAACCGTGCCGCGCGCGATCGAAAACAGTCCTGTGCCCGCGCCATAGACCACGATGGCGCCCGACGCGGGCAGGCCGAACCACAATCCCGCCACGCCCGCACACATGCAGCAGACCGAGATCGCCATGGTCACCACCGGGTGATGACGCTCGCGGCCCAGCATCTCGACCACCCGCGCGCCGACCTGCGCCGGGCCGATCAGGGTGCCGAGGCCAACGGCCACCGCCAGCGTCAGGCCGCCCGCCATCAGGAACGTGATCAGGTGCACCGCGATGATCGAGGAGATGGTGGCCGAACAGATGCCCGCCAGCGCAAGGCACAGGAAGCGCAGATCGCCGAGCCGCGCGAAGGGGCGTGCCTTCACCGCCCCTGTCAGCCTCGTGCCGCCGCCGACCGGCAAGGCGAACCAGCATAGCGGCAGGGTGACGCACAGGTGCAAGGCCGCATAGGAAAGGCACGCGCCGCGCCAGCCGAACGCCTCGACCAAAGCCGCCGAAAGGGGCCAGCAGATCGTGCTGGCGAACCCGGCCCAGAGCGTCAGCCGCGTGATCGCGCCGCGCGCGCTGGCGCCGTAGATGACGCCGAGGGCCGAGAAGGCGGCATCGTAGAGCGATCCGGCCATGCCCGCGCCGATCACAGTCCAGGCGGCGTAATACATCGGCAACCCGCGTGCCTGCGACAGCAGCGCCAGCCCAAGCGCCAGCAGGCACACGCCCGATACCAGCACGATCCGCCCGCCGCGCACCTGGATGATGCGCCCGACCCTGCGCGCCGACAGCCCCGCGATCAGCAGGCCCAGCGAGACGCCGCCGGTGATCGCCTCGCGCGACCAGCCGGTGGCTTCGGCCATGGGTCCCGCCAGCACGGCCAGAAGGTAGTAGGTGGTGCCGAAGGTCAGGATCTGCACGATGCCCAGCGCCGCGACAAGGCGGCCCCGTCCCGGCGGCACGCCGCCATTGATCGGCGGCACCCCGGAAGCAAGATCCGGCGAAGTCACAGGGCGCACAAGGTGCGGATCGTCATCCTGCCACCTCTGCCACGAAATCCACCAGCCCGCCCAGATCCGGCATCTCGCGGAACCGCGCATGGTCCGATGGGGCATCGGCAAGTTCCAGCGCCCAAGGCTCGCCCTGCGGCACATAGACCGCCCACGCGCCCGCCTCGAGCGCCGGCACCACGTCCGATTTCATCGAATTGCCCACCATCATCGCGCTGTCCGGTCCCGCGCCGAACGCGCCGAAGGCCCGCGCATAGACGCCGGGATGCTTGTCCGACACGATCTCTACCCCCGCGAACAACTCGCCTAACCCGCTGGCTGCCAGCTTCTGCTCCTGATGCAACAGATCGCCCTTGGTGATAAGGACCAGCGGGTAACTTTCTGCCAAAACGCCAAGCGTTTCCTCGACAAAGGGCAGCAACTGGATCGGATGGCGCAGCATGTCCTGCCCCATGTCCAGCACCTCCTTGATGACGGACGCGCCCACGCGCCCCTCGGTCACCTCGATGGCGGTCTCGATCATCGACAGCATGAAGCCTTTGATCCCGAAGCCATAATGCCCGATGTTGCGCCCCTCGGCGGCGATCAGGCGCTGCTTCAGGTGGTCCTGTTGCGCAAAATCGGCTAGCAAGGCGGTGAAGCGATCTTCCGTCAGGCGGAAGAACGCCTCGTTCTGCCACAAGGTGTCGTCGGCATCGAAGCCGATCACACTCAACCCGGTGCTGTTTACTTTGCGCATTTGCCCCTCTTTTCGGAATCGGATGCGTTCCTATATACTGGGGCTTCAGCATGACGTGCGAAACCGGGAACCTGATCTGATGATGATGCCGTGGACTTCGATGGCCGAGAAGGATGACGACGACGCCGTAGGCGACGACGGTCAGGTATCGCTTGCGACCAAGACCAAACCGAAAACCGAGCGCCCGCCGCTTTACAAGGTGTTGCTGCTCAACGACGACTACACCCCGATGGAATTCGTCGTGCATGTGCTGGAGCGGTTCTTCGGCATCACCCACAGCCAGGCGGTCGAGATCATGCTGACCGTCCACAAGAAGGGCGTCGCCGTGGTTGGCGTGTTCTCCTACGAGATCGCCGAGACGAAGGTGGCGCAGGTGATGGATTTCGCCCGCCGCAACCAGCATCCCCTGCAATGCACGATGGAGAAGGAGGAGTAATCCTCTGCCCCTGATTTGACCCCAGACCGATGGACCCTTGCGATCGAGGGCGGAGAGTTCGCCCCCCCCGACGGCCCCGTGCTTGTCATGGGTGCGCGCGGCGAGGCTGATTTCACCGCGCTCGGAAAGGTGACCTGCGTGCAGGGCTTCGCGCCCGACCACGAGCGTCTGAAGGCGCGCGGGCTTGATATGGCGGTGGAGGCCCACGGAACCTACAAGGCCGCCCTTGTCCAGATCACCAAATCCCGCGCCGGGACGCTGGCGATGATCGCCCGTGCCCTGGGCCATCTGGCCCCCGGTGGCCTGCTGCTGGTCGACGGCCAGAAGGAGGAGGGCATCGAGGCCATCGTCAAGCTGCTGCGGCAGGTGTTCGACGACTGCGGCGTGATGTCCAAATCCCATGGCAAGCTGCTGTGGCTGCACCGCCCCGACGCGGTGCCGGAATCGGTGATGGACTGGCTGGAGGCGCCGCAGGTGACGCAAGAGGGCTATGTCACCGTCCCCGGCGGTTTTTCCGCCGACGGGCCGGATCGCGGATCGGAACTTCTGGTGGCGCTGCTGCCCCAGATCACCGGACGCGTCGCCGATTGGGGCGCCGGCTGGGGCTATATCGCGGCCGAGGTGCTGGCAGAGCAGGCGGGCATCGACAGCCTCGACCTGATAGAGGGCGATCACGCCATGCTGGAAGCCGCCCGCGTCAACGTCGATGACCCCCGCGCAGCCTTCCATTGGGCCGACGCCACAAGCTACGTGCCCAGCGCGCCCTATGACGTGATCCTGTGCAACCCGCCCTTCCATATCGGCCGCCGCGCCGACCCCGACCTTGGCCGCGCCTTCATCGCCGCCGCCGCCCGCAACCTGACTGCTCGGGGCCGCTTCTTCATGGTCGCCAACCGTCACCTGCCCTATGAGGACGCGCTGAAGACTGCCTTCGGGGCCGGGTCCATGCTGGGCGAGTTGGAGGGCTACAAGATCTACGAAGCCAGCAAGCCGAAAACCGCGTCGAAACCGGGACCAAAGAAGGCCGCGCGATCCGAGCCGATGCGCGACCCCGCTTCCAGAACCAGATCGAGAACCAGAATCATTTCCAGGGAACGCAATTGATGGGACTTTCCATCCAGGGCAAGAACGCCATCGTCACCGGTGCCGCCAATGGCATCGGCCTCGCGATTGCGCGCCACTTTCTTGAATGCGGGGCGAATGTGATGTTCGTCGACCGCGACCGCGCGCGTCTGAAGGACGAATGCGGCGGTGGTGAGGGTGAGGGCGAGGATGGGCAGATCCGCTATTTCTCGGGCGATCTGCGCGAGAAGCTGAGCATCGAGAATCTGGTTTCCGCCACGGTCGACGCCTATGACCGCATCGACATCCTGGTCAATGCCAGCCGCTTGATGGTGACGACGGACCCCCTCGACGCGGCGGACAACTCGGTCGAGACGATGTTGCAGATGAACATGTTTCCCGCCCTGCGCCTGAGCCAGTCGGTCGCCAAACGCATGATCGCGCAGGCCGAGGCCGACAAGCAGACAGAGGGGCCGATCGGTTCCATCATCAACATCTCGACCATCGCCGCGCGCCGCACCCATCCCGATCTGTTGGGCTATTCGATCGCAACGGCAGCGCTCGATCAGGTGACCCGCAGCCTGGCGGTGGCGCTGGCGCCGCACCGCATCCGGGTGAATTCGGTGGCGTTCGGATCGGTCATGTCGGCCAGCCTCAAGGAAAGCCTGAACGAGACGGACGGCCTGCGCAACGAGATCCGCGACTGCACGCCCATGGGCCGCATCGCCTCGGCGCGCGAGCTCGCGTCGGCGGTGCAGTTCCTCGCTTCGGAAGGATCGGGCTTCGTGACGGGCGAGATCATCACCATCGATGGTGGCCGGTCGCTGCTGGACAGCGTGTCGCGGCCCGCGCACTAGCGCGCCTCTCCCGGCGGGTGGCGGGTCTTGCGACGCACCGCCGCCAACCGCAAACGGAAACCCCGCACCAGTGGGCGCGGGGTCAAGGCCTTGGGAGTCCTGCGATGCCGCCTCACGCCTTGGCGTGCACCGGATCAATCCTCATCATCGTCGTCGTCATCATGGTTGGGCAGGTTGAAGAACGTGTCCTTGTTGGGCGTGGGCCCGCTGCGGCCATCGTCGTCGTCATCCCGGCTCGACAGGCTGAACGTTTCCAGACCCGCCATGGACGAGGGCCGGTTCGCATCCATCGACAGCGAGGTCTGGGTCGAGACCAGCTTGCGCCGCTCGTCATCGGACATCGCGCCACCCTCGGCGAGTTTCTTGGCGTTTGCCTTCTGCACGGCGGCGTCAAGCTCGGTCTGCTTGCACAGGCCCAAGGCCACCGGATCGATCGGCTGGATGTTGTTGATGTTCCAGTGCGAGCGTTCGCGGATCGCCTGAATGGTCGGCTTGGTGGTGCCGACCAGCTTGGAGATCTGGCCATCGGTCAGTTCCGCGTGGAACTTCACCAGCCACAGGATCGAGGCGGGGCGATCCTGCCGCTTGGACAGCGGCGTGTAGCGCGGCCCGCGCCGCTTTTCCTCGCCCACGGCCGAGGCGTTGAACTTCAGCTTCAGCTTGTGGTTCGGGTTCTTCTCGGCGGCGTCGATCTCGGCCTGCGTCAACTGGTTGTTGACGATGGGATCGAACCCCTTCACGCCCTGCGCCACGTCACCATCGGCAATGCCCTGCACTTCCAATTCGTGCAGACCGCAGAAATCGCCCACCTGCTTGAAGGTCAGCGTGGTGTTGTCGACAAGCCAGACGGCAGTTGCCTTGGCCATGATCGGTTTGTTCATCTCGGTCCCTCCGGATATGTCGATACGAGGAGAAAGGCCGGTGGAAGCGGCTTGGCGGGGCAGGGCCCGCCGATCCTCGATTTTGGGGAAATCGAGACGTATATAGGCGAGGGCGCGGCGGGAGGGAAGCCCCCATGTCGCGCAGCGCCTGGGCGATGGCAGGCGCTGTCACGATCGGCGATTTGCAGGGGAATAGGGACGTTCGATGAAACGACTGATACTGGCACTGATCTGCGCGGCTGGCATGGTCCCCGTTATGGTCCCTGTTTTGGCCCCCGGTACGGCTCGGGCCGAGGGCGAGACGGCGGGCGATTTCGATTACTACGTGATGAGCCTCAGCTGGACCCCCACCTGGTGCGCGCTGGAGGGCGACGACAGGGACAGCCCGCAATGCGAGGCAGGGCAGGGCTTCGGCTTCACGCTGCACGGCCTCTGGCCGCAATACGAGGATGGCTGGCCCAGCTACTGCCCCAGCGCGATGCGCCCGCCATCGCGCGGCATGACGGGTGCCATGGCCGACATCATGGGCACCAGCGGATTGGCCTGGCACCAATGGCGCAAGCATGGGGTCTGTTCGGGGCTCGAGGCGGCGGATTATTACGCCCTGTCGCGGCTGGCCTATGAGGGCGTGACCCGCCCCGACCTGCTGCGCCGCCTCGACCACGAGGTACGCCTGCCCGCCGCCGTGATCGAGGAGGCCTTTCTGGAGGTGAACCCAGCGCTGGCACCCGACATGCTGACCGTCACCTGCAGCGCCAACCGCATCCACGAGATCCGCATCTGCCTGACCCGCGATCTGGAGCCGCGCGATTGCGGGCAGGACGTGATCCGCGACTGCACCTCGCCCGACGCCTTGTTCTCGCCGATGCGCTAAGGGGGGCGCCGCCGCAAGGACGGTGCGTCCGGCGGGTGTCGAGGGGGGCTTTCTGCCCCCCGCCTTCGGCCCCCCCGAGAGGTTTTTTTGCCAAGATGAATAGGGGCCCTTAACCGCGCGTTAAGGTTAACCGGCGAATGTTAGAGCGCGTCGATAGGTGGAGACCGACTCGGCGTCCAAGGTGAAAGCCTCCGTTCATCCGTGTAAGTGGCCATGTTTGAGCCCGATAGGTGGGCGGAGGCGGCCCCTTGAGACTGAGCGTGGGACTGCGCGCGCGCCCCTGTTTCAGCTTGGCAGAAAAACTCACTCCTACAGGAGACTCAGACGACACCGCCCGAGGCGGCAAACCACCTTCCGCCGCAAGCGCCGCAAGCGCCGCATTAGGCGACCGCGTGCAGCGCAGCGGCTCGATTTACCTGAAATCACACCGCTTTTCGCGCGCGGAGCGCTGCCGAGATCGTGCCGTCGTCAAGGTAATCCAGCTCGCCACCGATCGGCACGCCCTGCGCCAGCGAGGTCAGGCTGACACCCATACCCGCCAACTCGTCCGCAATGTAATGCGCCGTCGTCTGCCCGTCGACGGTGGCGTTCAGCGCCAGGATCACCTCGGTGATCCCCTCATCCGCCATCCGGTCCCGCAGGCGCGGGATGCCCAGATCATCGGGGCCCACGTCGTCCAGCGCCGACAGCGTGCCGCCCAGCACGTGGTAGCGGCCCTTGAAGGCCTGACCACGCTCCATTGCCCATAGGTCGGCCACATCTTCCACCACGCACAACTCGCCCGTGGCGCGCCGAGGGTCGGTGCAGATGTCGCACAGATCGCCGGTGCCGATATTGCCGCAATTGACGCAATCCCGCGCGGTTTCGGCCACCCGCAGCATCGCCTCGCCCAGGGGCCGCATCAGCGCGCCGCGTTTCTTGAGCAGCACCAGCACCGCGCGCCGGGCAGATCGCGGGCCCAGCCCCGGCAGCCGCGCCAGGACCGAGATCAACTCGTCGATATCCTTGGGGGTCTGGGCCACGGGCGCAGGGACCTAGAACGGCATCTTCACGCCCGAGGGCAGGCCCATTTCCTCGGTCAGCCGGCTCATCTCGGCATCGGCCTTGGCGCGGGCGCGGGACTGCGCGTCCTTGATCGCGGCAAGGATCAGATCTTCGACCACGGCCTTGTCGTCCTGATTGAAGATGGAGGGGTCGATGTCGAGGCCGACCAACTCGCCCTTGGCGGTTGCCGTGGCCTTGACCAGCCCGGCGCCGCTTTCGCCCGTCACCATCATCGTCGCAAGGCTTTCCTGCATCGCGCCCATCTTCACCTGCAGTTCCTGCGCCTGCTTCATCATCTTGGCCATGTCGCCAAGACCACCCAAACCTTTCAGCATGTCGCTACACTCCTGATCCATCGTGTTCGTTGCACAGATACGCCCCCCACGGCTGTGCGACAAGGCAACCACGCCGTTTCCCGATCCGTGCGGTTCAGCGGCAACCGAATTGGGGCAAGATCTCTGATCGCGTTGCGTCATCCATTAACGCGAAGGTGTCGGCATCGATATAGTTTAGCTCTATCCGAGAGATCGACGGTGAGGGCATGTCATTGAACCACACGATAAACCCGCACAAAACCGGGACCCTCTCAGAACCTCCGCGGAAGTCTACGGCGGCGTAGGCCCCTTGTGGCAAGCCCTGCGGATCAACATACCACGTCACTTCCACCAAGTTGATCGTGTCGAAAGGAACGTTCTGCGCTGTGTGCGCATCCCATGTCGCGCGCATCTCCTGCTCGGATTGCAACCCACGCAGCCCTTCGCCCACCAAGGCATAGGCAACGTCGTGGTCCGCCTCGGCCAGCGCCGTCAGAAAGGTCCGAGTCAGCTGCGCGACGGTGGCCGTATCCTCGTCGGTCGGTTGGGCGGTTTGCGCGCCCGCCATCTCGGACAAGAACAGCGCTTGAAAAACCAGACCAAGAGCCAGAAGGACGTTCTTCATGGCGCTTCATCCTCGAAGGGGTCCCAGTCATCGGCCTCTTCGGGGATCTCCTCCAGCGCCGTCGCGGCGGCCGCCTTCTCCAACGCCGCGTGGGGGGTGATCTGGCGGATCGTGGCGTTGGGGAAGCGCGCGAAGACGGCCTGCAACAGGGGGTGCTGCGCAACCTCGGCTTTGGCGGCGCTGTCGCGCGCCTTTTCCTGTTCCTCCAGCGTGGCCTCGCCACCGCTTGACGCCACCGCAATCGCCCAACGCGCGCCGGTGGCGGTCTGCAGCATCCGCCCTAGGCGCTGGGTCAGGTCGCGGGGGGCGCGCTCGGTCACCGCAACCTCGATCCGGCCGGGGCTGTAGGACACGAGGCGCAGGCAGGTTTTCACCTCGACCAGCAGCTTCATGTCGCGCGCGCCTTCAAGCAGCGCCACCACCGAGCCGAAGGTCGGGTAGACCGACAGATCCGGGCCTGCCTGCACCGCCAGCATCGTCTGCGGACCACCACCACCCATCGGCGCAGGATTGGAGGCCCGCGCGACCGGCCCCGGCCCCAGTGCAGCCCCTCCCGTGGGCGCGGCAGGGGGCGTGGCGGCGGGGCGTGGCATCTCGGTCAGTTTGCGCACCAGATCGCCGGGCGTCGGAAGTTCGGCCACATGGGTCAGGCGGATCACCGCCATTTCGGCGGCCATCATGGCGTTGGGGGCAAGCCGCACCTCCTCCAGCGCCTTGAGCAGCATCTGCCACATGCGCGTGAGGACGCGCATCGGCAGACGCCCGGCCAGCGCCAGCCCGCGCACCCGTTCGTCCGGGCCGATGGTGGGATCTTCGGCGGCGGCGGGGGTGATGGAAATCACGCTCAGCCAATGGGTGATCTCGGCGAGATCGCGCAGCACGGCGACCGGATCGGCGCCATCGGCATATTGCGCGCCCAACTCGTCCAGCGCGCGGGCGGCATCGCCCGCCATGATCGCCTCGAACAGGTCCAGCACCCGGCCCCGGTCAGCCAGCCCCAGCATGGCGCGGACCTGATCGGCGCTGGTTTCGCCGGCGCCATGGGAGATCGCCTGATCGAGCAGGCTCATCGCATCGCGGACCGAGCCTTCCGCCGCGCGGGTAATCAACGCCAGCGCGTCATCGGCGATCTGCGCGTGCTCGAGTCCCGCGATTTTTTGCAGATGGGCGATCATCACCTCGGGCTCGATCCGGCGCAGGTCGAAGCGCTGGCAGCGGGACAGGACCGTGACAGGGACCTTGCGGATCTCGGTGGTGGCGAACAGGAATTTGACGTGGGCGGGCGGTTCTTCCAGCGTCTTGAGCAGCGCGTTGAACGCGCTTGTGGACAACATGTGCACTTCGTCGATGATGAAGATCTTGAAGCGCGCCTGTGCCGCGCGGTAGCTGACCGTCTCGATAATCGCATCGCGGATGTTCTGCACGCCGGTGTTGGAGGCGGCATCCATCTCCATCACGTCGACATGCCGCCCCTCGGCGATCGCCACGCAATTGTCGCACCGGCCGCAGGGATCCGTTGTCGGCCCGCCGGTGCCATCCACGCCGATGCAGTTCAGCCCCTTGGCGATGATCCGCGCGGTGGTGGTCTTGCCCGTCCCGCGGATGCCCGTCAGCATGAAGGCCTGCGCGATCCGGTCCGCCGCGAAAGCGTTCTTCAGCGTGCGCACCATCGCCTCCTGCCCGATCAGATCGGCAAAGGTGGCGGGGCGATACTTGCGGGCAAGCACCTGGTAGACGGGGCCAGAGGTGGGAGCGGTCGGGTTGGTCATCGGGCCTCAAGGGATCATGCGAGGGCCAAACTAGGCGCAGGCCCGGTCCGCGTCCACCCGAATGCAGCCCGTCAGCGGGCGGCATCGCCGCCGATGCGCCTTTGAGGGCGGCATCGCCGCCGATACACCTTTCAGGGCGGCGACGAAGGCCTGCGCGCCCACTCCCGCAATGTTGAGGTTGACGCTGCCCGTCGCGCCGACAACAACGAGCCCATCCGTTGTCACGTCGATATCGGCCAAGTGCCGGTCACGTGCGTTACCGCGCCGTGTCAGGTCGGGGGCGATCGAGATGCCGGGTTATGGGGTGCCCGACGGGGTTTCTGACGAAAGGTCGATACATGCGGGATAGAACCGAATTGCGTGGTTTCCGGGCACCACCCTGCGGGGGCCTGTGATGGCACCGGGCCTTCGCTGGACGCTGATCTGCTTTACCGCACTCATGTCCCTTGCGGCGCTGGTGTTTTGGGTCGCCGCCGCCTTCATGGGTGGCCCCCGAGCGGTCATCGCCCAGATTGACATAACCGCCATGGTCCTGTTCACCATGGGGCATCTGCCTGCCACCGCGTCGTCCGTCCTGCTGTGGCGCGCGGGGACGTTCGCGGACAACAAACCGCTGCGATGGGCGCTGCTGGTGTCGGCCACCTACTTCACGCTGGCCTGTATCGTCTCGGTGTTCGGCAATGCGCTGGCGGCCTCGATCCTTGGCATGCTGACCTGATTTCGACGCCGGAGACTCTTTCTCTTGAATCGAGGGGGCGCTGCGTTACCATCACAGGTGTTGTTGGGGCAGCATCCGGATCCGCGGAAAGCCGTCATCGGCCCCCATAGAGCACAAGACAGACATCAAGACGGTGTCTCTCAGCCCCTTCCAGCGGATCGTGGGGCGGATGTGAGGGAACCCGATGACCAAAACGATCGACCAACTGCGCCGTGATGCCACGGCTTTGAAGAAGGCATTTCACGCGAACGACCGTGAAGCCTTTGATCAAGTGAGCAAATACCTGCCCCCGGCTGCTGGTCAGCCCCAGGGGCAGGGCCCCTTATCGGGGCCGCGTCCGCCGCTCAAACACGCCGATTTCCTGCATGTGATCGCCCGCGAACAGGGCTTTGCGTCGTGGCCTGTGCTGGTGGCGACATGGGACACCCCGGACGCGGGCCTCGCGGCGCTGCGGCAAAGGCTGGGTTTGGCCATCACGCAGGGGCAGGGCGGCGTGGTGGCGCAGCTTCTGGCGGAAACGCCCGATCTGGCGAAGGGGCGGCTGGGCCTTTGTTGCGGGTTGTATCTGCTTGGCGAGGTGGCGGAAATTCTCGCCGCCGATCCCGCCGCCGCAACCCTCCTCTCGCCGAAATTCACCCCGATGATCGCGCTGGCGCGCTCGCGGATGATCCACACGTTCCCCGAGCGGGAGGCGCAGATGCTGGCAATTGCCGATGTGTTGCTGGCGCAGGGGGCGGATGTGAACGATGCGACGCAGGACGACCACGGCCGCCTGTCGGCGCTTTACTGGGCCATCGGTCACGGCAACAACATGGCGTTGGCCGAGTGGCTGCTGGATCACGGTGCCGATCCCGATGACGGCGAATCGCTCTATCACGCGACGGAGTTGGGGCATCACGGCGGATTGCGGCTGCTACTTGCCCATGGCGCGAGAGTGCCGGGCACCAACGCGCTGCTCCGCGCGATGGATTTCGGCGATGTGGAGGCGGTGCGGATGCTTCTGGCGGCGGGCGGCGCGCCCGATGAGGGCGCGGCGTCCGAGGGCGGCGTGCCGGTGCTGCACCACGCGGCCCGGCGGATGGCCTCGCCCGAGATGGTGGCCCTGCTGCTCGACCACGGAGCCGATCCCGCCCGCATGCATCACGGCGTGACGGCCTATGCCTTCGCCCGCCTCTTCGGCAACGCGGCCCTTTCGCGCCAGCTTGAAGCGCTGGGCCATGCCACCGATCTGTCCCTGACCGAGGCACTGCTGGCGCATGTTGCCGATGGCGAGGTGCCGGAACGCCACTACATCGACCCCGAGAAAATGCCCCCGGCCGCCCGCAACATCATCCGCGAAATCCTGCACTTGCCGGGAAAGCTGCCCCATGTGCAACGGCTGGTGGCGGTCGGCGTGGAATACGACCGCCCCGACGCGCAAGGCATCACCCCTGTGCAGATCGCCGGGTGGGAGGGCCTGCCCGACGCGATGGCCTATCTGCTCAGCCTCAAGCCCGATCTTGGCCATGTGAACGGCTATGGCGGGACGCTGCTGACCACGATCCTGCACGGCGCCGAGAACAATCCGAACTGGGCGGAACGTGACTACATCGCCTGCCTGCGGCTGGCACTGGAGGTGGGCGTGGCCCTGCCCAAAAGGGTTCTCGATCACACGGACGCGACCGACATCGGCAGCTTCCTGCGCGACTGGGCGCAGGCGCATCCGGGGCAAGTAGTGGAGGATTCCCGCCAGTAGCCCCCGATTGACCGGTATCGGGACCGCATGGTATTTTCACGTCATCCGCCAATTTCGGTGGTTTTCGCCGGAGCATCCGGTGACCCTTGAAGGAGTTTTCCATGCAAGACCTTTCCTCCCAGCGCCCTGAAGGCCCGTCTTTCCTGCGCGCCGCCCTGATTTCCGGAACCGCTTTCGCGGTCCTCTGGGGCCCGATCATGTGGTTCCTCACCTGGCGCGAAGACGCCATGCCGATCGCTCTCGCCGTTGGCGTATCCGTGCTGACCGGCGCGCTGTTCGGCCTCGCGATGGCCTTCTTCGTGCGCTGGAAAGCCAAGCGGGTTGTTGGCCACAGCGGCCATTGAATGACCTCAGATCCGGGCCTTCCCTGACGGCCCGGATTTGCCCTCTCCGAACCAGCGGCACGGGCTGATTCGTCCCTTGAACGGGGCCGGAAATCCGCGTGCGCTAGGGTCTTTTTCCCCTCCTGTGCCGACCGGCATCCGTCGTGGTCTTGGCTGATTTCCTGAACTCCTGCGCACGGGCGCGGGGCTGGAGCAGCGCCTCGGAATTCTGCGCATCCTCGCGCGACAGCTTGGCGTAGCGCGCCAGCCGCCCGGCATCGAGCGTGCCCTCGGCAATGGCGGCCTGCACGGCACAGCCGGGTTCCGTTTCGTGCGCGCAGTCGCGGAAGCGGCAGGCCTCGGCCAATGCCTCGATATCGGCGAAGACTGCGCCGATCCCCAAGGCCGCATCGTTCAGCGGCAGGGATCGCATGCCCGGCGTATCGATCAGCCAGCCGCCGAAGCGGGTCTGCGACAGGCCGCGCGCGGTGGTGGTGTGGCGGCCCCGCGCATCGTCCTCGCGGATGCCCGCAGTGGCCGCCTTCGCGCCGGTCAGCGCATTGGCGAGTGTGGTCTTTCCGACGCCGGACGACCCCACAAGCGCCAGCGTCTGCCCCGGCCCGGCCCAGGCGGCCAGCGCCTGCGCGGCGTCCGCGTCCTTGGCGTTGAGGGTGATGGCCCGGGCCAGCGGCGACAGCCGGTTCGCGCGGCTGAGGTAATCGTCGGCATCCTCGGCCATGTCGGGCTTGGTCAGCACGATCAGGGGCAGGCAGCCGGCGCTGGCGGCCAGCGCCAGATACCGCTCCAGCCGAGCCTCGTTATAGTCGGCGTTGCACGACGTCACGATGGCCAGCGTATCGACATTTGCCGCGATCAACTGCGCGTAATGGCTTTCGCCTGCGCCACGCCGCTGCAACAGGGTGTCGCGGTCCAGCAGGCGGGTCACCTGCGTGCGCTCGGGGTCGGTTAGGATCCAATCGCCGGTGGCGAAATCCGAGGTGCGGCGGTCGGACGGCACCAGCAGCGTCAGCAGCCCATCGGGCGACAGGGCGCGCAGTTGGGTGCGCGATACGGTCGTGATTCGGGCGGCAGTCGGCGGGTCGGTGTCGGCATCGGTCAGCTGCGCGGCGTGGCGGGGGGACCAGCCAAGGTCGGGCAGGGAGTAGCGGGTCATGGGTGCGGGATCCGATGCATGGGGCGGAGTAGGCGCTTGGCGGCAGGCGCGGGTCAAGAGGAGACGCGGCGGCGGTCCGTGTCGATAAAGGGGGGATTTGGGGCTGGATCGGGCGATGTCCACCCGGCCCCGCCAGCGGCAAAGCCCGCTGTCGGGCGCGTCGTACCTTGCCGGTTGCAGCACGCGACTTCGCCGGAAAACGGCCCGCGGAACACCGCGAACAAAGTGAGAGGCTGGACAACGACCCAAGCGGAATTCGTTGCGGCTGCTTCCTTCCGGACCTGACCGGGTTGGCGAAATGCTTGCCCGTGCCAACCTCTCGCCGCAGCAGATAGGCCGCGCGGCTCCGAATCGCAAGACGCGAGGTGCGGAACCGCGTTAGGTTGCGCGGCGTTCAGTCCAATGCGCCGCAAGGCGGCCGTTCACGGAAGGATACTCCCCATGCGCCTGCGCAACACCCGATCCAGCCGCAACGTGGTGGACCAGCGCGGCAGCGGCATGCGCCGCAGTTCGGGCAGACGCTCAGGCGGACGCACGGTAGGGGCCGGCGGCATCGGCGTCGTGGCCATCGTGGTGATCGGCTACTTCCTCGGCGTCGACCTGACGCCGCTTCTGGATCAGCAGGGGGCGGCCCCGCAGCGCCAGACTGGTGCTCCGCAGGGCCAGCTTTCCGCCGAGGAACAGCAGGCCGGCGAATTCGCCGCCCGCGTGCTGACGACAACCGAGGATGCTTGGGGCGAGATCTTCCCGACGGCCTTTGGCGAGGCGTATCGCCCGCCCGCGCTGGTGCTGTTCTCGGGGTCCACGCAATCGGCTTGCGGCGGCGCGGAGGCGTCCAGCGGGCCGTTCTACTGCCCCGCCGATCAGCGCGCCTATCTCGATACCGCCTTCTTCGCCTACATGGCCCAGCAACTCGGCGCGGGCGGCGATTTCGCAGCTGCCTACGTGATCGCCCACGAGGTCGGGCACCATGTCCAGAACCAGCTTGGCATCCTGTCAGAGGCGAATACCATCCGCGCGGCGTCGTCCCAGACCCAGTCCAACCAGATCTCGGTGATGATCGAGTTGCAGGCCGATTGCTTCTCGGGCGTCTGGGCGTCGCGTCTGGGCGACATCATCGAACCGGGCGATCTGGACGAGGCGCTGAATGCTGCCGAGCGCATCGGCGATGATTACCTGCAATCGCGGGGCGGCGGCGCGGTCAATCCGCACACCTTCACCCATGGCACGTCCGAGCAGCGCCAGCGCTGGTTCTCGACCGGCTACGAAAGCGGCGATCCGAACCAGTGCGATACCTTCGCGGCGGATGATCTCTGAACCTCATGCCTCACGATTTTTGCGTCTCGGCGCCCCTCCTCCCGCATCAGGCTGATCCACCTTGCAGCAGCGCGACCGAGATCTGCCAGTTTGCGCTGCAGGTCACGCGGCAGGCCTATGCCGACAGGGATGCGCAAACCTTCGTTGACCGCTTCGTGGTGCCCCATTCGATCGGCACCTTTGAGGGCGAGCGGCGCGTTGAATCGGCGGCTGATATCGAGGCGATGTTCCACGGCATGTGCATCTATTTCCGTGACAACGGCATCGTGGACCTGAGGCGGCGCGTCATCGCGGCCGACTTCAGGCGGGATGACCTCATCGAAGCCACCTTCGTCTCGCAGCATGTCAGCCGGGGCGATCTGGTGGGGCAGGAAGTCGTGGTGCACACCTTCCTCAAACGGATCGATGGACGCTGGCGGTTCGGCGACAGCCGCTACGCAACCGAATTGGGCGCGGTCTCGCGCACCCTTTTGGGTAAGCGGCCCGACCCATAGCGCTTGCCAAGGGCGGGAAGCCGACCTACCCCTCTTCCATGGCCTCCGCCCCGACCGACCCACCGCAAGATGAGGCGCCAACTTTGCCCCAACCTTCGGCCCAATCCGTACTGGAAGCCCGGCAAAATCCGTTGCGCGGCATTGCCCTGAAGGTCGGCTCGGTCTGCATCTTCATGGCCATGTCCAGCCTGATCAAGGCGACATCCGAGGGTATCCCGCCCGGGCAGGCGGTGTTCTTCCGCTCGTTCTTCGCCATTCCCGTCATCCTTGCGTGGCTGATGATCAAGCACGATCTCGCCCATGGGCTGGAGACGCGAAACCCCATGGGCCATGTCTGGCGCGGGCTTGTCGGCACCACCTCCATGGGGCTTGGCTTTGCTGGGCTTGGCCTGCTGCCCCTGCCCGAGGTGACGGCCATCGGCTACGCCGCGCCGATCCTTGTCGTGATCTTCGCCGCGATGTTTCTGGGCGAGCAGGTGCGCATCTTCCGACTGTCGATGGTGGCGCTGGGCATGGGCGGCGTGCTGATCGTGCTGGCACCCCGCCTGAACCTCGATCCCGCCACCGCCGATACGGCGCAGACGCTGGGCGCGGTGATCGTGTTGATGAGCGCGATTTGCGCCGCGCTGGCGCAGGTTTTCGTGCGCAAGCTGGTGCAGACCGAACGCACGGCCGCCATCGTCTTCTGGTTTTCGATCACCGCGTCGGTGCTCAGCCTGCTGACCCTGCCCTGGGGCTGGTCATGGCCCACGGCGACGCAATGGGCGATGCTGGTCGGCGCGGGCTTTCTGGGCGGCGTCGGCCAGATCGTGCTCACCTCGTCCTACCGCCACGCCGACGCGTCGCTGATCGCGCCGTTCGAATATACCTCGATGCTGCTGGCCATCGGGGTCGGCTACTTCGTGTTCGCCGAAGTACCGACCGGCACCATGTTGGCCGGTGCCGCGCTGGTCGTGGCGGCAGGCGTCGGCATCATCTGGCGCGAGCGTCAGCTGGGGCTAGAGCGGGGCCAGCAACGCAAGGCGGGCACGCCCGGGGCCTAGCAGCACACCGGGCGGCCTAGCGTCCCTGAACCTCGACCACCGACACCGTCTGTTCCACCAGCGTGATCGCCCCGAACGCGGTCAGGAATGCCGTCTCTGCCGCATCGAGCCCCACACCGATCCGCGCGATGGTGTCGGCGGGCGCCATGCCGGTCGCATCCACCAGATGCCACGTGCCTTCAAGGAACACCTCCGCCACCGCATGGAAATCCTGCGGCGTGACGCCCGGCGCATAGACGCTGGCGAAGCGCGCCGGAATTGTGGAAGCGCGGGCCAGCGCGATCATCACATGGGCAAAGTCGCGGCACACGCCCTGTCGCTGCACATAGGTGTCGATGGCCGTGGTCTGCCCGTCGCTTGCCCCCGGCACATAGGCGATCGAGCCATTGATCCAGTCGCGCATCGCCACGATCTTCTGGCCGCCTTCCAGATGGCCGAACTCGGAGGCGGCAAGGCTCTGGAACTTGTCCGAGGGGCAGAACCGCGAGGGCATCAGGAAGCGCACCGTATCGCCCGGAAGATCGCGTGGCCTGACGGCCGACAGCGCGCCAAGGTCCAGCAGCGGCCTATCCACCGTCACCTGCGCCGAGTAGGTGCACTTGAAGCTGTCCACCGCGTGCAGCCAAAGGCGACGCCCCAGCCCCACCTCGGCGGGGGCAGGAACGCCGGGTGTATCCTGCGACAGTGTCAGCACGGGTTGGGAGACGACCTGATCGGCCACATCCGCCACTTCGATTTGCAGCAAGAGGTCGGTCGGTGCGGCGGTCTCGTAGGCAAGGTGCACGTCAATCTGCAGATCCATCGGGTCAATATCCGTTCTTTGAAAAAGGGCGCGCGCGGAGAGTCGCTTGTTATGCCCAAAGCGCGGCCCGGGGACCGCGCCGGGGGCCGCGTCGCATGTCTGCAACAGACGTGCCAGAACGCATTACGTTCCGTCGGTCGCGCCGAAAAGCGCTCCTTCATGCCTTCGAGCGCCAAAAAACGCTGCCTCACGCCTTCGAGCGGCGGAAATCTTCTTCCGACAGGTTCCCCTGCCGCGCCAGAAGGCCCTGCATCCGTGTCAGGACCCGCCCCTTGGCCAGCTTCAGCGTCTGCAATGCCAGCCGCGACGACAGCGTGCTGGCGGACAACTCCAACGTCATCTGCACCCGCGTCATGTCGGCCCGAAGGCTCAGGAATGTCATCTCGTAGATCGCGGTCATCCCGCCCAGGACCGTGCGGATCTCGCAGCGGTCGGGCGCCTGCATGGCCGTGATCTCCGAGGTCAGGGGCCGCGCGCGACCCCGCACCTTCACCGACCCGCGCCATGCGCAGCCGACGTCGGGCGTGGACCAGTTACCGGCCCGCACCACGTCGGCGCCCCGACCCTTCGCTTCGGCCTCGATCCCCGAAAAGTCCGTGAAGCGCGCCCAGGTGATGTCCGACGGCGCATCCACATCTTCGGAAACCTTGTATTTCATGGCGTTGTCGCTCCTGCAGGCCGCGCCTTCCGTTTGCCGGGGCAGGGGCCGCCGCGTCAAGGGCCAGATCGGTTCAATCGAGCGTATCTGCCAGCCAGTGTTGCAACAGGAAATGCGCGATCGCGCCCTTGCGGGCGGGCAACATGCCCGGAACGTTGCCGGCAAAGACCTCCAGCATCTCCGAGCGCGTGACCCAGCGCGCGTCCTCGATCTCTTCCGGGTCGATCTCGATCTCGGTGGACAGCGCCAGCCCCCGGCATCCGAACATCAGGGACGCGGGAAAGGGCCATGGCTGGCTGGCGAGGTAATCGACGCGGCCGACGCGCACACCGGATTCCTCGAACACCTCGCGCCGGACGGCGGCTTCGATCGTCTCTCCCGGCTCGACGAAGCCCGCCAGCAGGGAATACATCCCCTCGGGCCAACCGGGCGAGCGGCCCATCAGCACCGCGTCGCCATGGGTGATCAGCATGATCACCACGGGGTCGGTGCGCGGAAAATGGTGGCCGTCGCAGGCGCTGCAATCGCGCTGCCATCCGGCCATCGCAAGCGTGCTTTTCGCGCCGCAGCGCGCGCAGAAACGGTGCGTGGAATGCCATGTCAGGATGGCGCGGGCGGTTGCGGCAAGCTCGGCCTCGCGCCGGTCCAGATGGGTCATCAGGCCCCGCAATTCGCGGAATCCCGCGCCGCTGACGCGCTCGGCAGGATGCACCTGTACGGAGGGGTCATGGAACGCGGCAACCGCGCCCTCATCCACATCCTTGGGTGTCCATGCCGAGATATCGAGCGCGAAGACAGGCACCTCCCCCCCCGCGTCGAGCCCCAGCAGCACCGGCATCTCGTCTGCCTTGGACAGCACAAGGTCGGACATCTTGCGAAACGCCAACCGGACATTGCTTGCGTCCGGGCCCGCCCCGGGGCCCATGTTGGGATCCGCCGCGGGCGCGCCCTCGACCATCACCTTGCCGCGCCAGACCGGCAGAACCGGCGCGCCGTCGGCCAATGCCGCCTTCAGGCGCGCATCGTCGCGGCGCAAAGCCGCTGCCCGGTCGAGGCCCGATGGCCCGAACGTTACCGTCTCCGCGTCCAGCATGTGGTTCCTTTCCGTGAACGTCACGCACCAAGGCTATGGCAACCGTGCAACAAATGCGCCTTTCGAGACGTTCTCTTGCAACAGTCACCGCTTCCCAGTCGCCTGTCCTGCCGGAAGGCGGCACCTTACGGGCATAGAGACGCTGGGACATAGATGACCCGAATGGGCAAGAATGCAACTGCTCTGCAAAGGGCCGAACAACACCGCGTGCACCTTCGCGTGCTTTCGACGACGGATCTGCACGCGCATCTGTTGCCGTTCGACTATTTCACCGATACCCGCGCGCCGGGGACCGGGCTTGCCCGCCTTGCGTCGATGATTGCGCGCCAGCGGGCAGAGGTGCCCAACGTCCTGCTGGTCGATAATGGCGACACGCTGCAAGGCACGCCGCTGGCCGACACTGCCTTGACCGAGATCGTGCCCGCCGGGCGGCCCAACCCGATGATCGCCGCGATGAACGCCATAGGCTTCGATGCCGCCACGCTGGGCAACCACGATTTCGATTTCGGCATGGAATATCTGGAAATGTCCCTGTCCCAGGCGACATTCCCCCTCGTGCTGGCCAATGTGTGTCGCGCGGATGGCACTGTCTTCCTGCCGCCATCCTGCGTGTTGACGCGGCAGGTGCGGGATCAGGGGGGGGACCTCCACGACATCCGCATCGGGATAACCGGCGCCGTGCCGCCCCAGACCGCGCATTGGAACAAGCCCCACGTGAAGTGCTTTCTGCTGTTCGATGACATTGTCGCCGCCGTGTCGGCGCAGGTCACGGCCCTTCGCGCGCAGGGCGCCGATCTGGTGCTGGTGCTGGCCCATAGCGGCTATGGCAAAATCGATGCCGCGCCGTTTTCCGAGAATGTCGCGCTGCAACTGGCCGCGCTGCCGGGGGTGGATGCGGTGGTGGCCGGACACACCCACAAGGCCCGCCCCGAGGGCCCGCCCGCGCCGGTGGAGGGCACGCCGATGGTGCAGGCCGGAGCTTTCGGCTCACACCTTGGGTGCATCGACCTGATGCTGGACCGGACCGGGGCAAACCGCTGGCAGGTGCATCAGGCGCTGGCGGGAACCTTCGACGGCGCACCGGCGCTGACGCGGCAGGGTCGGCCACCGCTCCGACGAATCCTGACGGACTATCCGGACCTGCGCCCGGCGATCAGCCTCGAACACCGCGCCACCCGCGCCTTCGTCGCGCGCGCCCTGGGCGAAAGCGCCGTGGCATTGGAGACGTATTTCTCGACCCTTGCCCCCTGCGCCGCGACGCAGTTGGTGGCCGATGCGCAATGCATCGCGGCGCATCCGTTGATCGCGGAGTTTCCCGTGCTGGCGGGCCTGCCGGTGCTGTCGGCTGTGGCCCCCTTCAAGGCAGGTGGCCGATCTGGCCCGGCAGGTTATACCGATGTGCCGCCGGGGCCCCTGATGCTGCGCCATGCCGCCGACCTCTACCTCTATCCCAACATGCTCAGCATCCTGCGCCTCTCGGGCGCGGGGCTTGCCTCGTGGCTGGAACGCTCGGCCTCGATCTATCGGCAGATCGACCCCGACAGCGACGTGCCGCAACGACTGATCGACCACGAATATGCGCCCTACAATTTCGACCGCATCGACGGGCTGACCTATCAGATCGACGTCTCCCGCCCCGCCCGCACCAATGCCGAGGGCGATCAGGAGTTCGACACGCCCGGCCGCATCCGCAACCTGCGCTTTGCCGATGGCCGTCCCGTCGCGCCCGACGATCAGGCGCTGGTGGTGACCAATTCCTATCGGGCGGCCGGAGGCGGGCACATGGACGCAGCCGGTGCGGCGGACGAGATCGTGACGGCCGATTTCTCCGTCCGCGACGCCGTCGCGCGCTATATCGCGCAGTCCAACGGGCCGATCCAGCCGCGCATCTCGCCGACCTTCACCCTGCGCCCCCTGGGGGGCGTGCCGGTGATCTTCGAGACCGGGCCCGGAGCGCTGGCCCATGCCGATCGCGCCACGGCGCTGGGACTGACCCCGATGGACGACGCTGCAACGGCGCGGGCCTCCGGCGGGTTCCAGGCCTATCTGTTGACGCTGTAGGCGCAGGGCACGGTTGCACATTAAACTGGCATGTCGCCCAAGAATCGCGCAACCATCGTCCCGATGGCCTTCGCCAGCCGCATCCGCAATTGACGCCGCCCCGCCCCACGCGTCCGGTCTCTGACGCACCGATCCGTGACAGGCGGAGCAAGATAAAGCCGCCCCGAAGGCGGCGCCCAACCAGGAGAGTTACCCCGTGTTCACCCGTATGCTGCCCGCCCTTGCCGGTGCGATGCTTGTAGCCACCGCCGCTGCCGCCCCGCTGCACGCCCAGACCGAGATCAATTTTGCGCTCGATTGGCGCTTCGAAGGACCCTCGGCGCCCTATTTCATGGCCATCGACAACGGCTACTTCGCCGAGGCCGGGCTGGAAGTCGAAGTCGTCGCCGGCGAAGGCTCGCTGGACGCGCTGCCCAAGGTCGCCTCGGGCGCCTTCCCGCTTGGGTTTGCCGACATCAATTCGCTGATCCGCTTCCTCGACCAGAACCCCGGCGCGCCGGTGACCGCCGTGATGATGATCTACGACGTGCCGCCCTTTGCGATCGTGGGCCGCGTGTCGCAGGGCATTTCGGGGATCGAGGACCTTGAGGGTTCCATCCTCGGCGCCCCGCCGCCCGATGGCGCATGGGCCCAGTTCCCGATTCTGGCCGAGGTCAACGGCATCGACGTGAGCACGATCACCGTCGAGCCGGTGGGCTTCCCGACGCGCGAGCCAATGCTGGCCGAGGGCGCGGTTGATTCCGTGACCGGCTTCAACTTCTCGTCCTACCTGTCGTTGGCCCGCCTCGGCGTTCCCGAGGAGGATATCACGACGATCCTGTTTGCGGATCATGGTGTGGAGCTTTACGGCAACGCGATCATCGTCAACACCGACTTTGCCGCCGCCAATCCCGAAGTGGTCACGGCTTTCCTCGCTGCTGTAGCCCAGGGTGTGGCCGCATCGGCAGCCGACCCTGCCGCCGCCGCCGCCGCCGTCATTGCGCGCAACCCGGCCGGTGACGCAGCACTGGAACAGCGCCGTCTGGAACTGGCGCTCGATGCCAACATCCTGACACCCTGGGTGGCTGAGAACGGCATCGGCGGCATCGACGCTGAGCGCTTTGCCCGGTCGATCGATCAGTTGCGCCTGACCTACGAGTTCACCGCCGAGCCGGACGCAGCGCTCTACTTCACCGACGCCTACCTGCCCCCGGCAGAGGCACGGATGATCACGGGCCAATAAGTCGAGGAGGGTTTGCGCCGGCTTCGCCGTCGCCCGCGCGGGGGGCCGGGCCCCCCGCACCCCCCAATCCCGCGCCCGGCCGTCGAGGGCCGGGTGACGGGGCAATGTCGGAGTGAGTTTTTTTACCAAGATGAAAGAGCACCCTCGGCGTTCAGAGCCCCTGCAACGGGCGGATGTCGAGGGGGTGTAAAGGGCGGCGTTCCGGCTGACGGAGGGTGTCAGCGTTCAGGCAGTTCCAGCCTGGCACCGAGCCCTATCTGTCCGCCAAACTGATCATCACGTCTTCCACGACCAGCCGGAAAGCTTGCCATGACCGCCTCAGCCCCCATGATCGAACTGAAATCGGTCACCCATGCCTACAAGACCAAGGCCGGGCCGCTGCCGGTGCTGGACGCGCTGAGCCTCCGGATCCCGGAAAACACGTTCTGCGCGGTGGTGGGGCCGTCGGGTTGCGGCAAGTCCACGCTGACGCGGCTTGTGTCGGGATTGATGAAGCCCAATCAGGGCGAAGTCTGGTTGCATAGCCAGAAGGTTACCTCGCCCCGCCCGACCGTTGGCATGGCGTTTCAGAACCCGGTCCTGCTGGAATGGCGCTCGATCCTCGACAACATCCTGCTGCCGATGGAGATCGTGAAAAGCCAGATGTCCAAGGCACAGGCGCGCGACCGCGCCATGCAGTTGCTGGAGTTGGTCGGCCTGAAAGGGTTCGAGGGCAAGAAGCCATCCGAATTGTCGGGTGGCATGCGCCAGCGCGCTTCGCTCTGCCGGTCGATCATCCACAAGCCCGATGTCCTGATCCTTGACGAGCCGTTCGGCGCGCTCGATGCCTTCACCCGCGAGGATCTGTGGTGCACCATGCACGACCTGCGCGCGGCAGAGCCGTTCACCTGCCTCCTGATCACCCACGACCTGCGGGAAAGCGTGTTCCTTGCCGACCAGGTGATCGTCCTGTCGGGCAGGCCCGCCCACGCGCAATACGTGATGACAGTCGATATCGAGGGCAAGCGCAGCCTTGAGGATCTCTATACCCCGAAGGCCGCCGAGATGCTGGCCACCCTGCGCCACCAGATCCAGGTCGCGCAAGGCCGCGCGCCGGAGGCCGCAGAATGAACGATACCGTCCGCAAGGTAGTGGCCCCGCTGGTCTTTATCATCGGCATCCTCATCGCCTGGGAATTTGCCGTCTGGTGGAACCAGTTGCCCGATTATCGCATGGCCAGCCCCTCCGATCTGGTGCCGCGCTACATCCGCTTCTGGGACCTGTTCCTCATCAAATCATGGGAAACCCTGTGGCGCACCGTGGTGGGCCTTGGGCTTGCCGTCGTCGTCGGCACGTTGATCGGCATGGTCATGGGCTTCTCGCGCTTCGCGCGCGAGGGGCTCTACCCGCTGCTGGTCGGCTTCAACGCCATCCCCAAGGCCACCGTGGTGCCGATCGTGGCCCTGATGTTCGTGGGCGACCACAACTTCAACACCATCCTGATCGCCTTCATGATCAGCTTCTTTCCGATCGCCGTCTCCGTTTCCATCGGCCTCTCCACGCTGGAGCCCGAGTACCGCGACATCCTGCGCTCGTTGGGCGCGTCGAACTTCACCATCTTCTGGAAAATCGCGCTGCCCAAGACGCTGCCGGAATTCTTCGGCGCGCTGAAGGTCGCCGTCACGCTGGCCTTTATCGGCACCAATCTGATGGAGATCGTCTCGCCCCATGGCCGTGGCCTCGGCGACCTGTTCGACTCGGGCCGGATCAGCGCCGACTACCCGCTGATGTTCGCGGTCCTCTTCGCCATGGCGGCGCTCGGGATCGTGCTGTTCTACTTCATCGTGTTTCTGGAACGCATCTTTGCCGGATGGGCCGAGCGGGCGCAGTGATGGCACCCGCTGCCCGGCTCACCCCTTCATCTTTTCACAAATACTCCGGGGGGTTTGGGGGGCTGGCCCCCCAACTCCGGCGACCGCGAAGCGGGCGCAATCCGTTCCTCAATCCCTTGCGTGATCGGCCGGATACGTTCCCAACACCTTCAACTCGCTGGTGAAATATCCCAACTCTTCCAGCGCTAGTCGCACGTTCAGATCCTCGGGATGTCCCTCGATATCGGCGTAGAACTGCGTCGCGGTGAACACGCCATCCACCATGTAGCTCTCCAGCTTGGTCATGTTCACGCCGTTGGTCGCGAAGCCGCCCATCGCCTTGTAGAGCGCCGCCGGAATGTTGCGCACCCGGAACACGAATGTCGTCATCATCCGCTCGGCCCTGCGGGCCAAATTCGCCTGCCGCGTCATCACCAGAAAGCGCGTGGTGTTGGTGTCATGATCCTCGATATGACGCGCCAGAACGTCGAGCCCATAGATCTCGGCGGCCAGTTCGGACGCCAGCGCGGCCTTGCTGACATCGCCCCATTTCGCCACGTCGCGCGCGGCGCGGGCATTGTCGGGGCTGACTTGGCCCACGATGCCATGCTGCCGCAGGAACCGGCTGCATTGCGGCAGCAACACCAGATGCGAATGCGCCTCGACAACGTCCTCCACCTTCGACCCGCGCACGCCCAGAAGGTTGATATGCACGCGCACGAAGGCCTCGTCGACGATATGCAGCCCGCTTTCGGGCAACAGCCGGTGAATATCGGCCACGCGCCCGTAGGTCGAGTTCTCGACAGGCACCATCGCCTGAAGGGCCGCGCCCGATCGCACCGCCTCGATCACGTCCTCGAAGGTGGCGCAGGGCAGCACGTCCATGTCCGGTCGGGCCTCGTTGCAGGCCTGATGGGAATAGGCGCCGGGCTCTCCCTGGAAGGCGATACGGGGCTTCATGGTCAAATCCATCGCAAAAGGGTCGTTTCGTCGCGCTCCCTACACCTTGCCATGGGGGAGCGGAACACAATAGATACCGCCAAACCCGAGTTGCGGACGGAGCCAACATGTTCGACACGATGACGATTACCAAGGCCGGGGGCGCTGTCTGCGCCGCGCTGCTGGTGTTCTTGCTGGGCGGTTGGGCCGCCGAAAGCCTCTACAACGTGGAAAACCATGGCGAGGAGCATGTCAGCGCCTATCGCCCCGTGGTCGCCGAGGCAGGCGAAGCCGCCCAGGCCGAGGCCGAGCCGGAAGTGCCGTTCGAAGAACTCTACGCCAGTGCCGATGCGTCCGAGGGCGAGCGTCTGTGGCGTCAGTGCTCTTCCTGCCACGCGCTCAATGCCGGGCAGAACGGCGTCGGCCCCTATCT
>JBBQHZ010000003.1:0-73851 GCA_038324445.1 Rhodobacterales bacterium | reverse complement strand
ATCCCCGAAGTTGCCAAAAGCTCTCGGGTGACGGCGACGAAATCACCCCACCAATCCTGTTCCGGCCGATGCTCGGCCCATCCGGGCTGCGGCACCAGCATCGTGTGCGCCGCCGTCGCCATGGCGACCACGTGGCCAGTGGCATCGACCAGGACGCCCTTGGACTCGAAGGTTCCGATATCGACCCCGAGCGTATAGGTCATCCCCAACGGTCCAGCGGGAAATCTGGGCCGATCCGTTCCAGCCCCGCCACCAACAGGCGCGACAGGTCCTCCAGATCGCTGATCTGGCAGACCTCCAGCGAGGAATGGGAATAGCGCATCGGGAAGCCCAGATCGATCGCGGCGACGCCCTGGCCAACAAGTTGCACGTAGGACAGGTCGGTCAGCACACCGATCTGAGCAGACCGCTGCAGGGGCATCTTTTCGGTCGTCGCCGTCTCGTCGAACAGACGGACAAGGGCCGGATGCGGCAAGACGCCGTTCAACGTGCCGCGCCCGTGGAAAGTGTAGAGGCTCATCCCCGGCCCGCCTCCCAGCACCATCTCGCCCAGACCGGCCATGTCAGGCGTGTCGCAGGCCAGCATCAGATCGATCTGTATCGCGATATCGGGCTGCAGGGCCTGCGCCGCCACGACGGCGCCCCGCAGGTTGAATTCCTCCTGCGTGGAGAAAACCAGATGCACGGTCGGGCCACCTACCCGCCCCGCCAAGGCATGGGCCACGTCCAGCAGCACCGCACAGCCGGCGCGGTCATCGACCGAGGTGCCGGCGATCCGCCCTCCCGCCAGTTCCACCACATTCGGCGCGTAAGTCACCGGTGTGCCGATGGCGATCCCCGCCGCCTCGACCGCCGCTTTCGAGCCATGGCCGGTGTCGATGAACAACTCGGTCGCCTTGAGGACGGTGTATTTCTCTTCCGGCCCCGTGGCATGGTGACTTTTGTTCGCGATGATCCCGGGGATGTCGCGTCCGTCCGGCGTGCTCAGCACCACCGACTGTGAGGGCAGGGCGCGTTCCGGAATGCCGCCCATCCGGTGGACCCGGATCAGGCCGTCGGCCTCGATCCGACGCACGATCAGGCCAAGCTGATCCATGTGGGTGAACAACATGACCGACGGGCCATGGCCGGGAAACGTGGCAATCAGGTTTCCCATCCGGTCGCAACGGTGTGCCACCGGCAGCCGTGCCGCAATGGCGGCGGCGACGCGCCCCTCGTGACCCGAAAGGCCGGGGATGCGCATCAGCGCTACTAGATCGTCGCCGATCATCGCGTGGCCCTCACCCGGTCCATGAAATCTTTTGCGCGGTGCGGATCGACGGCGTTCCACGTATGACCGTCGATCTTCAGCGACGAGCCGACGACGCAGCCATCGGCGATCCGCATGACTTGCGCCACCGTGTCGTGCTTGACGCCGGTATTGGCCAGAACCGGCGTGTCGGGCAGCACGGCCTTGACCGCCTCCAGATCCTCCATCCGCGCGGCCTCGCCGGTGATCTGGCCCGACACCAGCACCGCGTCGGGCACCGACGACAACACCGCCGACCGCGCGCGGTCGGGCAGGGGGCGCTTGTCGAGGCTGTCGGCAAATTCGGCGCTGACATTGTAGAGCATCACCAGATCGTCACGATCCAGCCGCTTGCGATAGCGCAGGGCGCGCCCGGCATCGGGGGCCCAGACACCCATGTCACTGGCATAGGTGCCGGTGAAGATTTCCCGGCAGAATCGCGCGCCGGTGGCGCTGGCCAAGGCGATGGTGCTGTCGGGATCCCACAACACATTGACCCCGAAGGGCACGGTAATCTGTGACCGCAGGCGGCCGATCACATAGGCCATGGTGGCCGTGCTGGCGGTATCGACGGCGAATTCATAGGGACGGTCGTTCTCGTTGCCGAACATGACGGCATCGACGCCCGCTGCCTGCAGGGCGGCGAGGTCGGCGGCGGCCCCTGCCACCAGCCCCTCGATCCCCGCCTCGGCGTCAAACAGGGGCGTGCCCGGCATCGCACCCAGATGCACCATCGCGATCACCGGCTTGACCGCCCCAAAGACCGACCGAAATTTCTGCATGATACCCTCTCCCTTCTGCCCATGCTGCCGAGAAACAGGGGTGCAGTCCAGCGACATTCATTCTAGCATGTCAGTAAGGGGAGATCGGTAGGGAGATGGCATGACCTTGCGCACACATCACTGGGACCGCCTTGGCAATGGCGGTCTGACCTTTACCCGACTGGGTTTCGGCACGGCCCCGTTTGGCAACCTCTATCGCGCGATCAGCGATGAGGATGCCGATGGCATCCTGACCCGCGCGTGGGAAGCGGGGGTGCGTTACTACGACACCGCGCCGCTCTATGGCCTTGGGCTCGCCGAAACACGCCTCAACAGGTTCCTGCGCGGCAAGGACCGCGACAGTTACGTGCTGTCCACCAAGGTCGGGCGGCTTCTGCGCGCCACCACCCCGGACAAGCGCGACGGGTTCGGCAAGTGGTTCGACGTTCCCGCCCGCGTCGAGGTTTATGACTACAGCTACGATGGCGTGATGCGTTCGATCGAGTTCAGTCTGGAGCGTCTGGGCACCCATCGCATCGACATGCTGTTTGCCCATGATCTCGATCTGCCGAACCAGGGCAGTCAGGAGGTGCTGGACGCCAGATTGGCGGAATTGATGGCGGGGGGCTACAAGGCCCTGTCGGACCTGCGCGATCAGGGTGTGATCAAGGCCTTTGGGGCGGGGGTAAACGAATGGCAGCCTTGCCAATGGCTGGCCGAACGGGGCGATTTCGACATCTTCCTGCTGGCCGGGCGCTATACCTTGCTGGAGCAGGAGGCGCTGAACAGTTTTCTTCCCCTGTGCGAGGATCGCGGCATCGGTGTGGTGATCGGCGGCGCCTACAACTCGGGCATTCTGGCCACCGGACCGAAACCGGGTGCCTTCTACAATTACGACATCGCGCCGCCCGAAATTCTGGAGCGTGTGCGTCGGATCGAGGTCGTCTGCGCCGAGCATGGTGTCCGCATGGTCGATGCCGCTTTCCAATTCCCGCTGCGCCATCCCGCCGTCGTGTCAGTGATCCCCGGTGGGCAGGGGATGGGCGAGATGGACAGCAACATCGCCGCCGAAGCGGCACAAATCCCCGAGCGGCTGTGGTCCGACCTAAAGGCGCGCGGGTTGATGCGAGACGACGCGCCATGACCGACCGGATAGATGCGCATCAGCATTATTGGCACCCCGCGCGCGGAGATTACGACTGGATGCCGATGGACAATCCCGTGTTGGCCCGGCCCTACGGGCCGTCGGATCTGGCGCCGCATCTCGAGGCCCATGGCATCGCGCGAACGGTTCTGGTGCAAGCGGCGGCAAGCCTGCATGAAACCGAATACATGCTGGGGATCGCCGATACGACGCCTTCCGTCGCGGGCGTTGTCGGGTGGATTGATTTCGAGCGTCCAGGCGACCTGGGCCACCTGCAACGACTTTCCAACCATCCCAAGTTTCTGGGGGTTCGTCCGATGATTCAGGACATTCCCGATGAGGCCTGGATGCTGCGTGACGACGTGCAATGGGGCTACCGCGCGCTGATCGACCTTGACCTGACCTTCGACGCGCTCGGCTTCCCGCGCCATCTGGCACATTTCCACACGCTTCTGACTTGGTATCCGGAAATGCGTGTGGTCATCGACCATTGCATGAAGCCGCAGATCCGCACCCATTCGCCCGAGGCGTTCCGCCATTGGGCCGATGGCATGAGCCTTCTGGCGGACACCACAAGCGCATGCTGCAAGCTGTCGGGCATCGTGACCGAGGCCGATGGCTGGACGCTCGATAATTTGCGCCCCTACGTCCGGCACCTGCTGGATGCTTTCGGGCCGGACCGGGTGATGTGGGGATCGGATTGGCCCGTTTGCCGCCTTGCAGCAAGTTATGATGACTGGCGCGCAGCGGCGGGCACCTTGACTTCGCATCTGTCGCAAGTCGCACAGGACAGGGTGTTTGGCGGCACGGCGGCGGAGTTCTACCGGATTTGAGAGATATGCGCGGCCGCAGCGCGCTGACCTGCCGAGATGGCCTCGGCCAGCGAGCACTCGGCCAGCATCGCTGCGGCATAGGTTCCGACGAACACATCCCCGGCGCCATGGGTCGAGCGCGCGATCACCTTGTGGGCACCCTGTTTTTGAACCGTGCCGCCGGGGTCGGCAAACTGCACGCCGTCGCCGCCGAGCGTCAGGATGATCCGCGCCTTTGGGGCCAGTGACTGCAAGCCCGCAACGATGGCCGCCGGATCAATCGCCTGATCCGGGACACCCATCAGATCCGCCCCCTCGACGCGGTTGACGATCAAGGTATCGACCAAGGCCAGTTCGGCCCGGCCAATCCCGTCAGCCGGTGCCGCGTTCAACAGCACATGGACACCTGCCGCGCTTGCCATCTTGGACATTGCCCGGATGGTCCCCGGCGCCATCTCGTTTTGCAGCACGACAAGGCGGCATCCGGCGGGAACATGCACCGCGCCCGGATCGAAAGCATGGTTTTCGCCCGAAACGATCACCGCGCCATAATTGCCATCGTCCATCAAGATCGCGACGCTCATCCCCGACGCCCCCGGCCCGGTCTGCACTTGCACGGTGTCCACACCCGCCTGTCGCAGTGCCAGAAGCATGGATTGACCTGCCGCATCCGCCCCGATGCGGCCCGCAAACATCACGTTTGCGCCTGCCGCCGCGGCCGCGATGGCCTGATTGCCGGCCTTGCCGCCGAACTGATAGCGCACGTCGGATCCGCGCAACGTCTCGTCCACGCGGGGCAGACGCGGGGCTTGAACCACCATGTCCCAATGCAGCGCGCCTGCGATCAGCATGCTCATGCGCCGTAAAGTGCCCGCGCTACGATCCGGTGCGAAACAGCGGCGTCCTGCCGGTCGATCGCCTGTTTCAAGGCGGCGTCATCCACCAACGCCTCTGCCACCGCCATCAGGCGGTCGGTGACGGCGACGTTGGTGCGCGCCTCTTCGATCGGATCAAGGCCGCCCATGTCGGGGAACGTATCGAAATAGATCACGTCGGTCTGACCCATTCGTAGCATGGCCACCAGCAACTCCACGGTCTGAATGGCGTGGACCGAGCCTACCATCAGCCCGTCGTCACGCTTGCCGTAGCCGTCGTTCAGATGCAGTCCGATCAACCGCGAATGCCGCCCGATCAGGGCCGCCGAATGCGCGGGCATCTCGTCGGCATAGAGCACATGGGCAAAATCCAGTGTCACGCCCAGATTGGCCGCGCCGACCTCGCGGCAGGCGAGCAGCGTCGTGCCGATGTCGGGCATCAGCGCATAGGCGCGTGGCTCGTTCGGCTTGTATTCAATCGCGATGTCGATGGCCGGGTTATGGGCGCAGACCTGCGATATTGCGGCGATGGTGCGGTCCCAAGCCTGCCCATAATCCATCTGAAATGCATAATCGAAGCCGTCTTGCCCCATCCAGAGGGTCACCGTCTTGCCCCCCATCCGCGCACAGGTGTCGATGCCTTGCCGGGTCACGTCCAGCGCGGCCATGCGGACCGCGGCATCGGGATGGGTGAAGGCTCCCAGCTTGAAGCCTGGATCGGTATAATACCGCATGGCCACGCCATTCAGGACCAGCCCCGCATCGCCCAGTGCGGTGCCGATCTGGTCCGCGTCATAAGCCGCGAAATGGTCGGGAAAGTTCAGGTCCGCCGCACCCAGACCGCCGACCTTCCCGGCCGCCGCGATCCAGTCCCGCACGTCCGATCCCGGCGCCATCTGCTTGAACGCATTGAGCCGCGCGGCATAGCGGGGTCGGTTCGGGCGCGTCATCTGGGCGAGAACATCTCGGGGTGGTCGCGTTCCAGCGGCTCCAGATATCGCAGCAACTGGCGCAGGTGGGTCTGGGTTACGGCGCGGGCGGCCGCCGGATCCCGCGCCTCCAGCGCGACAATGATCGCGCGATGCTCCTCCAGGGTATCCGCAACGCGGCCTGGATTGGGCAGGATCAGTTGCCGCGCCCGGTTCACCTGCAGCCAGCTCGTCTGCGCAATCTGCGCCAGACGACGATAGCCGGTGAAGCCGAGGATCATCTCGTGCATGTCGGAATCCATCTTGTAGAAGCCCTGAAAATCATGGTCCTCCACCAGCACCTCCTGAACCCTCAGGTTACGCTTGAGCAACACCAGTTGCTCGTCCGTGATGATGCTGGCGACCCGCTCGACCGCGGCCAGTTCAAGCGCCTCGCGCAAGAAGGCCCCTTCGCGGATTTCGTCCATCGAAAAGCGGGCAACAAAGGTGCCCGCTTGCGGCACCACATCGACCAATCCCTCGGCGGCCAGCCTTGTCACCGCCTCCGACACGGGGCTGCGCGAAATGCCAAGCTGATCGCAGATGTCGCCCTTGCGCAAAATCTGACCCGGCTGATAGCCTAGGGACAGGATCGCGTCCTTAAGGCTGCTGTAGACCCTGCCAGACAACGTCCCGTCGAAAGCCGACAACGGGGTCAACCGCACGGGCTTGGCGATTTCGTCTTGCTCCTCGGGGTGGCCGGTCGATAACATGCTAGAATGTTAGCGAGTGGTGAAGGTTAGGGCAATGCCCTAGCCCGACGGGGGAGATGCCAATGAGACTTCAGGGAAAACGCGCCGTCGTGACTGCCGCCGGGGCCGGGATCGGGCAAGCGACGGCAATGGCCTTCGTCGCCGAGGGGGCCGAGGTGATCGCCACCGACATCAACCCCGACGCGCTTGGCCCGGTGCGGGATGCCGGGTGCCGCGTGCAGGCCCTTGATGTGACCGATGGCGCGGCAGTCCTGCGCTTCGTGGCCGAGGTCGGTGCCCCCGACGTCTTGTTCAACTGTGCCGGATTCGTGCATCACGGCACCATTCTGGATTGCGATGATGACATCTTCGATTTCAGTTTCAATCTGAACGTCCGCTCGATGTTCCGCGTCACCCGCGCCTTCCTGCCGCCCATGATCGCCAATGGCGGCGCCAGCATCGTCAACATGGCGTCGGCGGTGTCCTCGATCATTGCGGCTCCCAATCGCTTCATCTACGGGGCGACCAAGGCTGCCGTGATCGGCATGACCAAGGGCATCGCCGCCGATTTTGTGACGCAGGGCATCCGCTGCAACGCGATATGCCCCGGCACGGTGGACAGCCCCAGTTTGCAGGCGCGCATGCGCGCCCTGGGCGATTATGAAACCGCCCGGGCGGCGTTTGTGGCGCGTCAGCCGATGGGGCGGATCGCGGGCGCTGACGAAGTGGCAAAGCTGGCCCTGTATCTCGCCAGCGACGAAAGCGCTTTTGTCACGGGTCAGGCCATGGTGATTGACGGCGGATGGTCAAATGTCTGAAGGGACGACAAGATGAAACTGCTACGTTACGGCCCTGTTGGTGCCGAGAAGCCGGGAATGCTGGACGCCGAGGGGGGCCTGCGCGACCTGTCGGGCGTGGTGGCGGATATCGCGGGCGAGGTTCTGACGCCCGAAGGTTTGGCCCGTCTGGCGGCGCTGGACCCGGCGGCGCTGCCCCGGGTCGAGGGGACGCCCCGCCTGGGTGCGTGCGTCGGTCAAGTCGGCAAGATGGTCTGCGTTGGCCTGAACTATGCCGACCATGCCGCGGAATCGGGCTTGGCCGTGCCGCCGGAACCGGTGCTGTTCTTCAAGGCCACATCTGCCATCTGCGGCCCGAATGACGATGTCCGCATTCCTCGCGGGTCGCTGAAAACCGATTGGGAAGTGGAGTTGGGCGTCGTGATCGGACGCGAGGCGCGCTACGTGGACGAGGCGGACGCCATGGACCACGTGGCGGGGTATTGCATCATCAACGACATGTCAGAGCGCGCCTTTCAGATTGAACGATCGGGGCAGTGGGTGAAGGGAAAATCCGCTGACACCTTCGGCCCCACCGGCCCGTGGCTGGTGACAAGGGACGAGGTGCCCGACCCGCAGGATCTGGCGATGTGGCTGGAAGTCGATGGACACCGCTATCAGGACGGCTCCACCCGAACGATGGTCTACGGGGTGCAGCATCTGGTGCATTACATCAGCCAGTTCATGAGCCTGCAGCCCGGCGACATCATCTCGACAGGAACGCCGCCGGGGGTTGGGATGGGGCAAAAGCCGCAGGTCTACCTGCACGAAGGGCAGGTGATGGAACTGGCCATCGAGGGGCTTGGAACACAGCGGCAGCGCACGGTGGCGTGGAACGCCTGAGGGACTGGCAGAAATCCTCCGCCCGTCCCGGTCGGATGGGCGGACGGACGGGTGGGGCGGGGTGACTACCTCGCTTGCCACTCCGCGCCGCCGGGGAAGGTGTGGCGCGCGATGCTGTCGGGCTTCATCTCCACCGAAAAGCCCGGCATTTCGGGCGGCAGGTAGCGACCGTTGAGGGTGCGGACCGGGTCGACGAAATGCTCATGCAGGTGATCGACGAATTCGAGCACTCGGTTTTCAAGGCTGCCCGACACGGCGATGTAATCGACGAAACTCATGTGCTGGATCAACTCGCACAAGCCCACGCCGCCCGCATGGGGGCAGACCGGCACGCCGAATTTGTCGGCCATCAGCATCACCGCGAGAATCTCGTTCGGTCCCGCCAGGCGACAGCTGTCCACCTGACAAAAGCTGATCGCGTTCGCCTGCAGCAGTTGCTTGAACATCACCGCGTTGTGGCAATGCTCGCCGGTGGCGACTTTGATGGGGGCCACTTCGCGCGCGATGCGGGCATGGCCCAGAATGTCGTCGGGGCTGGTCGGCTCTTCGATCCACCACGGGTTGAACATGGCCAGCCGGGCCATGTTGGCAATGGCCTCTTCCACGCCCCAGACCTGATTGGCGTCCATCATCAAGAACCGATCCGGCCCGATTTCGCCCCGGATGATCGCGGCGCGGCGGATGTCGTCGTCGATATTCGATCCGACCTTCATCTTGAAATGGGTCCAGCCATCTGCCATCGCGGCCCGCATCAACGCCTTAATCTTGTCGTCGGAATAGCCCAGCCACCCCGCCGACGTCGTATAGGCCGGATACCCTTTGGCCTCCATCTCGGCCATGCGCGCGGCGCGGCCCGGTGCCTTTTCCTGCAACCGTTCCAGCGCCTCGGCGGGCGGCAAGGCGTCGGCCAGGTAGCGCCAATTGACCAGCGCCACCATCTCGGCAGGCGACATGTCGGCCAGCACCCGCCAGACGGGGCGGCCCACATGTTTGCCATACATGTCCCAGACCGCGTTCATGACCGCTGCCGTGGCCAGATGGATCACACCTTTTTCGGGACCGGTCCAACGCAATTGGCTGTCGCCTGTGACCAATTTCCAAGTCGCGCCCATATCGGCGAAAAGCCCTTCGACCTCCCGCCCCACCAAAAGTGCCCCCAACGCCTCGATGGCCACGCAACAGATTTCGGTCCCGCGACCGATAGTGAAGGTCATGCCATGGCCGTCGGGGCCATGATCGACGTGCAAGACCACATAGGCGGCTGAATAATCAGGGGCCTGGTTCATCGCGTCCGAGCCGTCCAGCGTACGGCTGGTGGGGAAACGGACGTCATGGGTTGTGACATGGGTGATGCGCGCCGACATGTTGACCCCCGCTGAAGACGCCAGTTTCACACCAGCGTTAATGCTAGCATGTTAGTCAGGGCTGGGTGGTCAGGCAAGGGCTTGTCTGAGGGGACGGACGCAAGGAACTCGCGTGGGCCAAACAACCGATTCTGTGCGGTGGTGTTTGCCGATCTTGACCAGTGCCGACTTTGCACCTGATCCATCGCGGTCCGATCCGTGACGGCTTGAGAATGCGCAGGTTGATCCCTAGGCTTCCCCAAAGCCCCAACCTGCAAGGCCGGATACGTGGCATTCACCATTCGCCAGTTGACCTATTTCGTTGCGGCGGCCGAGCATGGATCGGTCAGCGCTGCCGCGCAGTCGCTGTCGATTTCGCAAAGTTCCGTCACCGAAGCCCTCAAGGATCTGGAAGCTGACCTTGGGGTAAGGCTCTTCGAGCGCTACTCGCGGGGAGTGCGAATCACGCATCAGGGCCATCAATTTCTGCGCCATGCGACAACCATCCTGATGGAAGTGTCCGGCGCGCGCCGCGCCTTTGACGAGGATGGGCGCGATACCGAAGGCACGCTGCATCTGGGGCTGACCTCGCTCGTCGCGGGTTATGTCATTTCGGACCTTCTGGCCAAGTATCGCCGCGCCAACCCCAAGGTGCAGATCACCGCCATCGAGGAGACGGGTGAATATCTGGAACATCTGCTGATCGGGGGGGAGATGGACGTGGCCGTCATGATCACCTCGCGCATGCCCGAACGCCACGCGCTGCATGCCGAGACGCTGGAGGTTTCGCCTTACCGATTGTGGATGCCCATCGGGCACCCTCTGGCCAGTCAGGACAGCATCAGCCTGTCGGACCTGAAGGATGAGCCGCTGATCATCCTGAACATCGACGAAATGGAGCAGGAGACGGTCAAGCTTTTGTCTGTTCTGGGCACAAGGCCGAAGGTGGCGTTCCGCACCCGTTCGGTCGAGGCCGTGCGCTCGCTGGTGGCGACGGGGGCGGGCGTCGCCTTGCTGCCGGATCTGGTCTATCGGCCATGGTCGCTGGAAGGCGACCGGATCGAGGCGCGCGATGTTTCCGGCTCGCTGCCCGTTGTGCAGGTAGGGTTGGTGTGGCGCAAAGGCTCGCAGCTATCGCGTGCAGCGCGGGAATTCGTGGCGGTGGCGCAGGCGCACACGATGATTTCTCAGACCTGAGCGATCGGGTATCGGAAAAGCTGATACTTCAATTCTGATAATTGAATTTGCGAACGCAGCAGGCCTGCCGCAGGATTTTGCGCAAGAACATGTCACGTCAAATCTTGTTCAATGGGGAGACTGCCAATGAAGAGTGTCTTGAAATCAAGCACGAGCCTGCTGCTGGGCTGTATGATTGCGGGTCAGGCTGTGGCGCAGACCATGGTGACCGAAATCGGTGCGGCTGAGGGGCAGGTGAATATCCTCGCCTGGCCGGGCTATCTGGAGCGCGGCGAAACCGCACCTGAATTCGACTGGATCACCGGGTTCGAGGAAGCCACCGGCTGCATGGTTAACGTGCAGACCGCCAACACCAGCGACGAAATGGTCGCGCTGATGAACGAAGGCGGTTTCGATCTCGTGACCGCATCGGGAGACGCATCACTTCGCATGGTCGCGGGCGAGCGGGTGCAGCCGATCAACATCGACCTGATCCCAAGCTGGTCCACCGTCGATCCGCGCCTGCAGGAAGCGCCCTGGCACTATGTCGATGGCGTCCATTACGGCGTTCCCTACATGTGGGGGCCGAACGTGTTGGTGTATTCGACGGAAGTCTTCCCCGAGCCGCCGACCAGCTGGGACGTCGTGTTCCGCGCCATGGACCTGCCGGACGGGCAGCCGAACCAAGGCCGGGTTCAGGCCTATGACGGCCCGATCCACATCGCGGATGCCGCCAACTTCCTGATGTTCCACCAACCGGAACTGGGCATCACCTCGCCCTTCGAGTTGAACGACGAGCAATATGCTGCAGCACTGGACCTGTTGCGTGAGCAGCGGACGATCGTCAGCCGCTACTGGCACGATGCCTTCATCCAGATCGATGATTTCACCAACGAAGGCATGGCGGCCTCGGGCACCTGGCCATTCCAGGTGAACCTGTTGCAGGCTGCGGGCGTGCCGGTGGCCTCCACCATCCCGCAAGAAGGCGCGACGGGTTGGGCCGACAGCACGATGATGCATGTCGATGCCGAAAACCCCAATTGCAGCTACATGTGGATGGAGCATTCACTGGCCTCCAACCTGCAATCCGACCTCTCGGTCTGGTTTGGCGCCAACCCCGCCGTTCCCGCCGCCTGCACCGATGGCCGCGGCATGCAGACCGCCGAGGGATGCACCCTCAACGGTCTGGATGATTTCGAGCGGATCCGCTTCTGGACCACGCCGACATCGGACTGCGAAAGCCAGGGACAGTGCGTGCCCTACTATCGCTGGGTGTCCGACTATATCGGTGTCATTGGCGGCCGGTAACCTCGCCCGAGCCAATCCCGCTGCCCCGGTTTAGGGGCGGCGGGCCTCAACCTGGAAACCCCATGTCCCCTGCCATCCGCTTTTCCGGCGTCTCGCGCCACTATGGTGACGTGAAGGCCGTCGATAATGTCGACCTTGATATCGCCGAGGGCGAGTTCTTTGCGATGCTTGGGCCATCGGGGTCGGGCAAGACCACGAGCCTGCGCCTGATCGCCGGATTTGAACAACCAACGGCAGGTGAAATCCAGATCTTCGGGCAGGTGGCGCAGGGCATTCCACCGTACAAGCGCGCCGTCAACACGGTGTTTCAGGACTACGCCCTGTTCCCGCATCTCAATGTGCGCGACAATGTCGCTTACGGGCTGATGATCGCGGGACTGTCCAGGACCGCTCGCCACAAGGAAGCCGAAGCCGCGCTGGAGATGGTGGCCCTTGGCGGCTACGGCGCGCGCAAGCCGTCCGAGTTGTCAGGTGGCCAGCGACAGCGCGTGGCCCTTGCGCGCGCGCTGGTGAACAAGCCCAAGGCGCTGCTGCTGGACGAGCCTTTGGGCGCACTCGACCTCAAGCTGCGCGAACAGATGCAGGAGGAGTTGAAGACCCTTCAGCGCAATCTGGGAATTACCTTCATCTTCGTCACCCACGATCAGGGCGAGGCCCTGTCGATGGCCGACCGCGTCGCAGTCTTCGACAAGGGCCGCATTATCCAGATCGGCGCGCCGGAGGATATCTATTACCGCCCGGCGGTTCCATTCGTGGCCGATTTTGTCGGTTCCTCCAATGTGCTCCCGCCGCGGATCATGCGCGAAATCGCGGGCGTGGATGCTTACGGCGCGCTGCGTCCCGAGGCCGTCAGGCTGGCTGAAGCTGGCCACCCCGCGACTGTGCGCAGCGTCAGTTTCCTCGGCTCCGCCACGCGGGTGGCGATGGAGGTCCATGGCGCGCCGATGACCATGCTTCTGCCCAAGGGCGCGCAAATCCCCGCGGTTGGCGCCCGGATCCAAATCAGCTGGAGCAGGGATGACCTGCATGTGATGGGTGCCGCATGAGCAATCAGGCCGCCACCGAGCGCTCCAACAGCCCGCTGGTGCGGTTATCGGATGCGCTATGGCGCCACCCCAAGCTGTTGATCTTCCTTCTGATATTGCCGCCCGCTTTATGGCTTGGCGTGATCTATCTGGGATCGTTGTTCGCGCTTCTGGCGCAAAGCTTTTTCTCCATCGACGAGTTCTCGGGCGTCATCCAGTACGAATGGACCCTCAAGACCTATCTCGAACTCTTCCGCCCCTCGAATTTCGACATCATCATCCGCACCGTGGTGATGGCCGCGCTTGTCACCATCGGATCGGCGATCATCGGCTTTCCGGTGGCGTATTACGCCGCCAGATATGCCCGCGGAAAGTGGAAGGCGGTGTTCTATCTGGGCGTGATGCTGCCCCTGTGGTCGAGCTATCTGGTCAAGGTCTATTCATGGAAACTGATCCTAGCCCATGAGGGGATCCTGAACTGGCTGTTCGAGGTCCTGCACCTTGGCTGGCTCTTGGACGCCTACCTGTCGCTGCCGGTGGTGGGCGGCAATTCCCTGTCGGTCAGCTATACCGGGACGTTTCTGGTGTTCCTCTATGTCTGGCTGCCGTTCATGATCCTGCCAATTCAGGCCTCGCTTGAACGGGTGCCGCATTCGATGCTGGAGGCATCGGGCGATCTGGGGGCGCGTCCGATGCAGACCTTCCGCCACGTGCTGTTACCTCTGTCGCTGCCGGGGGTGATCGCCGGGTCGATCTTCACCTTCTCGCTGACCTTGGGCGACTACATCATTCCGCAGATCATCGGCTCGTCGCGCCGCTTCATCGGGCAGGCGGTCTATGCCTATCAGGGCACCGCCGGGAACATCCCCCTGGCGGCTGCCTTTGCCGTGGTGCCGATCGTTTTGATGGCGGTCTACCTGTGGGTGGCAAAGCGGCAAGGGGCGTTCAATGCACTCTGACCGCGCACCTCTGGGCCTGAAGATCGCGGCAGGGCTTGGCCTTGCCTTCATGCACCTGCCGATCCTGCTGATCTTCGTCTACGCCTTCACCACCGAGGATACATCCTACCAATGGCCGCCCCCCGGCTTCACCCTGCACTGGTTCGCCGTCACGTGGGAGCGCCCCGATGTCTGGGCAGCGCTTGGCCTGTCGGTGCGTGTCGCCAGCATATCGACCGTCATCGCCCTGATCCTTGGCACGCTCTGCGCCGCCGCCGTCAGCCGCACGCATTTCTTTGGGCGCGAGGCGGTGTCGCTTCTGGTAATCCTGCCCATCGCGCTTCCTGGGATCATCACCGGCATCTCCCTGCGGTCGGCGTTCAACCTGGCAGATATCCCGTTCAGCTTCTGGACCATCGTTTTGGGCCACGCGACGTTTTGCGTCGTGATCGTCTACAACAACGCAGTGGCGCGGTTTCGGCGTGTTTCGGGCAGTCTGGTAGAGGCATCGATGGATCTGGGGGCCAACAGCTTCCAGACCTTCCGCTATGTGATCCTGCCCAACATTTCCACCGCCCTTCTGGCGGGCGGCATGCTCGCCTTCGCGCTCAGCTTCGACGAGGTCATCGTGACGACCTTCACCGCCGGCCAACAACAGACTCTGCCGATCTGGATGTACGAGGAACTCGTGCGCCCCCGCGAACGCCCGGTGACCAATGTGGTCGCCATGGTCGTCGTGCTGGTCACCTTTCTGCCCATCCTCGGCGCCTACTACCTGACGCGGGGCACCGACACGGTCGCCGGTCAGGGCAAATGACTTAAAGGGAGAATGCTTATGGACACCAACATGCTGATCGGCGCCTCCTTCGAGGCCGGGACCGACACCGAGGAGAATGTTCTGAACCCCCGCACCGGGGAAGTGATCCTGACCCTGCCCGAAGCCAATACCGGCCAGATCGACCGCGCCGTGGCTGCCGCCCGCGCCGCGTTCGAAGGCTGGTCGCGCACCACGCCGTCCGAGCGGTCGGCCAAGTTGCTGGCGATCGCCGATGCCATCGAGGCAAATCTGGAGGAGTTGGCGCAACTGGAAGCGCTCAACTGCGGCAAGCCGATCAACGGCGTTCGCGCCGACGAGGTGCCCGCCGTGGCCGATTGCTTCCGCTACTTCGCGGGGGCCGTGCGCAACATGCATACCTCGGCGGCCGGAGAGTATCTGGCTGGTCACACCTCCATGGTGCGGCGCGATCCGATCGGCGTTGTGGCGTCGATTGCGCCCTGGAACTACCCGATGATGATGATGGCCTGGAAATTGGCGCCTGCCCTGGCCGGGGGCAATACCGTTGTTCTGAAGCCGTCCGAGCAGACCCCGCTGACGGCCCTGCGGCTGGCGCGACTGATGTCCGAAATCCTGCCCGAGGGCGTGGTTAACGTGGTGGTGGGGCAGGGTGCCAGCGTCGGCAACGCGCTTATCAGCCATCCGGGCGTTGATATGGTCTCGATCACCGGCGATGTGGCAACCGGAAAGAAGGTGCTGCAAGCCGCGTCCAAGACCGTCAAGCGCACCCATCTGGAGCTTGGCGGCAAGGCGCCCGTCATCATCTTCGATGACGCGGATCTTGATCGTGTCGTGAATGGGCTGAAGGCGTTCGGCTACTACAATGCCGGTCAGGACTGCACGGCTGCGTGCCGGATCTATGCTGGACCGAAGATCTACGAGAACCTCGTGGCCGACCTGTCCTCTGCCGTTTCCACCATCGTCTACGACAACGCCGATGACACCCTGAACGAAATCCCGCCGCTGATCTCGCTGCGCCAGCGCGACCGCGTCTCGAGCTTTGTCGAGCGGACGCGCGAGCACAAGCATATGGAGATCACGACCGGCGGCCATCAGCATGGCGGCAGCGGGTTCTATTACCAGCCGACCGTCGTTGCGGGCGCCCTGCAATCGGATGAGATTGTCCGGCGCGAGGTGTTCGGCCCTGTCGTCTCCGTCACCCGCTTCACCGACGCGGACGAGGCCGTAGCCTGGGCCAATGACAGCGACTATGGCCTCGCCTCCTCGATCTGGACCCGGGATGTCGGCCGCGCGATGGAGGTGTCCGCCCGCATGCGCTATGGCTGCACTTGGGTGAACACGCATTTCATGCTGGTGAACGAGATGCCCCATGGCGGCCTCAAACAGTCGGGCTACGGCAAGGACATGTCGATGTATGCGCTGGAAGACTACACCGCCGTCCGGCACGTGATGATCGCCCACTGACCCGCTCGGGCCGCGATCGATCCTGGCAGATTCCGGTTCCTCGCGGCCCTCTTCAGACCGTTCGGGTTGTCCTTGCAGCCTCGTGACGGCCGCACCCCGCGCACTCCTTGGCATCCGGAAATCTCCGGCCCGAAAACCGGCATCGCATCGCGGGTGATACAGATCGGGTCAGAAACCGCTTGGCATTCGTCGCAGCAGATACGTATCCATGATCCAGCCATGCCGCGCGCGTGCCTCGTCCCGCGTGGCAACAATGCGCGGTCCCGCCTCGGCCAAGGGGCCATGTTCCAGACATTGCTCGGGCATCCCCAGAAACCCGCCCCACCAGATGTGGATGCCCGTCGGGTCCAGTTCCAGAAAACTGCACTCGCCGTCCAGCATCACGACAACAGTTTCCGCCCCGTCGGGCCAGCCATGGTCGCGCAGGCGGCGCCCCGTGGTCACGGTGACAGCCCCGTTGACGGTGTTGAATGGAATGGCATGGGCCGCCGTCAGCGCCTGAAGCGCGGTGATGCCGGGAATGACCCGCACCGAAAGGCGCGGGCGCAGACGTTCGGCAATGCGAAGCGTGCTGTCATAGAGGCCCGGATCGCCCCAGACCAGCAGCACCACCGGGCCATCGGGCGCATCGGCCAGTGCCTCGGTCCAGCGCGCGGCGATGGTGTCGTGCCAATCCGCGACGCGGTCCTGATAGGGCAGGCCGTCATCGCGCACGGGCATGTCGAATTCGATCACGCGGCCGGTGGCGCCCGCCTCGGCAAGGATGGCGTGGCGCAGATGGGCAAGGTCCTCTTTGCCGTGCCCCTTGCGCGGGATCAGCACTGTGGCGGCGTCACGGATCGCGCGCTGGCCTTCCAGCGTGACGTGCAGCGGGTTGCCGGTGCCAATGCCGATCAGCCACAGATCAGTCAATCCCGACCCCCATCTCGGCCAGGGGGCCGTAAAGGATCAGCGCAGGTTTGTCCCCGATCTCGGCCTCAAGGCGTCTGGCAAGTTCGGAGATGGTAGACCGGTGTAAGTGCTGCTCGGGCGTCGAGACCGCCTCGGCCAGCACCGCCGGTGTGTCGCGTGGCAGACCAAGGGCGATCAGGGTCGCCGCCAGTTTCGGGAAGGTCCGCTTGCCCATGAAAATCACCGTGCAGGCATTCGGGTCGGCCAGCGCGTTCAGGTCGATATCGTCCGGCAGCACGCCGTTGGCATCGTGGCCGGTGACGAATTGCACCCGGCGCGCAGTGAAGCGGCGGGTCAGCGGGATGCCGCAGGCCGCCGCCGCCGCAAAGGCCGAGGGCACGCCGGGAATGATTTCGTAATCGATCCCGGCCTTACGCAGGGCGACAAGTTCTTCTTCCAGCCTGCCGAACAGGCCGGAATCGCCGGATTTCAGGCGAACAACCCGCTGTCCCATCAGGGCGTAATCGACGAGCAACTGGCTCACATGGTTCTGACGCGGCGAGGCGCGTCCCGCCCGCTTGCCGACCCCCACCAGATCCGCGCCTGCCCGCGCGTGGGTCAGAATCGGGCCAGCGGACAGATCGTCGAACAGCACCGCATCCGCCCGTTTCAGCCGGTCGACGGCCTTCAGCGTCAACAGTTCCGGGTCGCCGGGGCCAGAGCCTACAAAGCTGACAAAACCGCTCATTGGGGACCCTCGGAGGCGATGAGGTGAAAGAAGGTGCCGCTGACTTTCCCGCGATGGGAGCCGGTTTCAGCCACCGGGTTGCCGTCGGCGTCACTGACCTGCGCAAGCGGGGCGTCGGGCTGCTCGAGGATCGTGGAATAGTGGAATTCATGTCCCCGCAAGGCCGATCCGGGGGTATGGCCGGGCAGGGGCGCGTTAAGCACCGCGCGGCGATAGCCAAGCCGGAACTGGCGCTTCTCGTAGCTGGTGACAAGCCCCAGCAGGCCAGCCATCCGGTGACGTTGGCCATCCTTGTCGATCAGCCCTTCGCCCAGTGCCATGTAGCCGCCACACTCGCCATGGACGGGGCGCGTGATGGCATGGGCACGCAGACCGGTGCGAAAGGTCTCGGCTGCGGCCAGAGCGCCCGCGTGGAGTTCGGGGTAGCCGCCCGGCAGCCAGACAAGATCGGCGTGGGGCGCGGGGGCCTCGTCTGCCAAGGGCGAGAAGGGAAGGATTTCCGCGCCCGCGACCCGCCAGCCTTCCAGCAGATGCGGATAGGTGAAGGAGAACGCGGCATCCTGCGCCAAGGCGATCCGCTGCGCCGGGGGGGTGGGAAGGTGGCCCGCGCGGGCTTGTGCCTTGCCGTGTGCCGCCGCCCTGATCGCGGCAAGGTCAACATGCTCGCGCAGGAACGCGGCATAGCCCCTGATGGCGACCTCCAGATCGGGATGTTCGCGTGCCTGCACAAGGCCCAGATGCCGCTCGGGCAGGGCCAGATCGCCGCGTCGGGGCAGCGACCCCAGAACGCGGATGCCGGCCTTGTCCATCCCAAGGCGCGTCAGGCGTTCGTGGCGCGGCGAGGCGACGCGGTTCAGGATCACACCCGCAAAACGGAGGTCGGGGTTGTAGGCCTGAAACCCCAGCGCGGTTGCCGCCGCCGACTGCGCCTGCCCGCCCACATCGATAACCAGCACCACCGGCCAGCCCATCCGCAACGCCGTCTCGGCGGTGGAGCCGAAGCCCGACATGCCGCGCGTGGCGACGCCATCGTAAAGCCCCATGGACCCTTCCGCGACACAGATATCCGCGCCCTGTGCCTGCGCCGAAATGGCGTCCAGCAACGCCCCATCCATCGCCCAGGTGTCGAGGTTGTAGGACGCCCTTCCCGACGCAGCCCGGTGGAAGGCCGGATCGATGTAATCGGGGCCGGATTTGAACGGCTGAACGTGCAACCCATCCTCGACCAGCGCGCGCAACAGCCCCAGCATGACCGTGGTCTTGCCGGTGCCCGATGACGGTGCCGAAACGAGGATACCGGCCATGTCAGTCATTTGGCTTCTCTGCTTCCGGCGTCCAGCCTGCCCAAGGGCTGTCGGCGGTCTGCGGGCGATAGCGGCGGTCGTAGTTGGCTGCGTAAAGACAGCTTTCGTCGAATCCTTCCCCGGACAGGGCGCGACCGACAAGGATCAGGGCGGTGCGCGAAATTCCTTCGCCCAGACGTGCGGCGATGTCGCCCAACGTGCCGCGAATGATCTGCTGATCCGGCCAACTGGCGCGGTAGACGACAGCAACCGGGCAATCGGGCCCGTAGGAGGGGGCAAGATCGGCGACGACCGTTTCGATGTTCTGGATCGAGAGGTGGATCGCAAGTGTCGCGCCGGTTGCGGCGAAATTGGTCAGGCTTTCGCCTTCCGGCATGGAGGAAGCCCGCCCCGGCGTGCGGGTCAGAACCACGGATTGCGCCAGCCCCGGCAGCGTCAGCTCGGCCCCAAGGGCGGCGGCGGCGGCGGCGAAGGACGGCACACCGGGCGTGACGGAAACCGGGATGTTCAGGGCGCGCAGGCGCCGCATCTGCTCGCCCATGGCGGACCATACCGACAGGTCGCCCGAATGCAGGCGAGCGACATCGAGGCCCGCCTCATCTGCCGCCGTGATCTCGGCCATGATCTGGTCGAGGTCCATCGACGCCGTGTTCACGATCTTCGCGCCCGGCGGGCAATGGGCCAGAATCGCCTCGGGCACCAGCGATCCGGCATAGAGGCAGACCGGGCAGGATGCGATGATATCGCGCCCGCGTAGGGTAAGAAGGTCTGGTGCACCGGGGCCTGCGCCGATGAAATGAACCGTCATTGGATATCCCCCAGGGCCAAGGCGCAGGTCGCCATGCGATCGGTGGAAATGACGCGCGCGGCAACCAAGCGCGCTGTCGGGCCAGCGGCGGCAAGGGCGGCGGCTTCGGCCACGCTGCCGGTATTGCGCGCGTCGCTCGAGGCTTGCGATCGGGTGAGGATGGATTGCGCGGCAAGTGCCAAGGGCGGGATGGCAGCGACAGGCAGACCGAGGGTATCGGCAAACTGCCGGAAAGCATCGCTCTGTGCCTTGTCATCGGCGGTGGCGATCTTGTCCACGACCTGCCCGGCACTGGCGCGTTGATAGGCGTCGCTCAGGCTGTCCACCGTCACGCCCGCGCGAAATCCGAAGCCTGCCACGATCATAACACCCCGCTCCATTGCACAATCGGATAGGCGGCTTTCCAGCCCCTGCGCGGTCCCAGCGCACCGGCTTGCGACAATTCCACCCTGAGCAGATCGCCGCCATGCCTTCCATGGGCCTCGATCAGCAGCGCCTCGGTTTCGAGCGTCACGGCATTGGCCACTATACGCGTTCCGCGGGCGAGATTCTGCGCCAGCCAGTCCAGCAGAACGCGGCTCAACCCACCGCCAACGAAAACGGCATCGGGCTGCGTCAGCCCTGCAAGCGCCGCTGGCGCCGCCCCAGTCACAACGGCAAGCCGGTCCACGCCCAGACGGTCGGCATTGGCGCGGATACGCGCGGCGCGGTCGGGGCGCGGCTCGATGCTCGTGGCAGTCAGCGAGGGGTGCGACAGCAACCACTCTACGGCGATGGAGCCTGATCCGCCACCGATGTCCCACAGATGCTCGAACGGGCGCGGGGTCAGTGCGGAAAGCGTCAAGGCGCGGACAGGGCGTTTCGTGATCTGGCCGTCATTGTCGAACCAGTCGTCGGGGCGGCCCGAGGCAAGCGGCATCGTCGCGCTATCACCTGAGATCTGGATCGCAGCGCAGACGGGATGGGCGAAGGCTATGTCTTGCAGCGACGTCGCGGTGGCTTTCGTGACCCGCTGGCGCGGCCCACCAAGCGCCTCCATCACCGTCAGGTCAGACGCGGCGAAGCCCTCGGCAATCAGGTAATCGGCAAGGGCCTGCACCGAATTGCCATCGCGGAGCAGCACGATCATCCGGGCGCCGTCGGCCAGCGAGGGGCGCAGACGCGTCAGCGGTGCCGCGTGGACGCCTGCGCACAGCGTTGTCTCCAGAGGCCAGCCCATCTCCGCCGCCGCCAGCGAGAAGGTGGAGACACCGGGAAACGCCTGCCATTCATCGCGGGACAGATGCTGGCCGATGCTTGTCCCCGCGCCGAACCAGAACGGATCGCCAGACGCCAGGACCACAGTGCGCCGCGGCTTTTGCGCCAAGAGCAGCGCCATTCCATCGGCGAATGGCACCGGCCAATCGATCCGCTCGGCGGGGAGATCAGGCAACAATGCCAGATGCCGGGGTGGTCCCATGACGATTTCCGCCGCCGCCAGCGCAGACCTGCTTGCGGGCGACAAGCCGTCCGGGCCATCCTCCCCCATACCGATGATCGTCACCCAAGGAGCGTCAGACATGAGCCCCAACCTTCTGATCCTTGGCGGCACGACCGAGGCGACGGCGCTCTGCCGGGCGCTGGCCGAAAAAGGTGTTCACGGCACAATCTCGTTTGCCGGAAGGGTCGAGCGTCCGGTGCGCCAACCCCTGCCACAGCGGGTCGGCGGGTTCGGCGGTGTGGACGGGCTTGTGGCTTACCTGAAGGCCGAGAAAATCACCCATCTGATCGACGCCACGCACCCCTTCGCGGCGCAGATGAGCGGCAATGCCCTCGCCGCCTGCGCGAAGGCGGGCGTCCCGCACATCGCCCTGACCCGCGCGCCGTGGGTCATGCAAGCCGGCGATCACTGGTGCAATGTGACCGACATCGCGGGGGCCGTGGCTGCATTGGACCGCGATCCGACACGCGTCATGCTGGCCGTCGGTCGCATGCATCTGGCCGAGTTCGCGCCCAATCCGCAGCATTTCTACCTGCTGCGACTGGTGGACCCGCCGCAAACGCCGCTGCCCTTCCCCGACCATCACGTGGTCGTCGATCGCGGACCGTTTTCCGAGGCGGGGGATCTGGCACTGATGCGCGAGCATCGCATCGAACTGGTCGTGTCCAAGAATGCCGGCGGCTCGGGTGCCTCGGCCAAGCTGGCAGCCGCGCGGCAGTTGCGCCTGCCGGTCGTGATGATCGACCGCCCTGCGATTGCGCCCCGGCAAGAAGCGCATTCCGTGGCAGAGGTGCTGGACTGGCTCTCTCATGTCCCGACCGATCTGGGTGTGTAGACAATCGGCGGACCGCACCTCGTGATGACGCGCGTCATCGAATTGCCGACGATCACCATGGTGCGCATGTCGGCCATGTCGGGGGTGCAGTCGGGCAATGGCACAACTCGGATGTGCTCGTCCGGTGTGGAAACGGCGCGGGCGAAGATCACCGGGCGGGTATCGGCGCAAGCCTGTTTCAGGATATCGAGCGCTTTGGCAAACCCTTCGGGCCGGGATTTCGAGCGGGGGTTGTAGAAGGCCATTGCGAAATCCGCCTCGACCGCAAGGCGCAGGCGTTTTTCGATCACGAACCAGGGCTTGAGGTTGTCGCTGAGATTGATGGCGCAGAAATCGTGGCCCAAGGGCGCGCCGGTGCGGGCGGCGGCGGCAAGCATGGCGGTGATGCCGGGCAATACGCGAATGTCGAGATCGCGCCAGGTGTCGGGGCCGGCCTCCACCGCTTCGAATACCGCCGAGGCCATGGCGAAGACACCGGGATCGCCGGAGGAGACCACGACGACGCGGCGCCCTTGGCTTGCCATCTCCAGCGCGTGGCGCGAGCGGTCGAGTTCGACCCGATTGTCCGACGGGTGGAGCGTCAATCCGGGCCGTTCCGCGACACGCGCGACATAGGGAATGTAGCCAACAACGTCGGTGGCCTCGGCCAATGCCGCCTGAACCTCGGGCGTGACCATCGCATCGGCACCCGGCCCAAGGCCCGCGATCACGACCCAACCGCTCACGGTCGCCGCCCCTGACCATGGACCACGACGATCGAGAAATAGGGCGTCACCTTATCCTCGGCCTCCGACAGCTTTTGCACGGTCTGGCCGGGCATGGAGGCGTATTCGACAAGCCACGCCGCGTCATACTTTCCCGCGCGCCTCAGCGCCGCGCGGATCTTGTCCATGTTGCGCCCGATCTTCATTACCACCAGCGCGTCGCTGCGCGCCATGTGCTCGGCCAGCGTATCCTCGGGAAGGGTGCCCATCAGCACCGACAAGATATCGTCGCCCCAGGTGATCGGCTGCCCCGTCGCGGTCCAGGCCGCCGACATGCCGGTGATTGCGGGCACCACCTGCACTGGGGCGATGCCCTGCAGTCGGGTGTAGAGATGCATGAACGAGCCGTAAAAGAACGGGTCGCCCTCGCACAGGACAACCACATCTTCGCCCCCTTCGCAGAGGGTGCGCAGATGGGCGGTGCAATCGGCGTAGAAGCCCGAGAGGCTGGCGTTGTAGCGCGGATCGGTCAAGGGAATTTCCGTCGTGACGGGGTATTCCATCGGGAATTCCACGGCAGCGTCGCGCAGCATCCCCTCGACAATGCTGCGGGCCTGACCGGGGCGGCCCATCTTGCGGAAATAGGCGACGTGGCGGGCAGTGCGCAGCAACCGATCGGTGCGCACCGACATCAGGTCCGGGTCGCCGGGGCCGAGGCCCAGGCCATAGACCGTGCCAATCTTGCGCGCGTCGGTCATTCGGTGCGACTTGCCAGCGCGTTGATCGCGGCGACGGTGATGGCGCTGCCGCCAAGGCGGCCCTGCACGATGCAGCAGGGCACCGGTTGGTCTGCCCAAAGCGCGTCTTTGGACTCGACCGCGCCGACAAAGCCCACCGGGCAGCCGATGATCGCGGCAGGGCGCGGGCATTGCGGATATTGCAGCATGTTGAGCAGATGAAAGAGCGCCGTCGGCGCGTTGCCGATGGCCACCACGGCACCGGCCAGATGCGGCCGCCACAGTTCCAGCGCAGCAGCGGAACGGGTGTTGCCCATCTTGGCGGCCAACTCGCGGACGCCGTCATCGTGCAGCGTGCAGATCACCCGGTTGTCGGCAGGCAGTCGCGTGCGCGTCACACCTTCGGACACCATGCGGGCATCGCACAGGATCGGCGCGCCCTGTTCCAGCGCCGTTCGGGCGACGCCGGCGAACCCGGGCGAGAATCGCAGGAACGGCGCCAGCCCCACCATACCCGCCGCATGGATCATCCGAACGGCAACCTGTTCCTCATCGGGGACGAAGCGGGACAGGTCGGCCTCGGCCCGGATCATCGCGAATGATTGCAGGTAGATCGCCGCGCCGTCGGTCTGGTAGCTGTAGGTCATCGCGGCGCTATGCTCCGTCCAGAATGTCGTGCGGCGAGACGCCCGTTCGCGCCGGGGCATCCCACGCACAGCCCTGTTCGACAAGGTCAAAACGCCCGTCCCGCCCGACAAGGGTGGTGGTCGCCGGGCGCGACCGCGCACAGCCCTTGGCGCAGCCCGACACGTGAAGGCTTCCCTCGATATTGGGGGCCAGCGCGCGGGCGAGGGTGCGGGTTTCCACCGTCGCCGAGGGGCAATAAGGCGCGCCCGGGCATGCATCGGCGTTCAGCAGCGGATCGCCGGGGGAAGTGACAAAGGGGGATGCAACCGGCACCTGAGCGCCTTCCAGCAAGAACAACCGCCACGGCGTCAGGCGCAGCCCGGTTGCGCCGCTTTGGTGCATAGTTCGTGCCAAGGCACCCGCGTCGATCTGGCCGAAGGGCGCGCCAAGCAGGGCGCCCATGTCATGCAGGCCGGGTTCGGGCGGCATGTTTGACGGCAACGGCTTTGTCTGGGTCCAGTCGGGTGGCAGCGGTGCGGTGGCCACCACCTGCGCCATGCGTCTCAGGTCGTCGGTTCTGTGCGCGGCAAACCAGTCCGCCATCTCGATCAGGGCGGTGATGGCGCCCGCCTCGGTGATCTGCCGACCGGCAGGCGCGCCATCAGCGCGGAGGATCAGGCCCTCGGCAGACCGCTCGAACCGGAAATCCGCAGATGCCGTAGCAAGCATCGGCACGGAACCGGTATCAACCGCAATCCCGACCTTTGCCGGAAGTGGCTGCAGGCGCACCAGCGACGCCAGCACCGCCCCATTCAGGCGATCCGTCAGATCGCCCGCCGTCCAGAACAGCGTGGTCAGGATATTCCGGCGGCTCTCCAGTTTCGGGTCGGCGTCCAGCAGATCCAGCGCGGCCAGCGCTTGCAGGACGTCCTCATGGGCGTCGGGCCTCACGCTGCGCAGTTGCAGATTGGCACGGTTGGTCAGGTCCAGAGATCCGCTGCCATGGTCTTGCGACAGGGAACACAAGCCCAAGGCCTGCTCTGCCGTCAGCCGGGCGCGAACGGGGCGCACGCGCACCACCAACCCATCGGCGGACATCATCGGGCGATAGGCGCCCGGGCACCAGCCCTTGACGGAGGCGGCGGCCTTCATACCCGCGCCTCCAGCCCGGCCAGAACCGAGTTCCGGCGGGTCTGCCACAGGCCAGCGTCCAGAAGGGCGGCGAACCGGGCCCGCATGGCGGCAAGCGCCTCCGGGTTGACGTCCTGCATGAAGGCCTCGGTTACAGGATCGCCAAGGGTCGCGTCGTGGTAGAGGTCGAAAAGATGCGGCGCCACGGCGCCGGCCAGATGCGCAAAGGACGCCATGTGATCAAGCGTCAGGGCAATCTCGGCCGCCCCGCGAAAGCCATGGTCGCGCATGCCCGCGATCCAGGCGGGGTTGGCGGCGCGCGCTTGCACAACGCGCGCGATTTCCTCGGGAAGGGCGCGGGCGCGGGGGCGCGCGGGATCGGTATTGTCAAGGTGGTAGAGCGCGGCCTTACCCCCCGTCAGGGCCTGGGCCGCGGCAAATCCCGCCTCGTGTGCGGCATAGTCAGAGGCCAGCAGCAGGTCGGTTTCCGGCAGATCCTGCAGGTGAACGAAACTGTCGGCCTCGGCCACGCGGGCCTTGATGCCTTGATCGTCCCGAACTGCCGCGTCACCATCAAGCGCCCATGCAGACGCCGTCAGCCACGCAGCACCTGCCGCGCGACGGCCTTCCTCGGAGAAGTCCTCCAACGCGGCCCCCATGCCGAGGCCGAAGCTGCCCGGAGCGGGGCCGTAGACGCGCGCAAGGTCGGACCGGCCCGCATAGGGGTTCCAGTCAGGTGCCTCGTCGCGGGCGGCAAGCGCCCGGATCGCCTGACCAAAAAGCGTCGACAGCGTCGGGAACACGTCGCGGAACAGGCCCGAGACACGCAGCGTCACGTCGATGCGGGGGCGATCCAGCTCGGCTATCGGCACCACTTCGATGCCCGAAACCCGCTCCGATCCGGCGTCCCACGTTGGACGCACGCCTAGCAAAGACAGCGCCATGGCAAATTCCTCGCCCGCCGTGCGCATCGTCGCCGAGCCCCACAGGTCAACGATCAATCCGCGCGGCCAATCGCCTTCGTCCTGCAGATGGCGGCGCACAAGTTCCCGCGCCAGAACCGCCCCCTGCGCGTAAGCCGCGCGGGTGGGGACGGACCTCGGATCAGTGGTGAACATGTTGCGCCCGGTCGGCATCACGTCGGTCCTGCCGCGATAGGGCGACCCCGACGGGCCGGCGGCGATCCGGCGTCCGTCCAGCGCATCGAGTAGCGACAGCCTCTCGGCGTCGGTCGAGGGTTTTGTGTCGAAACCGGCACCGGCGCGCGCCGGGCGGCCCCAGATATGAAGCCCCTCGCCGAACTGGCTTTCCTTCACGTCGCACACAAAGCGATCGATCCGGGTGATCGCCTCGGCACTGCTGCTGGCAAGATCGAGGCCCAGATCGCCCTCCACCCCCAGCGCCTGCGCCTCGGCGCGGATGTCGGCCTGCAGGCGGTCGCGACGGCGTGGGTCGAGGCCATCGGCGTTGGAGAATTCGTCGAGCAACGCCTCCAGCCGGGTCAGACGCTCGGGCGTGCCGCTGGTGCGCAGGGGGGGCGGAATGTGACCCAGCGTGACCGCACCGATACGGCGCTTGGCCTGCGCCGCTTCGCCGGGATCGTTGACAATGAACGGGTAGATGACGGGCAGGGCACCGGTCAGCACTTCCGGCCAGCAAGCGCCCGACAGCGCGACGGATTTGCCCGGCAGCCATTCGAGGGTGCCATGCGCGCCGATATGGATCAGCGCGTCGGCATGGGTCTGCAGCCAGAGATAGAAGGCAACGTAGCCGTGGCGCGGCGTGCGGGACAGGTCGTGATAGTCGTCGTCGCGGGTTCTGGGCGTGCCGCGTTCGGGTTGCAGGGCGATCGTGGCTTGGCCAAGCCGGAGCGCGGCGAAATGGAGATGGCCATCCTTGGCGTCCGCGTCATCCTCGGGCGCGCCCCATGCGGCGGTCAGGTCATCGCGCAGGGATTGCGGCAGGGTGGCGAGGGCGGCCTTGTAGGCGTCCAGGGGCCACGTGACGTCGCGCGCCAGAAGGGCGTGTTCCAACGGTCGGGCAGCTTCCGGGATCGCATAGTCCGCGCCGCGCAGATCGTCGAGGATGGCGCGGGCCGAGGCGGGCGCATCAAGGCCCACGGCGTGGCCGATGTTCCAGTCCTTGCCGGGATAAGTCGACAGCACCAGCGCCGGGCGGCGCTCGGCGACAGGGGAGGCGGCCATGCGAAGCCAGCCATGCACCCGCGCGGCAATGGCCTCGATCCGGGGGCCATCGGCCCGGTGGCCGTAGCGGGCGAACTGCAGATCCGGGTCGCTCACGCCCGCTTCCTTGAACGACGCGACCCCGCCCATGATCCGGCCATCGACCTCGGGCAACACCACATGCATCGCCAGATCGGTGGGGGAGAGGCCGCGATCCGCCTCGGCCCATGCAGCGCGGGTAGAGGTGGCAAGCGCCACCTGGAATACCGGGACATTGGCGGCATCGAGCGGCGAGGTGCCATCGTCGCCCTTGCCGCTGAACGCCGTGGCGTTCACCACCGCTTGCGGCGCGTAATGCGCCACCTGCCGCCGCAACCAGCCTGCCGCGTCCGGCGCTTTGAGCGACGGCGCGAACAGCGCCAACGTGTCGTATCCCCGCGCCTCGAACGCGTGGATCAACGCCCTGATCGGGTCAAGGTCGGCAGCGACCAGATAGGACCGGTAGAACGTGATGAGGACGCGTGGCCTGTCGCTGGGCGTCAGGGCAAAGACCGGACAGGTCACGCCATTCTCGGGCGTCCACGCGCCCACCATCGGCAGCACCTTCGAGCCAGCCACAGGGCGTGCGTAAAGCCCCGCAGCCAATGCCAGTTGCGCAAGTGCCGCATGGGCCGCCACGGCCCCGCCATTGTCGCACAGATGCTGCAACCGGCGCAGAGTGGAGACGGGTAGCGTGGAAAACGCGTCGAGACGCGGATCGGGACGGCCATCGGCCGGCAGGACGGCCAAGGCAATCTGATTGCGCTGAGCCAACGCCTTCACCTGCTGCAAGCCGTAGGCCCAGTAGGGCACCCCGCCGATCAGGCGTATCACGATGCCCTTGGCACCAGCGAGCGTCTGTTCGACATAGGTGTCGACCGACAGCGGATGCTTCAGCGCCACAAGGTTCGCAAGCCGCAGCGTCGGCAAACCGCCTGCCGTGCCGCCGCCCCGATGCCAGCCTTCCGCAAAGGCCCCGAGGTCGCTGTCGGAGAACGACAGAACCACCAGATCCGCCGGGCTTTGGCCCAGATCGGTCGGGGTCTCGCTTTCCTCCAGCCCGTGGCTTTCGCGAAAGATGACGTGCATGTCGAGGCGCCCCGCCCTTGCGCTATTCGGCGGCTGCCGCCTGCGTCACACCAAGCGCCGCGTGGATCAGGGCGGGCTGGATATCGTCATGCTCGGCGATCACCACCAGCCTGCCCTGACGCGTCTCGCCCGCCTGCCACGGACGGTCGAACTGATGCCGGACCCGCGCGCCGACGGCCTGCACCAGCAGGCGCATCGGCTTGCCCGCGACCGAGGCATAGCCCTTGATCCGCAGGATGTTGTGGTCGCGGGCAAGCGCCTCGATGGCGCGCACCAGATGCTCGGGGTCGGTCAGTTCGGGGATATCCACCACGATGCTGTCGAAATCCTCGTGGTCGTGATCATCATGGCCGTCATGGTGGCTGGGGCGTGCGTCGAGGTCATCCTCGGCGGCGGCCTGAAGGCCCAGAATGATGCGTGGGTCGATGACGCCTTCGCAGACCACGACGACAGGCAGCGGACGGGGCGTTTCGGCGGCGATGACGGCGCGGGCTTTGGCGACGCCCTCGGGACCGGCCAGATCGGTCTTGGTCAGCAGGATGATGTCGGCGCAGGCGATCTGATCCTCGAACACCTCGGACAGGGGCGTTTCGTGGTCGATGCTGTCATCGGCCAGCCGCTGCGCCTCGACCCGCGCCAGATCGGGGGCAAAGCGGCCTGCGGCAACTGCTTCGGCATCGGCAAGCGCGATCACCCCATCGACGGTGATTTTCGAGCGGATTGCAGGCCATTCGAAGGCCTTCAGCAGGGGCTTGGGCAATGCCAGCCCGGAGGTTTCGATCAGGATGTGATCGGGGCGCGGGTTCAGCGCCATCAGCGCCTCGATCGTCGGAATGAAATCATCGGCCACGGTGCAGCAGATGCAGCCATTGGCCAGCTCGACGATGTTTTCGATCGGGCATTCGGGGATCGCGCAGCCCTTCAGGATCTCTCCATCCACCCCGACATCGCCGAACTCGTTGACCACAACCGCCAGCCGCCTGCCGCCGGGGTTCTGCATCAGGTGCCGGATCAGCGTGGTTTTGCCAGAACCCAGAAAGCCGGTGATAACGGTCACGGGAAGTTTGGTCAGATCGGTCATTTTGCGGCCTCCTCAAGGGGGTCTGCGAAGGTTTTGGGGGGAATGCGGGCGATGCAGTTGCGTTTGAAGTGCTCCGGGCGTTCGCGCCACGGGATCAGTCCATCAACTGTGGCGTGATAGCGGATCAGGCCGTCAAGGATCACGTCCGGATGCGACGCTTCGTCGACGTTTCCGTAAACATAGGTCCAACGATTGCCACCGCGCAGGGCCACGGTGCAGCCGTGGTCGCAATTCTGCAGGCACTCCACAGCCCGCAGGCGGATGCCCGGCGGCAGGTCGCGCGCGCTGAGGTCATCGTAAAGGCGCTGGCCGGGGCGGCGGTCGTCATCGGGGATTTCCTGCCCACGCTTGCACTTGACGCAGACAAGAAGCTCGGTCGTTTCCGGCACCATGGGGGCCTCTGCAAGCGTCATCTGTCGTGGTCCCATCGGCAGGGAGACGGGCGGATACGGGGCGCTGCCCGTTGCAAGGGCCGCTTTCCCGACACCAGAACACCCCGTCCGGTTTCGTCATTCGTTCAGGCGCATTCCGTGCGGAACGCGCCGTGCTGGCAGGTCTCCCGGCTTGCGGATATCGGCATGAACCCAAGCGGATCAGCCTGCGGGCACCCCGCCTTCCCGGCATTGGCCAGTGGCGATCGGGGCGACCTTTCCGGTCACGGTCGCGGGGGCGGCTGCGCTTGGCCTCCTGTAATCAGAGGCTGCACATTCCCTTTTCACCTGTTTACACAGGCACCAACACGCGGCCAGATGCGCCGCTATTTCCCACCTTGTCAAGCATGAGGAGCGCCGCATGAGCGACGACATCAACACCCGCCACACCGACAAGATGCGCAAGATCAAGGTCGCGCGCGACAAGATGATGGAGACCAAGACCGAGGAAAAGGGCCTGATCATGGTCCATACCGGGGCGGGCAAGGGCAAGTCCTCGTCTGGGTTCGGGATGATCATGCGCTGCATCGCGCACCAGATGCCCTGTGCCGTGGTGCAGTTCATCAAGGGCAATTGGGAGACGGGCGAAAAGACGTTCCTGCGCGACCGTTTTGCCGAGGAATGCCGGTTCTTCGTGTCTGGAGAGGGGTTTACCTGGGAAACCCAGGACCGTGAACGCGATATCGCAGCGGCGCAGAACGGGTGGCGGATTGCCAAGGAACAAATTCTTGATCCGCAGATCCAGTTCGTGCTGCTAGACGAGATCAACATCGCGTTGCGCTATGATTATCTGGATATCGACGAGGTGGTCGATTTCCTGCTGAACCAGAAGCCCGTCATGACCCATGTCTGCCTCACCGGGCGCAACGCCAAGCCCGAATTGATCGAGGCGGCGGATCTGGTGACCGAGATGACGCTGTTGAAGCATCCCTTTCGCGACGGGGTGAAGGCGCAGAAGGGTATCGAGTTCTGAGGACCCATCCCGTGGCGCGAGCGATCATGATTCAGGGCACCGGCTCGAACGTGGGCAAGTCGGTTCTGGTCGCGGGCCTCGCCCGCGCGATGACGCGGCGCGGGCTATCCGTCGCACCGTTCAAGCCGCAGAACATGTCCAACAATGCCGCCGTCACGTCCGACGGCGGCGAGATCGGGCGCGCGCAAGCGTTGCAGGCCCTTGCCTGCGGGCTGGCGCCGCATACCGACATGAACCCGGTGCTGCTCAAGCCGGAATCCGATACCGGCTCGCAGGTGATCGTGCAGGGCAAGCGCTTTGCGACGGCCCGGGCGCGGGACTACATCAAGCTCAAGCCGCAGTTGCTCGAGAAGGTGCTGGAAAGCTTCCACCGCCTGCGCGCGATCCATGATCTGGTGATTGTCGAAGGCGCGGGCAGTCCGGCAGAGGTCAACCTGCGCCCGGGCGACATCGCCAATATGGGCTTTGCCCGCGCGGCGGACGTGCCGGTGATCTTGTGCGGCGACATCGACCGGGGCGGGGTGATCGCGCAGATCGTGGGGACCCAAGCGGTGATCGCCCCTGAGGATGCCGCGCTGATCCAAGGTTTCCTGATCAACAAGTTTCGGGGCGATCCAAGCCTTTTCGAAGATGGCTACAAGTTAATCGAACAGCATACCGGATGGCGCGGGTTCGGCGTGGTTCCGTGGTTCGGTGAGGCGTGGCGATTGCCGGCAGAAGATGCGCTGGATATTTCAACGACGCGTCGCGAAGACGGCCTGCACATCGTCTGCCTGCGCCTGTCCCGGATCGCGAATTTCGACGATCTCGACCCGCTGGCGCAGGAACCCGGTGTGCGGCTGACGATGCTGGCGGCGGGCCAGCCGATTCCCGGCGACGCCGATCTGGTGATCCTGCCGGGCAGCAAATCGACACGGGGCGATCTGGCGTTCCTGCGCGCGCAGGGCTGGGATATCGACCTTGCCGCCCATCGGCGGCGCGGCGGGCATGTCTTGGGGATTTGCGGAGGCTTTCAGATGCTGGGCCGCTCGGTCGCCGATCCGCTGGGGATCGAAGGGGCGGCGGGGACGGATGCCGGGCTTGGGATGCTGGACATCGACACCGTGATGACGCCCGACAAGCGATTGACCGAGGTTGCCGCCACCCATGCCGCGACCCAAGTGCCGTTTCGCGGCTACGAGATTCATATCGGCCAAAGTGACGGTCCCGACCGGGCTCGGCCCTTTGCCCATCTCGGCGGCGAGGCCGAAGGTGCGATCAGCGTCGATGGCCGCGTGCAGGGAAGCTATCTGCACGGCATGTTCCGCGACGATGCCTTCCGCGCCGCTTGGCTGGCAGGGTTTGGTGTGGTCTCCCACGGCGGGTATGACGCCGGGGTCGAGGCGACGCTCGACGCACTCGCCGATCATCTGGAAGCGCATGTGGACGTCGACGGCCTGCTGGCGGTGGCGCGCTAAGGGCCGCGGCTCAGCCCGCCAACGCCGAGGATAGCTGCGCCCAGTCTGCCTCGGTTCCCGGCAGACCAAGGCGCAGCCAGCTGTCGGAATAGGGGAATATCCGCGACCAGACGCGCCCCCTCGCCAGCTGCTCCTGCGCCCTTCCGGCATCGCCGGTGTCATAGGTCCGAAACAGGGTCGTCCCACCCACAATCCGCCACCCCGTCGCTTGCGCCAACTTATCCAATCGCGCCGCATCCTGGATCAGCCGATGGCAGGTCTGCGCATGCCATTCCCTATCGGTCAGCGCGGCCGTGCCCGCCACGATCGCCGGGCCGCTGACGGCCCATGGCCCCACCAACGCCCTCACATGATCCGCAATCGCCTCGCCAGAGACGATGAAGCCAAGCCGCAAACCTGCCAACCCGTAGAACTTTCCGAAGGATCGCAGAATGATCAGGCGATCCTCCTCCCGATGGACCATCGGGCAAAGTGACAGGTGCTGTTCAGGATCGGCAAAACTCTCGTCTACAATCAAAAGCCCCACCCGGTCGCGCACAGCAAGCAGCGCCTCGGGATGCCATTGCCGACCGTCCGGGTTGTTGGGGTTCACCACGACGGCCAGATCGGCGCCTTCCGCGTCCTCGATTGTCTGCACCTGCGCCACCGACCATCCCTGCGCCGCCAGCGCAGCCGCGTGCTCGTTATAGGTTGGGCCAACCACGCAAGCCCGCCCCGGCACGCTCAGGCGCGGCACCACCTGGATCGCCGCCTGCGCGCCGGCTGTCGCGACGATGGCGGCGCGGGTGCCATAGGCCGACTGCGCCGCCATCTCCAACGCGGCCATGTCCGCGCCCGTGGGCAGGGTGTTCCACGCAGCAGCGGGCATTGGCGGCAGCGGAAAGGGCACGGGATTGATCCCGGTCGACAGGTCAAGCCAGCCGTCCCCACCGAAGCGCACCTTCGCCCGGTCCAGATCGCCGCCATGATCGCGCATCGTGCAGATCCTTCAGAAAGCCGCCCAGACGATGGCCGCAATGCCCGCCAGAACCGCGCCCTTACCAACCATCGCGCGGCGGTAGAGCGCAAGGCCGCGCGTAAGGGCCGTGGCATCCGGATCGGGGGCGCCTGCGTTCAACCATGGCTCGTTCGCCACCCGGTCGCCATAGACGCGCGGACCGGAAAGGCGCACGCCAAGCGCCGCCGCCATCGCCGCCTCGGGCCAGCCCGCATTAAGCGAGCGGTGGTGGCGCGCATCGCGCAACATCACGCGCACCGCCGCGCGAAGTCGCCCGGAGGCCAGCCCGAACAACAGACCCGTCAGGCGGGCGGGGATCAGGTTCACAAGATCATCGATCCGGGCGGCGACCTTGCCGAAATACTCATATCGGCTGTTGCGATGGCCGATCATGGAATCGAGGGTGTTGATGACCTTGTAGGCCAGCAATCCCGGCAACCCGGCCACCGCTCCCCAGAACACCGGCGCAATGATCCCGTCCGAGGTATTCTCGGCCAGACTCTCAAGCGCCGCCCGCGCAATGCCCGCCTCATCCAGCAAGGCCGGATCGCGCCCGACGATCATCGAGACGGCCAGCCTGGCCGCCGGCACGTCGCGCTGTGCCAAAGGCTTGGCCACCGCCGCAACATGGACATGCATCGAGCGCAGGGCCATCAGCGGCCAGCACATGACGCCCCCCGAAAGAATGCCGATCCACGTCTCGGGCAAGGCGCGTTGAACCACCAGCGCGGGGACAACAGCGATGGCAAGGGTGACGACAACCGTCGCCGCTCCAAGGCCCAGTCGCTGCCCTTTGCCGCCCCGGTTCCAGCGCCTCTCCAGTGCGTTTATCACCGCGCCGATCCATGTCACCGGGTGGCCGATCCGGCGATAGAGCGCGTCTGGCCAGCCGATGGCGGCGTCGATCAGGCAAGCCACCAATATCATCGCGGCAAAATTCACCCCGGGCCTCCGGTCCGGAACCGCAGGATCTGGGCGAAACCGGCATCGCGCAGGGTTTCCTCGGCCCGGCTCGGGGCAGTGCCGGGGATAAAGATCAACCCCCGCGCCGATCCTGTATGGGCGCGCAGATGCCCCAAAGCGCCGAGGTCCATCGCCAAGGCTTCCGTCGGATCATCCTGCGGCCCGCGCAAGGCGGTGCAGCGGGTGGCAGAGGCTGTGGCAATCTCCGCCAGGTCCTTGAGCGTGGTCATGCCCTCCAAAGCCTCGATCAGATCGGCCACGTCGGGAAACCGCATGTCTGCCGGATCGGTGGCGATCGGCGGCCCCCAGAAGCCTGCCACGATCTCGGCGCAGGGAAGGGGGCGTAAGGGCGCCACCACTCGCCCCTCGCGGGGGGCCCACAGGACTGCGTCCGGACGGGGCAGCATCAGCGGATCGCTGGCGCCCTCAACCGCGACGCAGCTTTGCGCCAGATCGGCCACATGGCACCCCGCTGCTTCCGCCAAGGCGAGAAGGGCGGCGGTCGACGCCCCAGCACCGCCGCCCGGCGGCATGTTGGCGACAAGCCGGAACCGCCCCGGTGCGGCGCCGATCAGCTCCAGAAACCGCGCGGCACGTTCCAGCGGCAAGATCGCGGGTGCCTGCTCCAGCGCTAGAGGCCCGTCGCCCATCCGATCGGCCCGGACATGCAGCGCATCACATGCGACTGTCACCAGCACAAGCGGCCCGTCCGGGCCAAGACGGCCCTGCACCCACTCCCCGAAATGCCCAGTGACGACTGCCATCCTCAGGCGTCGATGAGATTGGTAGAAATGATCGACACGCCGCCCGGAAAGCACCTGAGCCGGGTCATCGACAGCGGGGCAACCTCGAATGCCAACCCCATGGCGGCCTGTCCCAGCGCCAGTCCAAGCCCCGTCCGGACGGTTCCGGCATGGGCAATCACAGCCACCGGGCCGTTGGAACGGACGCGCTCTGCCAGTGCCATCAGCGCCGGTGTCACGCGGGCGGCCATGTCGGCGAAACTTTCGCCGCCGGGCGGGCGATGCTGCGCCAGTTCGGGCAAGGCAAGCGGGCCCAGATCGGGAATTTCCGCGAAGGACAGGCCTTCATGTTGGCCGAAATCCTGCTCCCACAGGCGGTCGTCTTGCGGCAAGGGGCGGTGTGGGAAGAGCGCAGCAGCGGTTTCCCGGCAGCGGCGCGCGGGACTTGTGACGACGTCGCATCCTTCAAGTCGCGCGCGCAGTCCCGCCAGATCCTCGCTCGGGGGCACCAGCGCCGCCACGTCCGTTCGCCCGCACATCCGCCCGCCATGGTCTGCGGGCGCATGCCGGATCAACACCAGTTCGTCGCGACCGATGGCGGCCATTTTCAGCTTCCTTCCCATTCGGATTTCTGATTTGTCACGGCGCCATGGCAAAGTCGATCCTGATTACCGGAGGTGCCCGCTCGGGCAAGAGCGGGCTGGCAGAACGCCTGACGCTCGATCTTGGGCCATCTGCGATCTACATCGCCACCGCTCAGGCCTTCGACGCCGAGATGGAGGCGCGGATCGCGCAACACCGCGCCCGGCGCGGAGCAGAGTGGCAGACGGTGGCCGAGCCAATGGCGCTGTTGCACGCCCTTGTCAGCACCGATGGAGGCACACCGCGCCTTGTCGATTGCCTGACCCTGTGGCTGTCCAACCTGATGCTGGGCGGTCACGATTGGGCCGCCGCAACCGATGCACTGGTCGAGGCCTTGCCCACTCTGACCGCGCCGGTCGTGTTCGTCACCAACGAGGTCGGCGCAGGGATCGTCCCCGAAAACAAGCTGGCCCGCGACTTCCGTGACGCGGCGGGCCTTCTCAATCAACGTGTGGCGCTGGCTTGCGACGAGGTTTTCCTGTGTGTCGCGGGCTATCCGATCAAGGTCAAACCTCAATGAAATCTGCTCTGATCCTCAATTCCCTTGACGCAATCGCGGACATGGCCGCGACCCTGCCCGCTTTCGATGACGGCGCGGCGCAAGCGGCGCGGGATCGGCAGGCGCAGCTGACCAAGCCACCGGGATCGCTTGGACGGCTGGAGGAGATCGCGTGTTTCATGGCCGGATGGCGCAAGACGGCGCACCCGGCGATCACCAAGGCGCAGGCGCTGGTCTTTGCGGGCAACCATGGCATCTGCGCGCAGGGCGTGAATCCGTTCCCGCAAGAGGTGACGGCGCAGATGGTCGCCAACTTCCGCGCGGGCGGGGCGGCGATCAACCAGCTTTGCGCCATGGCGCAGGCCGACTTGACGGTGATAGCGCTGGAGTTGGATCGCCCGACACAGGACTTCACCTTTGGCCCCGCGATGAGCGAGGCAGAGTGCCTCGAGGCGCTCAACCAAGGGGCGGCAGCGGTTGATCCAGACGCGGATATCCTGATCCTCGGCGAAATGGGGATCGGCAATTCGACGGTTGCGGCGGCGCTGGCCCATGGCGCTTTCGGGGGAACAGCGGATCAATGGGTCGGGCGCGGCACCGGGTCGGACCCGGCAGGGATTGCGCTGAAAGCGCGGGTGGTCGCGGCAGGGGCGGCGCGTCACGGCGCGCTGTCGCCCATGGGCAAGCTGGCCGCTTTGGGCGGGCGAGAGCAGGCAGCGATCTGCGGCGCGGTTTTGGCTGCGCGCCATGCGGGCATCCCGGTGCTGCTGGACGGGTTCATCTGCTCGGCGGCCACGGCCCCGCTTTTCGCCGCAGACCCGGCCCTGTTGGCGCATTGTCTGATCGGTCATGCCAGCGCCGAGCCGGGCCACGCACTTTTGTGCAAGGCGATGGGCAAGGAGCCGGTTCTGTCCTTCGGCATGGCGCTGGGCGAAGGCTCGGGCGCGGCCCTTGCGCTCATGGTCGTGCGCGCGGCCTTGGCCTGCCACAACGGCATGTCGACGTTCGCGGAAGCGGGCGTTTCGGGCGGATGACACCGCGCCGCCTCCTTGACGAGGCGCGGCTGGCCCTGATGCTGCTGACGCGCCTGCCTGCCGGGCAGTTGGACGACCCCGCGCCAAGCCTTGCGCAGGCGCGGTGGGCGTTTCCACTTGTCGGCATTCCCGTGGCGATCATCGGCTGGGGCGTTCAGGCAGGCGGCGCGTCGATGGGTCTGCCACCGTTGGCGGCGGCGATTTTGGCCTTGGGCGCGATGGTGCTGGCCACCGGCGCGCTGCACCATGACGGGTTGGCGGATTTTGCCGATGGCATTGGCGGTGGGCGTGATCGGGCGCGCAGGCTGGAGATCATGCGCGACAGCCGCATCGGCAGTTATGGTGTGCTGGCCCTGATCTTCGCGATTGCCTTGCAGATGGCAAGCCTGCTGGGATTTGACGGCGGCGCGCCCCTGGTGGCGTTCACCTTCATTGCCATCGGCAGCCGCCTTGCCATGGTTGTCTTGATCGACTGGATGCCGCCTGCCAGACCGGACGGAATGGGATCTTTGGCGGCGGGCGGCGCGTGGAACAGCGTCTTGCCGGGGGCCATCGCGCTGGTGGCCCTCGCGCCGCTCCTCGGTTTGCAGGCGGTGGTCGCGGTCGCGGCGATGGCAATCGCGGCACTGGTTGTCGCCCTCCTTGCGCAGCGCAAGATCGGCGGCCAGACTGGCGATGTTCTGGGTGCCGCCCAGCTATCGGCGGATGTTGCGGGATGGCTTGCCTTGGCGGCGTTCGCCGCCTGAGCAGCGCCTTCGGGAGCCCTGCCTCCGTCGGCGGACGCATTTTGACCGCCAGCGTCGCTTTTGGGGCTATCTGGCGCTGTCAAAAAGCTGTTAGGTTCGCTGCAGGTGCCGACGTCCGCGCAAGCAGGCCAGGCTTAAAATGGGAATTCGGTAGCGTGCCCTGACGTGCAGGGGACAAAAGCCGAAGCCGCCCCCGCGACTGTAAGTGGGAAGCTGCCGTCAATATCCACTCATGCCAGGGCATGGGGAAGGAGGCGGACAGTGTCGATCCACGAGCCAGGAGACCTGCCTGAGACAGAAACCCGCCGATGCTGTCGGGTGAGACAGCAAAAGGAGACGACCCATGACGACCCTTACGCATGCGACTACGAAGTCGGCCACCACCTCCACCACCCCGATGATCGCCACGATCTTCGCCGCGGTGCTGGGATTTGGCATCATCGCAGTCACCGGCCATGTTCAGGCAGCAGCCCTGCATGACGCCGCCCACGACGTGCGCCACGCCACTGGCTTTCCCTGCCACTAAGCCATGTTCACCCGACTTCTGACCAGCGCGGTATTCGCTGGGGCAGCTGCGGGGCTGATTGCCGCCCTGTTGCAGCTTGCATTCGTGCAACCCGTGTTGCTCCATGCCGAGCTCTATGAGTCCGGCGTTCTTGTCCATTTTGGCAATGCCTCCTCTGTTCCCGCCGCTCAAGATGTCGGTGGCATCGATGTAATGCGGGACGGGTTGAGCATCCTGTTCACCATGCTCACCTATACCGGTTACGCGCTGCTGCTTGTCGCCCTGATGTCTCTGGCCGAAAACCGGGGGGCGGTGATTTCGGGACGCATGGGGATCCTTTGGGGCCTTGCGGGTTTTGTCGCGTTCCACTTCGCACCGGGCCTGTCTTTGGCCCCCGAGGTGCCTGGGGTTGCGGCGGCTGATCTTGTTTCGCGGCAGATCTGGTGGGTTGCCACCGTTGCCACGGCGGCGCTGGGTCTGTGGCTGGTCGCCTTTGGCGGCAGCTGGATCGCATGGGGCGTCGCGGCCCTGCTGTTGCTGGCCCCCCATGTCATCGGTGCGCCCCAACCCGAGGCGTTCACCGGGCCGGTGCCGACCGAACTTGGGGCGCTCTTCGCGGCGCGCGCCTTTGGTGTTGGCATGGCGGCGTGGGTTCTGCTCGGGTGTTTCGCCGGATATTTCTGGAACCTCCAGGGCGAACCCGAGACGGCCTCGCGCACCGCCTGAGCGATCGGGCAAATGTCAGGCCGGTGCCGGCCTGCGTGAAATCAAGGTACAAGCAAGGATACCTCCGACATGGATAGATCTATCCCCCTGCTGCTTATCGGATTGGTATTCGGCGGCGGCATCGGCTTTTTCGTTGCGGCGGCAAACGGCGTAACGCTGGACGGCCACACGCACGACCACGCCAATCCTGCGCAGCACGGCGCAGGCGGCCATGACGCCGCCTATGCAACCTCCGAGCCTGTGGCATATCCTGCCGGTGCCGATGTGCCTGCCCTGAGCCTGTCGGTCATGCCGGACCCCGTGACCGGCTGGAACATTCATATGGAGCTGGTCAACTTCCGCTTCGCCCCTGAAAATGCCGGCGCCCCCGATGCCTCGGGCGAGGGCCACGCGCATATCTACGTCAATGGCGTCAAGGTCATGCGCGCTTACGGCGATTGGATCCACCTCGAGACTTTGCCGCAGGGCGAGGTCACGGTTCGCGCCGCGCTCTATTCCAACGATCATCGCCCGATTGCCGTGGACGGTGCGCCAGTCGGGCAGGAGGTCGTGGTCAACGTCGACTAAAGCGCCGCGATGCGCGCTCGCAGGCAGGTGCGAAGCCTGCCACAGGCCATCGCATCCTCGATCCAGCCGCGATCGGCGTTGAGATAGGCGCTGATCGTTTTCACGATATCGCCGAGGTCCGTCGTTGCATCCACGCCGTGAAACACGCAGACCGCCCCGCCATCGCTGTGGATCGCCAGCGCCTGTGGCTTGTCGCAGCAATTCAGGCAGTCCTGCCCTCGGATCACCACGCTTAACCCGGCGGCAAGGCAGGCCTCGCGCAATGCAGATGCCTGACCGTGAAAACGCGTCGGGTCGCATTGGCGGCAAAGCGTCAAGACGACGTCGGTCGGGGCGGCGCTATCGGGGCGGGAGGACATGTTTCGGCCTCTACCGAGCATTCCTGTCGCAATCAACCAGTTTGCGACTGCGCAACTTTGGGGCGGGGTGACCCTTCCCGATGCAGGGACCACTTTCGCCCCGACCCTTGCGCATCGGCAAGAAAGAAGCTGTCGTTGTGAGAGACGCTGATAGGATCGTCACCATGATCCAGGCCATTGCAAAGGTCTGACGGGATCGGGGCAGGACACCCTGCGCCGACCCTTCCGGCCAGACACAAGAATTGAGGACACCCATGACGCTGTTTCTGGACGATATCCGCGCCCGCCTGGAGGAAATCGAGGCTGCGAACCTCTGGAAGGTGGAAGAGGTGATCGTATCGCCGCAATCTGCCCATATGCGTCTGGAGAACGGGTCGCAGGTGTTGAACCTCTGCGCCAACAATTACCTGGGGCTGGCCGATCATCCCGCCATCATCGCGGCCGCAAAAGCGGCGATGGACAGCCACGGATACGGCATGGCTTCGGTGCGGTTCATCTGCGGGACGCAGGACCTGCACCGCGCGCTGGAGGCGCGGATCGCGCGCTATTTGGGCCACGATGATGCCATCCTTTTTGCCGCGTGTTTCGATGCCAACGGCGCCCTGTTCGAACCCCTGTTGGGGCCGGAGGATGCGGTTATCTCCGACGCGCTCAACCATGCCTCGATCATCGACGGCATCCGCCTGTGCAAGGCGCGTCGGTTCCGGTTTCCGAATTCGGACATGAACGCGCTGGAGGCCGCGCTGAAGGAGGCGCGAGAGGGCGGCGCGCGGCATATCATGATCGCCACCGATGGCGTCTTCTCGATGGACGGCACGCTGGCGAACCTGCGCGATATCCGGGCGCTGGCGGATCGCTATGACGCCCTGGTGATGGTCGATGATTGCCACGCGACGGGGTTTGTAGGACCCAAAGGGGCAGGCACGCCCGCCCATGCGGGGGTTCGGGCCGATGTGATGACCGGCACCTTGGGCAAGGCCCTCGGCGGCGGGATCGGTGGGTATATCGCCGGACCCAAACTGGTGGTGGACCTGCTTCGCCAGCGGGCTCGGCCCTACCTCTTCTCCAACTCTCTCCCGCCTGCGGTGGCGGCGGCATCTCTTGTGGCGATTGATCTGGCCGAACAGGGCGACACCCTGCGCGCGCGCCTCACCGATAATGCCGCGCACTGGCGCGCGGGTCTGGCGCGGCTTGGCTTCACGCTGCCACCGGGCGAGCATGCGATCATCCCCGTGATGATCCATGACGCGGGTCGCGCGCAGGATATGGCGCGCCGCTTGCTGGACCTTGGCATCTACGTGAAAGGCTTCGTGTTCCCGGTAGTTCCCCAAGGCCAGGCGCGCATCCGCACCCAGATGAACGCCGCCCTGACGCGGGCCGATCTTGACACAGCGATCGCCGCTTTTGAACAGGCCGGACGCGAAACGGGAGTGCTGCAATGACCAACATGATGACCGCGCTGGAAAAGTCGAAGCCGGAGCCGGGCCTCTGGATGGTCACCGCCCCGGTGCCCGAGATCGGCCCCGACGACGTGCTGATCCGCGTCAACAAGACCGGGATCTGCGGCACGGATATTCATATCTGGAACTGGGACGCATGGGCCGCGCACACGGTGCCGGTCCCGATGATCACGGGCCATGAATTCGCCGGTGAGATCGTCGAGCTTGGTCGCAATGTCCGGGATCTGAGCGTGGGGCAGAGATGTTCGGGCGAGGGGCATCTGATCGGGCATGTCAGCCGGCAAAGCCGGGCAGGTAAATTTCACCTTGATCCGGGCACACGCGGAATCGGGGTGAATGAACAGGGCGCCTTCGCGCAATATCTGCGCCTGCCCGCGTTCAACGTCATCCCGCTGCCGGATGCGATCGACGACGAAATCGGCGCCATCCTCGATCCGCTCGGCAATGCCGTCCACACGGCCCTGTCCTTCGATCTGATCGGAGAGGATGTGCTGATCACCGGCGCCGGACCTATCGGGATCATGGCCGCTGCGGTTGCCCGACATGTCGGCGCGCGCAACGTGGTGATCACGGACGTCAATGCCGACCGTCTGGCGCTCGCCGCCCGCGTGGTGGATTGCAGGCCGGTGAACGTGGCGCAGGAAGAGTTGCGCGATGTCATCACCGCCCTGAAGATGAAGCAGGGCTTCGATGTCGGGCTGGAGATGTCGGGCAATCAGCAGGCGCTGGACCAGATGGTCGACTGCCTTGTGATGGGCGGCAAGATCGCGCTTCTGGGCATTCCGCCCGGCAAAAGCCCGGTGGATTGGTCGCGCATCGTGTTCAAGGCGATCACCCTCAAGGGCATCTATGGTCGAGAGATCTTCGAGACCTGGTACAAGATGATCGCGATGCTGGAAAATGGCCTGGACGTGCGCAAGGTGATCACCCATCGGTTTGGCGTGCAGGATTTCAAGACCGGGTTCGAGGCGATGCTGTCGGGAAAATCCGGAAAGGTGGTTCTGGACTGGACGGCGGCCTGACGCGCCGCTGGCGTGATCCGAAAGCATCTTTCCCCGGTGCCGACGCCGTCGCCCGCCGTTTCAACCGGATCGAACTTGGCTAAGTATGCTGTTTTCGGCGTCCACAAGCGCCTGCTGCGCGGGTTTGCCGTTGAAGACGGCCTCGTGAATCTCGATGCCCAGCGTCCGTTCGATCAGGTTGAAGTGCGGCACAGGGGGGCGGGCCCATGTCACCAACTCGTTCTTGCGCGCCATCCTGTCGACCATGCTGACGATCGGCGAAGAGGCCAAAGCCTCGGGGTCGGCGCAGACCGAAAAGCGGGGTGCGACCGGGAAGCCGTTCTTCACATGCGCCTTCATCGCCTCGGGCGACACCATCCACGCGATGGCGTTGATGATCTGCTTCTGGCGCGCCGGATCGACACAGGACGGGATGGTCAGCAAGAAGCCCCCCACCGGGGCAGAAACGCGCCGGATCCTGCGGGACGGCGGCGGCAGATAGGCGACGCGCCGGGCAACGCGCGAGCTCAGTTCATGCTCGAACCTCGCCGCGCGCATGGTCCAGCAATAGGTCATCGAGACCTGACCGGACATGAAGTAGTGGATGCGCCGTTCCCAATCCATGGTTGAGATGTCGGGCGGGGCCACCTCGGCCAGTTGCTTCATGTAGTCGATCACCTCCAGCGCATCCTCGGTATTGATCCGCAGCTTGAGAGTCTCGAAGGTGTCGAAGCTCCAGCTTTCCTGATTGCGCAGGGGCATGTCGATGACAGTCTGGCGGCAGGCAGCCAGAAAGAACATGAACGAATTGGCAATCGGCATGCCGCGCTGGCCGTTCCAGGCGATGCCGTAAAATTCCTTGGCCGGATCGTGGAAGGCGCGGGCGGCGGCGATGGTTTCGTCGAAGGTCTTGGGATAGGCGATGTCCGCGGCCTCGAACAGGTCTTGCCGCGCGGCGAGGATCTCGATCGTGCAATAGAGCGGGATGCCGTATTGCGTGCCCTTCCAGTTGCCCGTGCCCCAGACTGAGGGATGGAAATCCAGCGGATTGATCGCGGCATCTGTCATCAGCGCGTCGAGGGGGGCCAGATCGCCGCGTTCTGCGAATTCGCCCAGCCAGGGAAAGTTGATGGCAACAACGTCATATAGGGGCGCATCCCCAGCAAAGGTCTTGCGGGCCTTGGCGTAGAGGTCGGGCAACTGGTGCAGATCAAAACTGCTGCGACGGCCGAAATCGTTGCGGAAATCGGCCCACATGTTCCGCATCGCGATGAAGTAATTGTCATCGTTGAGCAGGAACTTGATATCGCCCAGTCCCATCTCGGCGATATCCTCGCCCCGGATGGGCGAGATGATCTGCGAGGCGAAGTAGCTGCCGCCGAAGTAATACTCGTTGGTCTCGCTGCCCTTGCGAAGGCCGAAGGTCTTGGCCATGTGGCCCTTCACATGGCCCGCATAGGCCATGAAGGCACTCAGCGTCGCCTCGGTCGGCTCCAGAAAGTGGGTCTTTAGCCCCTTGCCGCGCGGAACCTGCTGGATCTGACCATCCTCGATCATCTTGGTGATCATCCGGTTGCCGGTGCTGTAGGGCACTTTGGCCAGCGTGATCAGGCCAGATTTGTCGATCGGGTTCAGGTGCAGCCGCGCATCGATCAACTCGAGGAGGATGTTGAAGAACACATCCGGTTTTGCGCCGGGCATCCGGGCGTCAAAGGGGTCCCGGAGGCGGCGCAGAAAATCCACGATCCGCGACAACTCGTGGCTGGTCAGTTCGGCCTGTTGCGGTTGCACCGGTTCTTGATGGTTCACGGCATTCTACCTGTTGGACAAGTCTTGCTGCCATTTCACCAAAGAGAAGAAATCTTCGTTGTCGAGGCCTGACTCAGATGCAGCATGATAAAGGCCAAGGATCAAGTCCGTGGTTGGCAGCGTCACCCCGTTCCGGCGGGCGGCGTCAAGGATCAGGGTGAAATCCTTGATCATCTGCGTAACCGTGAAGGCGGCGGTATAGTCCGCCTCGACCACCGCCTTGGCCTTGTAGCCAAACAGGGGCGAGGCGACGGCGCTGGCGCCGATCACCTCCATCATCGTGTCGCGCGTGAGACCACCGCTTGCGCCAAGAGCCAGAGCCTCTGCCAAAATCGCGGACGAAGCGCCGACCAGCGTGTTGAGCACCAGTTTCATGTATCGCGCTTCGTCCCCTGCGCCGACCAGGAATTGTCTCGCGGACATCAGCTTGATATGCGGCAACGCCCGCGCCCAGGCCGCAGCGTCGCCCGATGCCAGCACGGTCAGGGATGCCGTCTCGGCCATCGTCGTGCTGCCAGAAAGCGGCGCGCGGATGTAGGAAATGCCTGTCTTTTCCAATCGTTCGGCCACCATGACGGAACAGGTCGGCGAAACCGTGCTCATTTCCACGAAGATCGCGCCGGGACGCAGGACTTCGGCCAGGCCCGGCGCTTTCCCGTCGCCCTCGACCACGGCAAGAAGGGCCGCGTCGTGCGGCAGGGTGGCGAAAACGATGTCCGACGCAGCTTGGTCCGATAGCGCAGCAGCCTGAGTCGCCCCAGCCGCAACCAGCGCCGCCACCTGCTCGGCCACCGGGTCGCTGACGGTCACGGGAACTCCTTTGGCCAGTAGGTTCAAGGCCATGGGAAAGCCCATTTTTCCAGCCCCGATCCAGCCGACCCGAGCGCTTCCTGCCCCCGCTGCAACACTCGCATCCGTCATCGAATCCTCGGTCCGGATCATCGCCCTGCCTCCCTGTGGCCTTGCGCCATATTATGTTTCCACTTCGGAGGCGTTCTGCCAAATTTTTCCGAAGCGGAGAAATTTGGCAACCCAAGGCGCTGCGGGTTTGCTACGAATCGAGTCTATCCAGACGGGGAGACGCGGTTCGACCGCGCGTCAGGATCGACGGTGCGGCGCGTCCTTTGCGCGCCGGGCAATGGGGAGGGACGATCCATTGAAAGCGGTACGTTTTCACGGGGCCAAGGATATTCGTGTAGAAGAAGTGGCAGAACCCTCGGGCTCGCTGCTGCCCGATGACGTGCTGATCGCGCCGATCGTCACCGGCATTTGCGGCACTGACCTCCATGAATACATCGCCGGCCCCATCGTCACGCCAAGCGCACCGCATGCCTATACCGGCGCGAGCAATCCGCAGATCCTCGGACACGAGTTCTCTGCCCGTGTGCTGGCGGTGGGGGACGCCGTCGGCACCCTCAAGGCGGGCGACCGGATCTCGATCCAGCCGCTGGTTGCACCACGCAACGACTATTACGGCAAGCGCGGGCTCTATCACCTGTCGCCCTCTCTGGGATGTGTCGGCCTCAGCTGGGCCTGGGGCGGCATGGGCGAGAAGGCAGTCATCAAGGATTACAACGCGCAGCCGGTGCCGGACGGGATCACCGACGAGCAGGCGGCGATGATCGAGCCTGCCGCCGTCGCGCTCTATGGCGTGGACCGGGGCCGGGTGGAGGCGGGATCGACCGTGCTGGTATCGGGCGCGGGGCCCATCGGGGCCCTGACGGTTCTGGCAGCGAAAGCAGCCGGTGCAACCACGATCATCGTGTCGGAACCCAACCCGAACCGCCGCCGCATCATCGCCGAGATTGCGCCCTACGCCCATGTCGTCGACCCCGCCACCGGGCAGTTGCAGACCATGGTCGGTGATCTGACCGAAGAGGGCGTGGGTGTGGACGTGGCGCTTGAATGTGTCGGCCTCGAACGGTCGCTCAATGCCTGCGCTGAGGCCGTGCGCCGACAGGGCAAGGTCGTTCAGGTGGGCCTGCACATGAAACCCGCAAGCGTCGACGCGATGCTCTGGGCGCTCAAGGACATCACGGTCGAAGCGACATGGTGCTATCCGACGCAGATCTGGCCTCGCATCGCCCGGATGATCGAGGCCGGGATTTTCCCGGTCGAGAAGGTCATCACCGCCCGCATCGCCGCCGAGGATGTGGTCGCCAAAGGGTTCGAGGCGCTTCTCGACCCCGCAGGGGAACACCTGAAGATCCTCGTAACCACCTGATTCCCTTTCCTGAAGAAATGAACGGACACCTCACCCAATGACGGACCAGAACATCGCCTTGATCGTCGGGGCCACGGGATTGTCAGGCAGCTATGCCGGACGCCACCTCAAGAGCCTTGGCTGGACGGTTGTGACCGTGTCGCGCAGCGATGCCGACCTCGACTGGTCCGATCGCCACATCGCCGCTGATCTGACCGATGCCGCCAGTAGCAAAGCCGCGCTGGCAGCGGCAGGGGACGTCACCCATGTGTTCTTCTGCCTCTGGGCACGGCAGGCGAGCGAGGACGAGAATGTCCGCGTCAACGCCCTGATGGTGCGCAACCTCTTTGACGGGATCGCGCACGCGCCGGTGAAACACGCCGCACTGGTGACGGGCCTCAAGCACTACCTCGGCTCGTTCGACGACTACGCCAAGGTGAAGCCCTACACGCCGTTCCTGGAAAGCAGCCCACGCTTGCCGGGGCCGAATTTCTACTACGCGCAGGAGGACGTGCTGTTCGAGATGGCAGCGAAGCGCGGCTTCACCTGGTCCGTCCATAGGCCCCATTCGATGATCGGCTTTGTCATCGGCAACTACATGAACATGGCGGTGACGCTGGCCGTCTATGCCTCGATCTGCAAGCACACGGGGATGCCATTCGTCTATCCCGGCTCTCCCCAGCAATACAACGCTGCGACGGATGTCACCGATGCGCGCTTGTTGGCAGAGCAGTTGCACTGGGCCGCTACCACGCCCGAAGCGGCGAACACTCCCTTCAACACCGCCAACGGCGATATCTTCCGCTGGACATGGCTGTGGCAGCAGATTGCCGATTACTTCGGGATCGCGGCCGCGGAATATCCCGGTCACCCGACGCCCCTTGAAGGGCAGATGGCAGGGGCCGACGCGATCTGGAAGGACATCGTCGCCAAACACGGGTTGCAGGACATTCCCGTGGGCAAACTGGCGTCGTGGTGGCACAGCGACGCCGATCTGGGCCGAGACCTGGAATGCTTCACCGACATGACCAACAGCCGCAAGCTGGGCTTCGCCGCCTATCAGTCGACCCGCGAAAGCTTCACGGACGTGTTCGACGAACTCCGTGCCCGCAAGATCATCCCGGCCTGAGGACAGACCCATGCACTATGTGATCCATTGCCTCGACCATGACGGTGCCGTCGACAAGCGGCTGGCCCATTACGATGCGCACAAGGCCTACCTCGCAGCCGCAAGCGTGAAGACGCTGATCTCGGGCCCGCTTCTGGCCGATGACAACGCGACGATGATCGGCAGTTGCTTTGTGCTGGAGGCCGACAGCCTCGCCGAGGTCGAGGCGTTCAACCGCAACGATCCCTTTGCCAAGGCCGAACTCTGGAAGACCGTGTCGATCCGGCCCTTCTCCAAACGCGTGGACAATCGCTGATGTCGGGTCCGGTGAAAATCGCCTTGGTCGGCCTGGGTTGGTGGGGCCAGAAGATGCTGGCAGTGTTGCAGGCCGCCCCGAATGACATCACCGTGGTGCGCGCGGTAGAGCCGAACCTTGATTCCGTGCGCGACCTTTGCGCGGACAAGGGCATCCAGCTCAGCGCCAATTACGCCGATGCGCTGGCCGATCCGGAGGTGGAAGCCGTTGTTCTGGCCACGCCCCATTCCCTGCACACCGCCCAGATCGCGCAGGCCGTGGCGGCGGGCAAGCACATCTTCTGCGAAAAGCCCCTTGCCCTGACGGCGGCGGAGGCCGCGCGCTCCGTAGCGCTCTGCGCCGATGCCAGGCTGATCCTTGGCATGGGCCACGAGCGCCGGTGGGAACCACCGATTGCCGACATGCTGGCCCGTGCCGATGCGGGCGAGTTGGGTCGCATCCACCAGATCGAGGCCAATTTCAGCCACGACAAATTCGTCTCGCTCGACCGGAGCAACTGGCGGTTGAAGGCGGATCAGGCACCTGCGGGGGGCATGACGGCCACAGGCATTCATCTGCTGGACCTGTCCGTCCGCCTGCTGGGCCGGGCCGAAAGCGTGCTGTGCATCAGCGAGCAACTGTCCACCGATCTGCCGCAGGGCGACACGGTGGCGGCTTTTGTGAAATTCGCGGGCGGCGGCACGTCCTATGTTTCGGCCTCGCTGGCCAACCCGTTCATCTCGCGCTTCGCCGTGTTCGGATCGAAGGGCTGGATCGACATCCGCGACAAGGCCCATGTGGAGGCGCCCGATGGCTGGATCGTCACCTCGGCCATGGCGGGCGGCCCGATCCAGACGCAAGAGATCGGCAAGGCCGAACCGGTCAAGGACAACCTCGTGTCCTTCGCGCGCGCCGTGCGCGGCAAGGAGGCCTATGCCGTCACCGGCGAGCATCTGATCAACAACATCGCCCTGCTGGAAGCCGTCTTCAAATCTGCGCTCAGCGGGCAGATCGAAACGGTGGCCCGACCGGCCATGGACAATCTGGAGAAAGCGTCATGAAAGCACTGATCTTCGACGAACCGAACAAACCCGTCGTGGCGCAGGTTCAGACGCCGTCGATGGGCGATGGCGAAGTGCTTATCCGCTCGCGCCGGGTCGGCATCTGTCATTCCGATTACGAGCTTCTGGCTGGCCAATACATCATCCCGATCTCCTATCCCGTCACCCCCGGCCACGAATGGGTGGGCGAGGTGGTACAGGTGGGCCGCCATGTGAAGGGCCTGAAGGAAGGCGACCGCGTGGTGGGCGAATGCGTCATCAATACGCCCGAGCGCATCCACCATTTCGGATTTTCCATGGATGGCGCGGATCGCGAATTCTTCGCTGCGCGGCCGGAATGGCTGCACACGCTGCCCGATGCGGTCGACGACGCCAAAGGCGCCCTGATCGAGCCGTTTACCTGTGGTTATTACGCGGTGCTGCGCCATGGCGGCGTTGATGCCTCGCAGACCGTGGTCGTCTCGGGCGGTGGCACCATCGGGCTGGTCACGGCGGCCGCCGCCATCGGCATGGGCGCGCGGGTGATCGTGGTAGATCCCGTTCCACTGCGCCGCGATATCGCCATGCGACTGGGGGCCGACGCAACCATCGACCCCAACGCCGGTGATCCCGTGGAAGCAGTGCGGGAGATGACGAAGGGCGGCGCCGATCTGACGGTGGAATGCGCCGGGCATCCCGCGTCCCTTGCCAATGTGTTCGATTACACCCGCGATGATGGCTGCGTATCCATGGTAGGCATCAGCATCGGCAACAAGATCACGCTCGATCTGGGCAAGATCCAGATCAAGAACCTCACCGTTCGGGGCTGCATCGGCTCGCCCGGCGTCTGGCCCGCCGCGATCCGGTTTCTGGAGCGCACAGGCCTCGATCTGTCACCGATCCAGACCCACACTTACGGCCTCGACGATGCGCTGACAGCGCTCGCCCTCGGCAAGGACCCGACCAAGGCCGTGAAGGTCACCCTCGAAATCGCCTGATCTCCCCTTCATCCCGAGCCCGTTAACCCGACCCTGCAACCCCGAGAGCGTCCGCCCAGATGGCCCAGACCGGCACCACAGTCCGAACCCAGACCCCGCTTGCCGCGTCCTCACTGCCGGTGGCGAAGGGGTTTGTGACGATTGTGGTCTCGACAATCGCGCTGATCGTGCTGTGCGTGATCTATGCACCCTCTGCCGTCACCCCCGGTTCACTGATGGGAAGCCTGCCCTTCGCGGCGGTGCTGGGGATCGTCGGTCTTGGCCAGATGCTGGTGGTCCAGCAGGGCGGGTTTGACCTTTCGGTGCCGGGCGGTGTGTCGCTCGCTGTTGTCGTGGCCTCCCACACCGCCAACGGCAACGACGCGTTGCTGTTTCAGGCGGCACTGGTGGCTTTGGGCTGCGCGTTGGTTGCGGGCGTTCTGAACGGCGTCATGGTGGCGCTTTTCCGGCTCAACGCGATCGTCGCCACCATCGGGATGAATGCGTTGCTGTTCGGGGCGGTGTTTGCCGTTTCGGGCGGTGTGCCGCGCATCACCACCGACCTTCTGGCGGAGATTGCAGGTGGGCGCAGCCTTGGCATCCCGCATTCGGTGTTCTTCGCCGTGGCAATTCTGGCGCTGGTCAGCTTCGTGTTGAAAAAAACCGTCGTGGGCCGCCGGTTCGAGGCCATTGGTGCCAACCCGCTGGCTGCGCACGCGGCGGGGCTTAGGGTCCGGCTTTATGAAGGCGCGGCCTACGTGCTGGCGCAACTGCATTACTGCGTCGCGGGGTTCCTGCTTGCAGGAATCACGCGCGAGCCCACGGCATTTCAGGGCAACAGCCTGCTGCTGCCCTCGGTGGCGGTGGTCGTGTTGGCGGGTGTGTCCCTGCTGGGCGGGCGCGGCTTTCCGATCTCGGTGATGATCGCCGCCTTTTTTCTCAATCAACTCAGCCAGTTCGCGCTGTCCATCGGCGTGCCCTACTCGGCTCAGACCATCGTTCAAGCCCTCGCCCTCGTCTTCGGGATCGGTGTGTATTCGATCAACTGGACTGGGCGTTTCTCAAAGACCAACCAAAAACCAATGGAGGAGGAAGACCATGACACTGTCGTATCTTAAGGGAGGTGCGGCCATCGCCGCCGCAACCATGGCCATCACCGTGGCCGGAACTGCCGTCAACGCGCAGGACGTCCCGTCCTGGTGCGGCCCGAACGAGGCGTCGCTGGCGCTGCTCGACGGGTTCGGTGGCAACAGCTGGCGCATCGTGACGGCCGAGGCCGGTCGCCAGGAAGCCGAGCGTTGCCCGCAGATCACCGAATACATCTATGCCGACGGTCAGGGCGACACCCAGCGCGCGATTTCAGACATCAACTCGATGGCCGCCCGTGGCGTCAATGCCATCGTCGTCTTCGGCGATGCGGGCCCGGCGGTTCTGCCGGCCCTGACCAACGCCTATCGCTCGGGCGCGGTCGTGGTGCCCTACCGCGTGCTGGTCGGCGGCGAGGCCGGAACCAACTACACCCGCTTCATTGGTGCGTCTTTCGTGGATGACGGCATCACCTGGGGCAACGTGATCGCCGAGGCGTTCCCCGAGGGTGCCAACCTGCTGTTCCTGTCCGGCCCCGCCGGCAACAGCCAGGGCCTGGAAGAACTGGAAGGCATGCGTCAGGTGCTGGGTGAGGAATATGTCTTCCTGAACCCCGAGCCCTTCGCCGTAACCAACTGGGACCCCTCGCTGACCCAGCAGGTGCTGTCCGCGGCGATCGCCCAGCACGAGGATATCGACGTGATCGTGTCGGACTTCGGCCCGTCGCTGGTTGGCGCCCTGCCGGTGTTTCAGAACTTCAACCGTTCGATCCCGATGCTGGTGACCTCCGATGGTAACTCGCTGGGCTGCTTCTGGACCGAGAACCAAGAAGCCAATCCGGATTTCGAGCTGTTCACCATCGAGACCGGCACCGACAACGTGCGTCTGGCGGTCCAGTGGGCGATTGCCGAAGCCACCGGCGGCCAAGGCCCCGAGGCCGAGATCTTCGTCTCGGGTCCGTTCGAGAACTCGATCACGGGCGAGCCCAATGCGGTGCAGTGCCGTGCTGATCTGCCTGGCGCCACCTACCTGTCCTCGGGTGTTCCGGGCGACCGTCAGGGCGAGCTTGTAGGCAACTGATCCTGCCGGAACATCGTGGCTCCGGGCGGGAACACCCTGCCCGGGGCCATATAACTCGAACCGCGCGACACGCACTGCCGCCCCACTGACCGAGACGGAAAGATGCAAGTGGTCCAGCTCCATTCCACCGCGACGAACGCGGAACCCACCCACGCCCCGGCTCCCGGCAAGGCGGTGATCCGGTTGACCGATGTGTCCAAGTCTTTCGGGGCGGTCCACGCGCTTTCCCATGTCAGCGCCGAATTCTATCCCGGCGAGGTTCATGCCATCCTGGGCGAGAACGGCGCCGGCAAATCGACATTGATGAACATCATCACCGGGGTGTTGCAGCCGAATACGGGCCAGATCGAGGTCGACGGGCAACCGGTTCGCGGGCTCAGCCCCAAGATCACCTCGGCGCTAGGGATTTCGATTTCCTATCAGCACCCCGCGATCCTGCCCGACATGACGGTGCTGGAGAACCTGCGCGTTGCCGTCCCGAAAGCGATCTTCGAGGGCGGGTCGGTGCAAGGCATCGGTCGCGCGCTGCTGGACAATGTCGGGCTGAACGTGTCGCTGGGTGCGCGCGGCGATACGTTGACGGTTGCGCAAAAGCACCTGCTGGAACTGGCCAAGGCGTTGGCGACCAACCCCAAGGTGCTGATCCTGGACGAGCCGACAGCCTCGTTGGATCAAGACGCCACGGAAATGCTGTTCCTCCGCATTCGCGCCCTCAAGGCCAAGGGCACGGCCGTCATCTACATCACCCATCGCCTGGCCGAACTACGCCGGATCGCGGACCGCGTTACCGTGCTCCGCGACGGGCGCCACCGTGGCACGGCCATGGTGGCGGATGTGAGCAATCAGGATCTTCTCAACATGATTGTCGGGCGCACGCTGGCGTCCGCCTTCCCACCGAAATGCCCCGATGCCGCGCCGCCTGTGAACTTCACGGTAACGGGCCTGACGGGGGCCAAATTCACCGATGTCGGGTTCGAGGTCGGGCGCGGCCAGATCCTTGGCGTCGCGGGTGTGGAGGGTAACGGACAGGCCGAATTGATGCGGGCGCTGGCCGGGCTGTTGCCGGCCACGGGCGCCGTCACGCTGGGCGGGCGCACGCTTGCCCCCAAAGAATTGAAGGCCGAAGGCGCCTTCATGCCCTCGGACCGGCACTCCGAAGGCCTTGCTGCCGATCTGACTATCCGCGAGAACGCGACCTTCGCCGCGCTGGAGAAATTCGCCACGGCGGGGATCCTTAACCGCCGCCGCGAAGTGGCACAGGTGCAGGAGGTATTCGGCGCGCTTGCCGTGAAGGCCGCCAGCCTCGATGCGAAGATCCTATCGCTATCGGGCGGCAACCAGCAAAAAGTGGTGATGTCCCGCGCGCTCCTGTCCGAGCCCGGCTTCATCGTCGCTGACGAGCCGACGCAGGGCGTCGACGTGGGTGCGAGGTTCGAGATCTATCGCATCCTGCGCGAAGTCTCGGGCAACGGCACGCCGGTCATCGTCAACTCTTCCGATGCGGCCGAGTTGCAGGGCCTGTGCGATGTGGTCATCGTCCTGTCGCGCGGGCGGGTCGTTGAAGCCCTGCGCGGGGACGCCATTACCGAGGCGCGGATCGTCGGCGCGGCGGTCGAGGCGGAAACCCACGCCCACCATGCAGGCGAACGGGCGGATGCGCCGAGGCGGCTCGGCGACCGGATCCGGCATTTCGTCCAGTCCGACAATGCAACCGTGGTGCCCCTGACCCTCGTGATCGTGGCGCTGGCGCTATATGTCTTTGGCCAGAACGACAACTACCTGTCGGCCTTCAATGTCTCGAATATCCTGATCCTCGCCACTGCGCTGGGATTCATCGCGCTGGGCCAGACCGTGGCGCTGCTGATGGGCGGGATCGATCTGTCGGTTGGCCCGTTGGCAGGGTTTCTGGTGGTGATCGGGTCGTTCTTCGTGATCGACGGCAGCTCGACCGCGACCATGGCGGCCGGCTTTGCGCTGATGTTCGTGGCGGCAATCCTCGTCGGGCTGATCAATGGCTGCCTGATCCGCTTTGCCAATTTCACGCCCATCGCGGCGACACTTGCCATGTTCATCGGCCTTCAGGGCCTCAGCTTCGTGCTGCGCGACGGACCGGGCGGCTACATCGCCTTTAGTGTCATCGACACGCTCACTTATCGCGTGGGTCCTGTTCCGATCGCCTTCGTCGTTCTGGTGGCACTGGCAATCGCGGGCGAGATCGGCCTGCGCCGGTTGCGGCCCGGCTGGCAGGTGCGCGCGGTCGGCTCGAACGAGGAATCCGCCCGTCGGATCGGCGTTCGGCTTAATCGGACTTTCATCGCCGGTTACGTGACCGTGTCGCTGCTGACTGCGCTCGGGGCGATCATGCTGATGGCGCAGATCGGCGTGGGCGATCCGGCGCAGGGGGTGAACTACACGCTGTCCAGCATCACGGCGGTGGTCTTGGGCGGCACCAGCCTGCGCGGCGGGCGAGGCACCTTCATCGGCACGGTTCTGGGGGCGCTTTTATTGACCGAGGTGCTGAATGCGGTGTCGTTCCTCGGCCTGTCCCAGACGTTCCAATACGGATTCCAAGGGCTCCTGATCCTTGCGGCGGCGCTGATCTATTCGACCGCCCGCCGTCGGACCGGGGACTGAGGTGGCATGCGCCGCACGAAAGGCGAAGAGAGTGAGGGGGGAGAGATGACCACATCCGTTGGTGCCGCCACGCAGATCCGGGCGAGCCTTCGGCTCGACACCTCGCCGCAGGCCACGCCGATCCATTGGCGGGATGCGGCCAAGCAACCGATGACAGGAAAGAAGTGCCCATGACCGATCCCACGAGCATCGATTATTTCACCGAAACCGGCTCGGTCGAGGCGGTCAACGCGCGCATGGGCACGGGCGTCGACGGGCGTCTGTCCGATGTCGCGGCCAGCCTCGTTCGGCACCTGCATGCCTTCATCAAGGACGTGGAACTGACGCAGGCGGAGTGGGCGCTTGCCATCGGTTTCCTGACCCGCACCGGACAGATATGCGACGATAACCGGCAAGAGTTCATCTTGCTGTCGGATGTTCTGGGCGCATCGATGCTGGTCGATGCGATCAACAACCGCCGCCCCTCGGGTGCGACGGAGAACACCGTGATGGGGCCGTTCCATGTGGCGGGCGTGCCGCATTATCCGATGGGGACCAACATAACGTTGCAGGGCGGGGTCGAGACCTGCCTGTTCGAGGGCATCGTCCGCGATCTGGACGGCGCATCTATAGCGGGCGCGACCATCGATGTCTGGTCCGACAACGAGGATGGCTTTTACGACGTGCAGCAGCCCGATGTGCAGCCGCGCCACAACAACCGGGGCATCTTCACCACCGGCGCCGATGGCCGCTACTGGTTCGAGGGGATCAAACCGGTGTCCTATCCGATCCCCGACGATGGCCCGGTAGGCCAGTTTCTGCGGCATCTGGGGCGGCATCCGTATCGCCCCGCGCACATGCACTTCATCGTCAGCGCCGCTGGCTACAACACGGTCACCACACACACCTTTGTGGCGGGCGATGCCTATCTGACATCCGACGCGGTCTTCGGTGTGAAGGCCTCGCTGATCGCCCGGTTTGATCCGGTCGAGGCGGGCCGGACCAAGTGGCGCTCGGCTTATGATTTCATCCTGCACAAGGTGGATTGATCTGCATCCAGAGGGAGGAGCCAACAGATGACGAATGACAACATGGGTGGCGTGATCGTCACGGGTGCCGCGCGCGGCATCGGCCTTGCCATCGCGCAGCACGCGGCGCGCACCGGCTATGGCGTGGTGATCGCCGATATCGACGCGACTGAGGGCCAAAAGGCCGCCACAGCCATCGAGGCGTCGGGTGGGCGGGCGATGTTCTGCCGCGTCAACGTCACCGACCGTGCCAGCGTCAAGGCCGCCATTGCTGCCTGCGAAGGTGCCTACGGCTTCCTGCACGGTATGGTCAACAACGCGGGGTTCAACCGCCCGATGCCGTTTCTGGAAGCGACCGAGGATAACTGGACCCAGATCATGGCCGTCAACGGCCTCGGCGTCCTGATCGGCATGCAGGAGGCGGGCAAAGCCATGATCGCTTCTGGCCACAAGGGCCGGATCATCAGCACCGCCTCCATGGCCGGGCGCGCGGGGTTCGGGGATTTTGCGCCCTATTGCGCCAGCAAGGCATCGGTCATCAGCCTGACGCAGGCGGCGGCCAAGACACTGGCGCCCCATGGTATCACCGTCAACGCCTTTGGCCCTGGCATCGTCGATACCGAACTGTGGATCGGGCTGGATCGTGACCTGCTGGAGATGGGCGCCATTTCCGAGCCGGGACAGGCGATCAAGGATTATGCCGCCGGCATCCCGCTTGGCCGCGTCTCGCTGCCCGAGGATGTCGCCGGCACCGTCGATTTCCTGCTGTCGCCTGCCTCGGCTTACATGACGGGCCAATGCCTGATGATCGACGGCGGGATGATCATGCAATGACACGCGGCCCAATCCCCCTATCGGAGCACTGACTTGACCCCTCGCACCCACACCAATCCGCGCATCGCCTTCCTCGGAACCGGGGCGCAGGGCGCGTCCATCGCCGCGGATTTCGCGCTGGCGGGGCATGACGTGACCTTCATCGACCAATGGCCCGCCCATGTAGAGGCGATGCGCACCCATGGCCTGACAGTGAACATGCCGACCCGCGTTCTGCATACGCCGGTCAAGGCCCTACACCTGTGCGAGATTGCCGAGATCAAGCAGGCCTTCGATTTGGTCTTTCTAGTGGTCAAGGCCTATGACACCCGCTGGGCTGTCGAGATGATAAGGCCGGTATTGGCCAAGGATGGCTTTGTCGTGGGTCTGCAAAACGGCATGACCCACGAAGATATCGCCGCCATCGTCGGCCGCGAACGGACCATCGGCGCGGTGATCGAGATCGCCTCGAACATGTGGGAGCCCGGCTTCACCAACCGCCAGAACGACCACGACAGTTCGTGGTTCGCCATGGGAGCGCTTGATCCCGAACAGCAGGGCAGGGTGGAGGCGGTGGCCGACCTTTTGCGGGTGTCGGGCCATGTGGAGGTGGTGGACGACATCCGCTCGGCCAAGTGGATGAAACTGGTGGTGAATGCCGCCGAACTTGTGCCCTCGGCGATCATCAACGCCGCCCTCAACGACGCCGCGCGCCGCCCGGACATGTTGCAGGTGATGCGCGCCGCCGGATACGAAGCGATGCAGGCCGCGCTGGCCGACGGGGCCACCATCATGCCGATCATCGGGATGCCCGACGGGATCAGCACCCACCCCGACCGCTACGTTGACGAAATCCTCGACATGGTGCTGACGACCTATTCCATGGCCGACACGCTGACCTGCTCGCTTCAGGATTGGCGCAAGGGCCGCCGTGCCGAGGTGGACGAGGTCCACGGCATCGTCATCGACGGGCTGGCCGCCGTGGGCCGCGACGCCCCGGTGAACCGCCGCGTGGTCGAGATCGCCCGCGATATCGAGGCCGGGCTGGTGCCCCCCGGCCTGCAAAACGAGGCCCGCCTTGTGGCCGTGATGGCCGAGGCCCGCGCCGACACCTGAGTTCAACGGAGGAGACCAGAGACATGAGCAAGCAACTGACCGTCATCGCCCATCTGCGCGCCATAGATGGGCAGATCGAGGAAACCCGCGCCTTCCTGACCGGCCTGATCGACCCGACGCGGGCCGAACCCGGCTGCGTCGAATACTGGCTGCATCAGGACAATGACGATCCGGCCGAGTTCACCTTCTACGAGAACTGGACGGACCGGGCCGAGTGGGACAAGCACATAGAACTACCGCATCTGGCCGCCTTTGCCGAGGTGAAGGACAAGGTGTTCGAGTTGCAGAAGCTGCGCCTGATGACGATGGTCTGCGACCCGGTCTCGACCAGATGAGCGGCGGGCTGCCGGGCCTCAGCGGCACCGATCACGTCGGCTTCACCGTTCCGGACATGGAGGCCGCGACACGCTTCTTTGTCGATGTGATCGGCTGCACCCTGGTGTTCGAGATCGGGCCTTTCGTGGCGGATGACGACTGGATGGCGGTGCATCTGGGCGTGCATCCGCGCGCGGTCATAAAGACGCTTCGCATGCTGCGCTGCAAGAACGGCCCGGCCTTCGAGCTGTTCGAATATTCCCTCGACGGGGCCGCGCAGGTTCCGCCGCCAAACAGCGACGTCGGCGCGGCCCATCTGGGCTTCGTGGTCGACAACATGGACGCAGCTGTTTCGCACCTCAAGGCACATGGCGTCGAGGTTCAGGGGGAGCCGACCACCATGGCGGGAGGGCCTACCGAAGGCCTGACCTGGGTCTACTTCCGCGCACCGTGGGGCATGCAGCTGGAGCTGGTCAGCTATCCGACCGGCATGGCCGTGACTCGCGCCAACCCCGACGCGCTCTGGTCGCCTGCGGGGTGAGGGTGGATGCACTGAGGGGTGGGGTCGTTTTGCGCAGGCTGCGACCCTACCGCTCCCCGCGTCGATAGGGTGCCATCAGGGCTTCCGGCACCTCGGCGCGCCGGGCAACAAGGATGAGGGCCACGATCGACAGAACGTACGGCGCCATCAGGAACAACTGATAGGGCACCCCCTCGACCACCGTTTGCAGGCGAAGTTGGTAGGCGTCGAAAAACGCAAACAACAGCGCGCCCAACAGTGCCTTGCCGGGCCGCCACGAGGCGAAAACGACAAGCGCTATGCATATCCAGCCGCGTCCTTGCACCATTTCGGGGAAAAAGCTGTTGAAGGCCGCCATCGTCAGGAACGCCCCGCCAATGGCCATCAACGCCGATCCGGCCACGACCGCGCCAATACGGATGAGGATGGGGCTCAATCCCTGCGCCTCGACGGCATGGGGGTTCTCGCCGGTCATCCGGATGGCCAGCCCCAACGGCGTGCGGGCAAGAACATAGGCCATCACCGCCACTGACAGCAGCGCCAGATAGGTCGGCAGGGTTTGTGCGAACAGGATCGGCCCGAGGATGGGAATGTCTGACAGGATCGGCACATCAAGCGGGCGGAACGGCTCGATCGTGGGCGGCAGGTCGCCGACTTCCACCAGCAAACGGTAGAGGTAATAGGCCAACGACGACGCGAAAAGCGTGATGCCAAGCCCCGAAACATGCTGCGACAGGCCCAGCGGGACGGTCAGGATCGCATGCAGCAGCCCGATCACCGCCCCCGACATCGCGGCCACCAGCAGCCCGGTCCATAGGTCCCCGCCCAAATAGACGGTCAGCCATCCGGTCATGGCCCCCATCGTCATGATCCCCTCGATCCCGAGGTTCAGAACGCCCGCCCTTTCGCACAAGAGCGCGCCCAGAACCCCGAAGATCAGGGGTGTGGCGATACGCAGGACAGCCGCCCAAAGGCTGGTATTCGCGAGAATGTCCAACGCTTCGATCATCTTCGCACCCGGTAGGTCGTGAACAAGAGGGCCACCAGCATGCTCAGAAGGCACAAGGCCACGATCACGTCGGCGATGAAACTCGGCACCCCGGTGGCGCGGCTCATGGCGTCTGCCCCGACGAAGACCGTGGCGACAAAGACGGCAGCCACCACGACGCCCGCGGGATGGAGCGCCGCCAGCATCGCCACGACAATCCCCGCATAGCCAAAGCCCGGCGAGATCGTGGTAGTGACGTTGGCCGTCACGCCGAGAACCTCGATCGATCCCGCCAGCCCCGCCAAAGCTCCTGAAAACAGCGCAACGGCCATCAGGTTCACGGGGAGCGAGATCCCGGCAAATTTCGCCGCCGCCGCGTTCAGCCCCACGGCGCGCGTCTCGGCGCCAAAAACCGTTCGTGACAGGACAAGCCAGACGATGCCAGCCGCGACAAGGGCGATCAGGAAGCCGACATGAAGCCGGGTCCGCGCGATCAGGTCCGGCAGGCGGAAGTCGCCGTCCACCGGCACCGAAGACGGCCACCCGAACGCCAGCGGATCGCGCAGCGGCCCCTCGACCATCAGACCGACGAATAGGATCACGATGAAGTTGAGCAGCAGCGTCGTGACCACCTCATCGACCCCGAACCGCAAGCGCAGATAGGCTGGCCCCGCCAGAAGGATCGCGCCAGAGGCCATGCCGAGGACAAGCAGGACAGCGATGCCGGGAACGGGCGGCAGGTCAAGCGAATGACCGACCCACGCCGTCACCAAGGCGCCCATCAAGAATTGTCCCTCGCCCCCGATGTTCCAGAGCCGCGCACGGAACGCGACGGCTGCCGCCAGCCCGGTCAGGATCAGTGGCGTCGCGCGGGTCAGCATTTCCGTCAGCGACAGGCGGGAGCCCATGGCGCCGCGCACCATCTCGGCATAGGCTGTCAGCGGGTTCACACCCGCAGCAGCGATCAGGCCCGCCGCAAGGGTCAGGGACACGGCCACGGCCGCAAGGGGCGCCACGATGACAAGATAAGGCGGAACCTGTGGCCGTCGTTCAAGCCGCATCAGACCCCTCCTTCCAGACGCCCGTCATCATCAGGCCAAGGCGTTGCGCGTCGGCCTCGCTGGCCGATATCGGATCCGAGAGGCGTCCCTTTACCATCGCCTGAATCCGGTCCGACAAGGCGACGGCCTCTTCCAGTTCCTCGGAGATCAACAAGATCGCGGCCCCGGCCGCGCGCGCTGCCAGCAATTCGGAATGCACCGCCGCAATCGCCCCTTCGTCAAGGCCACGGGTCGGCTGGGTCGCCAGCACGAACCGGGGGCCGATCGACAGACAGCGGCCAAGGATCAGCTTTTGCATATTGCCTCCCGACAGAAGGCGCGTCCGCGTGTCGGGGGTTGCGCCGCGAATATCGAAGCGGTCGATCAACCCGGCGGCGTGGGCCTTGCAGGCCGCCCGCCGCACAAAGCCGCGCTTTGAAAACTCCGGCGAGCGCAATCGTTCCAGCACGGCGTTTTCCCAAACCGCCAATTCCCCCACAACGCCTTCGCTGTGGCGATCCTCCGGCACCCGGCCCACGCCCGCTCGGATCATCCCACGCGGCCCCATCAGCCCGACATCCTGCCCGTCGAGCGTGAGGGTTCCGGCAGACAGGCGCGTCAACCCGGACACAAGCGCGCCAAGGCTGGCCTGCCCGTTGCCGGATACGCCCACGATCCCAAGAATTTCGCCGGCCCCGATGGTGAAGGACACGTCCTGCAGTTTCGTCTCGCTCCCGACGTCGACCCGCATTCTGTTTGCCACAAGCACCGGTGCCCCGATCCGGTGATCCTGACGGACCGGACGTTCGACCCTGCGGCCCACCATCAGCTCGGCCAGCTCTTCCGGGGTTGTCTCAGCCGTCACGCGCTCGGCCACCATGCGCCCGCCGCGCAGCACTGCCACCCGATCAGATGCAGCCATCACCTCGTGCAGCTTGTGGCTGATGAAAATCAGGGAAAGCCCCTCCTTCGTCATCTCCTTCAGCGTCTCGAACAGGCGTTGCGCTTCGGGCCGGGCCAGCACCGCCGTCGGCTCGTCAAGGATCAGGATGCGCGCATCGCGGTAGAGCGCCTTGAGGATTTCGACCCGCTGTCGCTCTCCCACGGACAGCCGACTGACCTTCTCATCAGGAGACACGGGCAGACCAAAGCGCTCGGCGATCTGCATCAGTTTGCGGCGCGCCGAGGCACGCGACGACGTCGCCCGCAAAAGCGATTCCGACCCCAGCATGATGTTGTCCAGAACCGTCAGGTTGCCCGCGAGCGTGAAATGCTGGTGCACCATGCCGACGCCCGCCTCGATGGCAGCGCGCGGTTTGCCCGAAGGCAATTCCTGCCCGAACACCCGGACGCTGCCCGCATCCGCCGCGTAATGGCCAAACAGAATGTTCATAAGCGTCGTCTTGCCGGCGCCGTTCTCGCCCAGAAGGGCGAGTATTTCACCCTGACCAAGGGTCAGCGAGACGGAGTCGTTGGCCGTCAGCGCCCCGAACCGCTTGGTGATGCCGTCAAGCTCCAGCACCGCCGTCATGTCGGCAGTCCCGCAATCGGACCGGGATAGCGCAGCGTCGGCGCGCGCGCTTCGATCAGGGACGCGAGGTGGCAGAGGAGGAAATCGCGCCCTTTCGCGGCCATCAGCTGGACGCCGACCGGCAAGCCGTCGGCCATCCCGAAGGGCACGGCAAGGGCAGGCAGCCCCGCCACATTGGCAAGGGCGGCGTTGGGCGCAAACGCCTCCATCTGCGCGAAATGCGCATCCGTATCGGTTTTGGACAGATCGAACGCGCCAACCAGCGGGGGATGGTTGGCCAGCACCGGGGTCAGCATGGCGTCCAAGCCATCGAACAGGGCCCGTGCCATAGCGGATAGGCGCGCGATTTCTCGGGAGAGGCCAAAAACCGCCATGCCGGTCAGGGCGCGGCCTTCTGCGGCAATGCGGCCCGCAAGGGGCGGCACGGCGTCGTCTGCGATACCCAGTGACGTCAGCCAGTCCGCCAAGGACACCGACAGGATCTTTCGGGCCAGACCATGGGCCTCAGCGCCCAACCGGTCCGGCGCCGCGATCTCGACCACATCGCATCCCGCATCTGCCAGAGCGTGCCCCGCCGCGCGGGTGGCGGCGGTCTGGGCAACATCGCATCGCTCCGGCAAGGCCAATCCAATCCTGACGGCGGCGGGCCAAACGCCCGACGGCTGCCTGCCATGAACATGGGCAAAAATCGCCCCGACGTCGCGGACCGACCGAGCGAGCACAAGTTCCGAGGCGATGCCCATCAGATGATTGGAGAAATCCGGCCCCCCCGGTACCGCCCCCCGCGAGGGTTTGAGCCCTACCAACCCGCAGCATGCAGCAGGCACCCGGATCGATCCGGCCGCATCGGTGGCATGGGCGATGGCCACAATCCCGGCGGCCACGGCAGCCGCCGCCCCGCCGGATGATCCGCCGGGCGTCCTTGTGTGGTCCCAAGGGTTGCGCGCGGGGCCTTGCCCCTCCGGCTCGGTGCTGAGGGCAAGGCCGAAGGGCGGCGTGGCGCTCAGGCCAAAGGGGATCAGACCTGCGTTCCGAAACGCTGCGGCAAGGTCGCTGTCCTTCGCCGGTTCAACGGCAATCGCGCGCAAGGCCGCCGCCCCCGCCGAGGCGGGCAGTCCCTTGGCCGAAGCTCCGAGGTCCTTCATCAGAAAAGGAACACCGTGAAACGGCCCGCGCGGTCGCACGGCTTGCCCATCGGCACGCAGCGCCGCCTCGCGGGCCATCGTCGGGTTAAGGCGAACCACGGCCCCAAGGGCCGCCTGCACTTCACAGGCGGCCAGGCACGCGTCCATCACGTCACGGGCGGAGGTGTGCCCATCGGCAATGGCCGCGGCAAGGGCCGTGGCGTCGTGCACCAGACAGGCGCTCAGGCCGGTTCTTCGTTGTCGATCGGCACATCCCATTCGCCCGCCCGGATCAAAGCCTGGCGTTCTTCCATCGCGGCGATGGCTTCTGCCGGCACCTCGTCCGCAACATAGATCAGTTCGTTGCCGCCGTAGGCCATGAACGAATATTCAGTGTAATCGCGCCCCACCGGGGTGCCTGCCTGAATATCGGCCACGATGGCGGCGATGGTCGGGCCATAGTTCCAGATCGCGTTGGCGAATACGGTCCCCGGATACCGCGGTGTATAATCGATCAACGAACCGATGGCCCGCACGCTGCGTTCCTGCGCGGCGTCTGCCGTGCCGATCCGCTCGCCGAACAGGATGTCGGCGCCCGCATCGATCTGCGCCAATCCGGCCTCTTTCGCGCGGGCCGGGTCGAACCATGCGCCAAGGAAGGCGTTGAGGAAGGTGGCATCGGGGTTCACCTCGGTCACGCCCATGCGGAACGCGTTGATCAACAGGTTCACCTCGGGGATCGGGAAGCCGCCGACCGAGCCGAACACGTTGGTTTCCGACATCTGCCCCGCCAGCATGCCCGCAAGGTAGGCCGCCTCGTGGTTGCGCGTGCCGAAGACGCCAAAATTGTCGCCCTCCGGTCCGCCGGACGATCCCATCAGGAACGAGGTGTCCGGGTAATCGACTGCCACTTCGCGCGCCTCGCGTTCGACGGCATAGCACTCGCCCCAGACCAGCTGGGCGCCGCCTTCGGCATATTCGCGCATGGCGCGGGGATAGTCGGTGGCATCGACGGCTTCGGAGAATTCATACTCGATCAGGCCCGATGCCGCGGCTTCCTGAAACGCCAGGTGGATGCGGCTGTTCCAGGCGTTCTCGACGGGTGAGTTGTGGACGCCGGCGATGCGGATCGCGGTTTGGGCGTTGGCCCGGCGTATATAGGCGGGCAGGGCCAGCGTGGCGGCCGCGCCGATCAGAAGCTGTCGGCGATTGGATATCAGCATCATTGGGATTCCTCGCTTGTTGGTGTCGGTTTGTCGGGGTGTTCAGTCTTCTGCCGCCGGGGCGTAGTCTGCCGGGTCAAGCATGCCCGGGCGGCCGGGAAGGTCGAGATGGGCAAGACGCGGGCCGGTGCGTGCCAGAACCCTGCCGTGCTTGATGACGGCAAGCCGTGTGGCCCGGAGCCGGACAGCCTCGATCGGGTCGCGGGCCTGCAGGACTACCATGTTGGCCGGGCCGCCTTTGCGGATCGTGGGATCGGGCAGCCCCATGGCACGCGCCCCGTTGACCGTGACCGAGGTGAAGGCCCAGGCCATCGCTTCGCGCGATGTCATCGGCACGGCATGAACCCCCATATGGGCCACGTCCAGCATGTCGGCCGAGCCCAGCGAATACCACGGGTCCATGGTGCAATCCTGACCAAACGCCACGTTCACGCCCGCGGCACGCAACTCCGTCACGCGGGTCAACCCGCGGCGGCGGGGGTAGGTGTCGGACCGGCCCTGCAGGGTGATGTTGATCAGCGGGTTCGGGACCACATGCATCCCGCTTTCGGCGATCAGCGGGATAAGCTTGCTGGCGTAGTAATTGTCATAGGAATGCATCGCGGTGACATGGCTTGCGACCACTCTGCCGCCCAGCCTCAACCGGGTCGTTTCGGAGGCAAGCGTTTCCACATGCCGCGACAGGGGGTCGTCGCTTTCATCGCAATGCAGATCAAGCATCAGGTCCCGTTCCGCCGCGATCTCGCATAACCGCGTAACCGAGCGTGCGCCGTCTGCCATCGTCCGCTCGAAATGCGGGATGCCGCCCACCGCGTCGACACCCATATCCAGCGCGCGCAACAGGTTCGCTTCCGCCGTGGCCGAGCGGTAGAGCCCGTCTTGCGGGAAGGCCACCAGTTGCAGATCGATATAGGGCGCCACGATTCTGCGCACCTCGATCAGCGCCTCGACGGCGGTCAACCGGTCATCGCAGATATCGACATGGGTGCGGATCGCCAACAGGCCCTGCGACACGGCTAGATCGCAATACCGCAAGGCGCGTTCCATCACCGCCTCAGGGGTCAGTAACGGCTTCAACTCGCCCCAGAGGGCGATCCCCTCCAGCAGGGTTCCCGACACGTTCAACCTCGGCAAGCCAAGGCTCAGTGTCGCGTCCATGTGAAAATGCGGGTCGGTGAACGGTGGCGCAACCAGACGCCCGCTCACGTCGATTTCTTCGACGGCGTCCGCGTCGATGCGATGCTCGATCGTGGCGATCCTGTCGCCGTTGATCCCAATGTCCAGTGGCCCCTGCCCATCGGGCAACCGAGCCTGTCGTAAGATGAGATCCAGCATGTCGCCCCCGATTGGCCCAATCCTAGGCGAAAAATTTGTCGAGTCATCGGGGGAAACGCTGCGGATGCGAACATTAGCGCCGTCTGACTAAAAAAGTGGCAATTGGCGCAAGCACTGCTGCGCAAACGGCGCGAGGAGGGGGTGGTTTGGTATGCTTTTCAAGCGCCCCCACCTTGGAAGCATGGGCCAGGACAGGTAAGCGGGCGTGAAGCCCGAGTCTCCATCGCAGACGCGGATTGCCCGGTCTCGGGTTCGTGGTCGAAAGACATCCGAAATCCCGCGACGGAATTCCCCATCAACGCATCGTGCCGAAGAGCCTCCTTGGTCGTTGCGAAAGGCTCTGGACTTGTCCGACTTGGGTCTGCTTTCTTGACCCAAATCCGGCGGTCAATCGAAGGCGTTCCTGCAGATGAAACGACAGCTTATCCTCGATACCGACGGGGGCGTCGACGACGCGCAGGCGCTGCTGATGTTGATCGCTGCGGGCCGGACGCCTGATGCCATCACCACGGTGTTCGGGAATGTCGGACTGGATGGCGCGACCCGCAATATTCTGACGGTTCTGGCGGTTGCCGGACGCCCGGACGTGCCTGTGCACATGGGCGCGGATCGTCCGCTCACCCAGCCCGTGATCGACGCGACCAGCATCCATGGCAGGGACGGATTGGGCGGTGCCCCGCGTCCCGGCGCGATCCCGCAGGCAGCAAGTGCAGAAGCTGTCGGCGTCCTTGGAGCCAGCTTTCGGGGCGCGGCGCGGCGCGGCGACAAGGTCGATTTGCTGATGATCGGGCCGCTGACGAACCTAGCCCTTGCCCTGCGCCTTGCCCCTGATTGTTTGCCGGGCATCGGGCAACTGACCCTCATGGGCGGCACGATCCATGGTAGGGGAAATGTGACGCCCGCGGCCGAGTTCAACATCTTCGCCGACCCCGAAGCGGCCGCCATCGTGTTTGGTGCCGGGATCGAGATCGTCATGGTCCCGTGGGAGACGTGCACGGCCCACCGGATATCCGGCGCCAAGGTCGACGCGCTTTTTGATGCGGTGCCCGAGGGGCAGGCCAAGGCCTTTTCTCGCGCGCTCTCGTCCCATGCGCGCAAGATCAATGTGGGGTTCGGCGGCGACGATCATTTCCGCTTCGTCGATCCGCTCGCCGCCGCCGTCGTGGTCGCGCCCGGCATCGTGACGGGATCGCTGAGCGCCTCGGTGGATGTGGCCCTCGCCCTCGGTCTGACACGCGGCATGACGCTGGTGGACCCGTCGGGGCGATTGGGCACGGCCATGGTCACGATCGTGGAAACCGTCGATCTGGACCGGTTGGTGGCGTGCTACAGCGCCTCGATCGGCTACAGCGCCGTCGACGGTGCCCCGGCATGATCGAGGGCTCCCTGCCGGATCACCTGATTTCTGCCGCCGACGAGGTCAGGATTCGTCAGCGGCTGGTTCGGATCGCGCTGGGGCACGCGCCTGCAGATACAAGGCTGCGCGTGGGCCGGCTTCTCGACGTGCATTCGCGGATGTGGCTGACGGATCAGGAGATCATCATCGCGGGCCGTCGCATCGCCTATGTCGGGCCGTCGGGCACCTGGCCTGGCACGGTCGGCAGAGAGGTGCACGAACCCGAACTGATGGCAGTGCCCGGCTTTGGCGAGGTGCACAAACACATCGAAAGCTCGCACGTCACCCCGGAGTGGGAGGCGGCGCTTGTTCTGCCCCATGGCAATACCTGGACCTGCGAGGCGAGCCATGAATTCTCCAACGTCAACGGGGCGCGGAACCTTGAGTTCTGGTTCGCCGCGCGGTTGGCGGGCAGCCCGCAGAAGATATTCCCGCTGCCCGGATCGGCAGTGCCGCCGACGGCCTATGAATGGGGCGGCGGTCATTTCGGCTATGACGAGCAGCTTGGGTTTCTGGCCGATCACCTGATGGTGGCGGGGCTCGATGAGGTGATGGATTGGCCCGCTGTCTGGAACCCGGAAAATCCCTCCTACGACCGGCTCTGGGGGATGATCGAGGCGACATTCGAAAAGCGCGGTGTCGTCGAAGGCCACGCCGCCGGAATCAGGGACCTGCCGACGATCAACGCCTTCGCCGCCGCTGGTCTGGCCTCGGATCACGAGGCATGGACGACCGAGGAAGTGCTCGACAAACTGCGGCGCGGTCTCTTCATGGAACTGCGCCCGCATTCGCTGACCGAGATGGTCGCGGGCCTTCTGGCGGCTGGTCTGTCGGACTGGAGCCAGTTTGCCCTGACAACCGACGACCGCTCCTGTTCCGATACGCTGAAGCTGGGGGCGACGGATCATAACGTGCGGCTTGCCATCGCAGCGGGGCTGGCGCCCGAGGTTGCGATCCAGATGGTCACGATCAATCCTGCCCGCCACATGCGCCTGACGCCATGGGTCGGGTCCATCGCGCCGGGGCGCTTTGCGGATATCGTCTTGCTTGATAACCTCGAGGCCGTGTCGGTCGCCAAGGTCTGGGCCGATGGCGATCTGGTGGCCGAGGCGGGCAGATACCTCAAACCCGTGCCAAGAATCGATTGGCCCGACTGGGCGACGCGAACCGTCAACATCACGCACGAAATGACGGCCGAGGACTTCGCCATCGCCGCATTGCCCGGACGCGAGACGATGACAGCAGCGCTGCTGCGCCCGTTCCACTGGCACGATGATTTCATCGAAATGGACCTGCCAGTAGCGGATGGTCAGGTGCAGCGCGACCCGGACCGCAATGTCACCAAGTTCGCCATCGTCGACCGGTTCTCGGGCGAGGGGAAAACCTCGGCGATGTTCTGGCTTGGCACCGGCCCCAGAACGCCCGACACGGCACTTGCCTGTTCGATGGGCCACGACAAGCACAACATCTGGGCGGTCGGATCGTCCGACGCCGCGATGGCGCAGGCGGTCAATGCGTTGCGGGAAACGCAAGGTGGCTGGGCATTGGTGCGCGAGGGCCAACTGGTCGCAACGGTCCGGTATGAAGTGGGCGGCCTGATGACCTGCCGCGCGCCTCAAGACCTCGACGCCGAGATGCAGGCGCTTTACGCCGAGGGTGCCAGGATCGACTGGATGTACGAGCCCACCTTCAGCCCCCGCTGGTTCCCCGGCTTTCCCGAACGGCTGGCCTTCGCCACGCTGACCTGCGCGCCATGGCGCTGGGTGCTGGTGGCGCCGTCAGATCTTGCGCCCCATGGCTTCGTCAACGTCGCGACGGGCGAAACCCACCCGATCGTCTGGTAACTGCCCAGAACTTCGCCAGCCGCAGGTTTTGGGGCCAGTATCAGAGCCGTTGACCTTGCGTCCGTCGCCTTCTCTTCATACTGTCGACAATACCAATGGAGGACCCGCACCTTTGTTCAACTGGGCTTCCGGACATCTGGGGGATATCATGAAGAAGATTGGAATTCTGGGCGCTGCGACGGTTTCGGTGGCAGCACTTCTGGCGGCCGCACCGGCCATGGCACAATCGCGGACCTTCACCGTCTCGTGGTGGGGTTTCAACGGCGATCAGCTGCAGGAAATCATCATCAATCCGTTTCAGGAGATGTGCGGCTGCGAGGTCGTGTTCGAGACGGGCAACAATGCTGACCGTCTGAGCCGCTTGCAGTTGCGCAACGGCGAAGGGGTGGACGTGATCTACCTGACCGACCGTTTCTCGCAGCTCGGGATCGAGCTGGGCATGTTCCAGCCCATCGACCGCGCGCAAGTGCCCAATATCGACCAGATCTACGATCTGGCGCAGTCGCCGCAGGGCGAATACGGCCCGGCCTACACCATCGGGCGCGTGGGCATCGTCTACAACGCGGACGAAGTCGCCGAACCGATCACATCGTGGAGCGATCTGTGGCGGGAAGACCTCGCCTCGTCCATCTCGCTGCCGGGCATCACCACAACGGCAGGCCCGATGGTCGTGCTGCGGGCGGCATCGCTTGCCGGCGTCGATGCTTACGCCGACGAGGAAGCGGCCTTCGCTCGGGTGGCCGAGTTGGTGCCCAACGTGGTGACCAACTACAATACCGGCTCCGAGATGATAAACCTGTTTTCCACGGGCGAAATCACCGTCTCCATGGCGCAGGACTTCACCTTGGGCAGCATTCGGGAAGCCGTCCCTTCGGTTGTCTGGGCCGAGCTTGAGGAAGGTTCCATTGCGACCCTGAACACCATCAACATCCCTGTCGGCGCGGCAGAACCGGAACTGGCGCACCAGTTCCTGAACTTCGTGCTATCGGCGGAAATTCAGCAGCAGTTGGCCGAGCGTGGCGTCGATGCGCCGGTCAATACCGGCGTGCAGCTGACGGAAGAGCAGGCTGCGATCTGGACCTATGGCGATGAGATGATCGCCGGTCTGCAGCGAGTCGACTACGCGCCGATGAACGCGGCGCTGGACGGCTGGATCAACCGCTGGAACGAAATCTTCGGCATGTGAACCCGAAGCTCCGGGGCGCGCGTAAGTCGATATGCGCGCGCCCCGGAGACTTATTTACGCGCCGCAGGAGGTGCCATGAAACGTCTTGCCGGCTGGATCTTGTCGTCGCCGGCGACCTTGGCGATTACCCTGTTCCTGATCATCCCGGTGGCAGCCACGATCAGCGTGACCTTTACCGCACCTGGCGGGATCACGGCGCCCTATGCCGAATTCTTCGCGTCCGGTTTCCAGCGATCGGTTCTGTGGCGCACCTTCGAGGTTGCGGCGATCACCACCGTCATCTCTCTGATCTTCGGCCTCCTGACAGCCTATGTCGTGTCGAGATGCCCGCCCTGGATGAAATCCCTCCTGATCGTTCTGGCGGTGTTTCCCTTGCTTACCGGCGTGGTCGTGCGGTCCTTTGCTTGGCTCATCATCCTGGGTCGCAACGGCATCCTGAACAGTTTTCTGGAATGGGCAGGCGTCATCGAGCGGCCACTGGGTCTGCTCTACAGTCAAGGCGCGGTGATCGTCGCGCTGGTCTATATCTTCGTGCCCCTGATGGTGCTGGTGCTGGTCGGTGTGCTGGAGAACATCCCCGACGATCTGATCCAGGCCTCATCCTCGCTCGGTGCCACGCCAACGGCGACCTTCCTTCAGGTGGTCCTGCCGCTGGCCACGCCGGGCCTTATCGTGGGTGCCGTGCTGGTATTTACCGCCAGTTTCACGTCCTACGCGACGCCCCATCTGCTGGGCGGCAACCGGCAGATGATGATGGGCACCTTCCTGCACCAGCGCGCCATGGTGTCCTTCGACTGGGTCAGCGCGTCGACCGTTGCGGCGATCATGGTGGTGGTGATCGTGACGACGGTTCTGGTCATGACGCGCCTTGCGCGCCGCCTCAATCCGATGGCGACCTGAGATGACAAATCGCATCAACCCCCTGCTGATCGTGATGACCATTCTGGTCTATATCTTCCTGTTGGGCCCCCTGATCATCATCTTCGGTGCCTCGGTCTCCGACACCACCTTCCTCGCGTTCCCGCCACAAGGCCTGACCCTGCACTGGTTCGAGAACATATGGGAGATTTCGGCCTTCCGGCGCACCATCGTGACATCGCTGCAGGTGGCGCTGTTGGGCACCGGTATCGCGCTGCTGATCGGCATCCCCGCCGCCTATGCGCTCAACCGCCACCGCATCCATCTGCCGGGTTGGCTCTCCACGCTGTTCATCCTGCCGATTCTGGTTCCCGAGATCGTCATCGGCTTTTCCCTTCTGCGCTCGGTCAATGTCGATCTGGGCGTGCCGGTGTTCTATACACTGCTGGTCGGGCACACCCTTCTGGTGCTGCCCTATGTGGTGCGGGTGATCTCGGCCTCACTGGCCTCGTTCGATTTCTCGATCGAGGAGGCGGCGATTTCGCTGGGAAGCCGCCCGGTCAAGACCTTCTTCACCATCGTCCTGCCCAATGTCCGCTCGGGCGTGATTGCGGCCTTCATCCTCGCCTTCATCACCTCGATTAACGACGTGTCGGTATCGCTGTTCCTGACCGGTCCAGGGATATCGACGCTTCCGATCCAGATCCTTGCCCATGTCGAGCAGTTCTTCGACCCGACCGTCGCGTCGGTGTCGGTGCTGCTGATGATGCTGACCATCCTTGTCATGATCATCGTCGAACGGACGCTGGGCCTGACCATCGTTGCCAAGTAACAAGGCGTCCTTTCCCCATGACACTACCCCTCTCGATCAACGCCATCACGGCCCATTACGGCACGACCAAGGTGCTGGAGGATCTGTCCCTGACCGTGGCGGACGGCGAGTTGGTGTCGCTTCTGGGTGCGTCAGGCTGCGGAAAGACCACCACGCTGCGGCTGGTTGCGGGCTTCTTGCAACCGACGGCGGGAACCATCCGGCTGGGGGACAAGGACCTGACCCGCCTGCCGGCCCACAGCCGCAACATCGGGCTGGTGTTCCAGAGCTACGCGCTGTTTCCCCATCTGAGCGTCCGGGAGAATGTCGGCTTCGGCCTCAAGCAGCGCAAGCTTTCCGCTTCCGATCGGACACGCCGCGCCATGGAGATGCTGGACCGCGTGGGGCTGGCGCATCTTGCCGACCGCTTGCCGGCGGAACTTTCGGGGGGCCAGAAACAGCGCGTGGCGCTGGCCCGCGCGCTGGTCATCGAGCCGCCGCTTCTGATGTTCGACGAGCCGCTGTCGAACCTCGACGCCAAGCTGCGCATCGACATGCGGGTCGAGATCCGTCAGTTGCAGCGCGCCAACGGCACTACGGCCCTTTACGTGACGCATGATCAGGAAGAGGCGTTTTCCATCTCCGACCGGGTGGCGATCATGGATCAGGGCCGCATCATGCAGCTTGATACGCCCGAGACGCTCTATCAGCGCCCCGCCAACGCCTTTGTCGCGCGCTTCGTCGGGTTCGAGAACCTGATCGACCTGAAAGTCACCAGCCGGGACGGGGACATGGTCAAGGCTGTGGCCAAAGATGGCTCAAACCTCGTCTTGTCGCAGGAACGCCTTGGCCGGATACCGGACGATTTCATCCTGTCGACACGTCCCGATGGCCTGATCGTCACGGATGATGCCGCCGCTGGGGGCCTGCCCGCCACGCTTGGCCTGCGCACCTATCTGGGCCGCGCCTATCAGTATCAGTGCGACACCGGGGCGGGGCATCTGGTGGCCAACGGCTCCTTGGCCACGCCGTTCGAGCCCGGCTCTCGCGTCATGCTGGTGCCCAATCCGGATCAATGCGCCGTGCTGAGGCCGGAATGAAAACGCTTCTGACCAATGCCTGGGTCATCACCGTCGACGCTGCGATGACCGAGCATCCGCGTGGCTGGGCGCTGGTCGAGGATGGCACAATCAAGGCGCTGGGCGACGGGCCTCCGCCCGATATCGCGGAGGCGCAGATCCGCGACATGGGCGGCGATATCGTCATGCCCGGCATGGTCAATCCGCATTGCCACATGGCCATGTCGGTTTTCCGTGGCCTCGGCGAGGATGTGGATGACCGTCTGTTCCGCTACATGCTGCCGCTGGAACGGAAATTCGTCTCGCCCCGGATGGTCAGGGCAGGTTCTACCTTGTCGGCGCTGGAGATGATCATGGGCGGCGTCACCACCGTCGCGGACATGTATTACCACGAGACCGAGGTG
>JBBQHZ010000002.1:0-74013 GCA_038324445.1 Rhodobacterales bacterium | reverse complement strand
TGTATTTGTCGACGTAGCAGGGGCCGATGCCGCGCCCGGTGGTGCCGATCTTGAACTTGCCGAGCTGCTGCTCGTTGGCGCCGTCCAGGAGCAGGTGGTACGGCATGATCAGGTGGGCGTTGCCGCTGATGCGCAGGTTCTCGCCGCCGATGCCGCGGGCGCGCAGCGCCTCGAGCTCGCCGAAAAGGATATGCGGGTCGATGACGACCCCGTTGCCGATCACGCAGGTCTTGGCCTCGTAGAGGATACCCGACGGGATCAGGTGCAGCTTGAACTCCTCGCCGTCGCGCACGATCGTGTGCCCGGCGTTGTTGCCGCCCTGAAAGCGTGCGACCACGTCGGCCTTCTCGGCCAGCAGGTCGGTGATCTTGCCTTTGCCCTCGTCGCCCCACTGGGCGCCGACTACGACGGTACCGGGCACGGTCCCCTCCGTTCTTCGCCGGCGGCCGCGAGGCCGCCGGGTGCTTCGTCAGGCGGCCGGCCGGCCGCCGTTCAGGATGCTCCGCGCGGCGATCACGCCGGCCGCCGAGGCCTGGACCAGGCCTCGCGTGATGCCGGCGCCGTCGCCCACGGCGTACAGGTTCTTGACCGGCGTCTGCAGGCCTTCGTCGAGCTCGGGTCGAGCCGAATAGAACTTGACCTCGACCCCGTACAGCAGTGTGTCGCGGCCGTTGACACCCGGCGCCAGCCGGTCCATCGCCTCGAGCATGTCGAGGATGTCGCGCAGGTGGCGGTACGGCAGCACGAAGGCGAGATCGCCGGCGGTGGCGCCCTGCAGGGTGGGCTGGACCGTGCCTCTACGGATGCGGTCCATCGTGCTGCGGTGGCCCTGGTGCAGGTCGCCGAGGCGCTGCACGATGATGTCCTCGCCGAGAAGGTTGGCGAGACGGGCGATGCTCTTGCCGTAGGTGTAATCCCCTTCTGGAGACTCCCCGCTCTTGTCGATCCTGTCGTTGCACAATGTCTCGAAATCGTTCGGCGCGCTGAAGGTGACGGATGATGTCAGCCTCGAGGTTGCACAGGGCGAGGCGCTGGGCATCATCGGGCCCAATGGGGCCGGCAAATCGACGCTGTTCAACCTGATCACCGGCAATATCGCGGCCGATCAGGGGCGGATCGTGTTCGACGGCATGGACGTGACGCGCGTCTCGCCGATGCAGCGCTGCCTGTCGGGGGTCGGGCGGTCGTTCCAGATCCCGCAGCCGTTCTCCAACCTGACAGTGTTCGAGAACCTGCTGGTGGCCGCCACCCATGGCCGGAAGCGGTCGGAAGCGGATGTATCCGCCGACTGCGCCAGCATCCTGGAGCGCACCGAACTGATCGAGGTGGCGAATGCACCCGCCCGCACGCTGAGCCTGTTGCAACGCAAGCGGCTGGAACTGGCGCGGGCGATGGCGACCGACCCCAAGCTGCTGTTGCTCGACGAGATCGCGGGCGGCCTGACCGAAGGCGAATGCCGCGCCCTGATCCAGACCATTCGCGCCATCCACGCCGAGGGGGTGACGATCATCTGGATCGAGCACGTGCTCCAAGCGCTCAATTCCGTGGTCGAACGCCTGCTGGTGCTGGATTTCGGGCGGGTGATCGGGCTGGGCAACCCGGCCGAGATCATGGACAGCCGCGAGGTCAGGGAAATCTATCTGGGGATCGACATATGACCTTGCTGACGACCAGGGGGCTGACGGCCCATTACGGGGATTTTCAGGCGCTCTTCGGGGTGGATATCACGCTGGACGCCGGCGAGACGGTGGCGATCATCGGCGCCAACGGCGCGGGCAAGACCACCTTGATGCGCTCGATCGCGGGGGTTCTGCGCAACGGGCCGGGGATGATCGCCTTCGAGGGCAAGCCCATCGGCGCGATGACGGCCGACAAGATCCTTGGCATGGGTGTCGCCATGGTGCCCGAGGGGCGCAAGCTGTTCCCCTCCCTGAGTGTCGAGGAGAACCTGCTGATCGGCGCCCATGGCCGCAAGACCGGCGGCTACTGGACGCTCGACACCGTCTACGCGCTGTTCCCGATCCTGCGCGACAAGCGCGCGGTTCCCGGAACGTCGCTGTCGGGCGGACAGCAACAGATGGTGGCCATTGGGCGCGCGCTGATGAGCAATCCCCGCGTCCTCTTGTGTGACGAGATCAGCCTTGGCCTTGCCCCCGTGGTGATCCGCGACATCTACGCCGCCCTGCCGCAGATACAGGCCTCCGGCGCGTCGGTGATCGTGGTCGAGCAGGATATCGGCCAAGCCATGAAGGTGGCGTCCCGCGTTTATTGCATGATGGAGGGTCGCGTGACCCTGTCGGGAACGCCCGACACGCTGACCCGTGAGGCCATTCACGACGCCTATTTCGGTGTCAGCGCATGATCTGGGTCGATACCGTGGTGCAGGGTATCCTGCTGGGCGGCCTCTATGCCCTGTTCGCGGCGGGCCTGAGCCTTGTGTTCGGGATCATGCGGCTGGTGAACCTTGCCCATGGCGATCTGATCGTATTGGCGGCATACCTCATCCTGATCGTGGTCTCGGCGCTGGGGGTGAACCCGTTCGTGGCGGCCGCCATCGCCATGCCGCTGATGTTCGGGTTCGGCTGGGGGTTGCAGCGCATCGTGCTGAACCGGGTATTGGGCGAGGATATCCTGCCGCCGCTGCTGGTCACCTTCGGGCTGTCCATCGTGGTGCAGAACGCGCTTCTGGAGGGTTTTTCGGCGGACAGTCAGCGCATCAATGCCGGTGCGTTGGAAACGGCGTCGTTCGCGGTCGGGCCGGTGACGTTGGGCGTGATGCCCGTTCTGACCTTCGCTTCGGCCATCCTTGTCATCGTGACGCTCAATCAGGTGTTCTATCGCACCGCCTTGGGCCGCGCGTTTCGCGCCACCTCGGACGATCCGGTGACGGCAAGCCTGATGGGGATCAAGCCCGCCAATGTCTTTGCCACGGCGACAGGCATCGCCATGGTCGTCGTCACGATCGCGGCGCTCTATCTGGGGATGCGGGCCAATTTTGATCCCACCATTGGCCCCGCGCGCCTGATCTACGCGTTCGAGGCGGTGATCATCGGCGGGCTCGGCTCGCTTTGGGGCACGCTGGCGGGGGGCGTCATCATCGGCGTGTCACAGACGGTGGGGGCGGCGATCAATCCCGAATGGCAGATCCTCGCGGGTCATATCGCCTTCATGGTGGTGCTTCTGTTCAAGCCGCGCGGGTTGTTCCCGCGGGCCTATGATTGAGGGGGCGCGCGCCATGAGGCAACCGGCAAGCTACGTCGTTGAAACCCGCACCGCCGCCTCGCGCATCGCTGGGATCGCGGCCCTGATCGTGCTGGCGGTTGCCATCGCCGCGCCCCTTTTCGCCAGCCGCAGCGTGATTCAGGATCTGTTCTTCATCCTGACCATGATGACGCTGGCCCAGTTCTGGAACCTTCTGGCGGGCTATGGCGGGCTGGTCAGCGTCGGGCAGCAGGCCTTTGTGGGGCTGGGCGCCTATGCGTTGTTCGGTGCGGTGATCCTTGCCGGGCTGGACCCGGTCGCCTCGCTGCTCCTGTGCGGTGTGGTCGCCGTGATCGTGGCTGTGCCCACGGCCTATTTCGCCTTCCGCCTGAACGGCGCCTATTTCGCCATCGGCACATGGGTCGTGGCCGAGGTCGTGCGCTTGCTGGTGGCGCAATGGAAGGCGCTGGGGGGCGGCACCGGCACCTCGCTTCCGCCCGAGGCGCGCGATTTCTGGGGGGTGGCGCAGGTCGAGGCGATGCTGGACGCCAGCGGCAGCGCCGCGCGCGACATCGTCACCTACTGGCTGGCACTGGCGCTGGCGATTGCCACGGTCGGCGGGATCTATTGGCTGTTGCGCACCAAGCGCGGCCTGGCGCTGGCGGCCGTGCGTGACAATGTCGAGGCGGCGAAATCGGTCGGCGTCGATGCGGCGCGGATGAAGTGGACCGTCTTTCTGGTCTCGGCCTTCGGGACCGGTATCGCGGGCGGCCTGATCTACCTGCAAAAGGCGCGCATCAGCCCGGACGCAGCCTTCAGAGTCACGGACTGGACCGCCTATGTGATCTTCATTGTGGTGATCGGCGGCATCGGCACCATCGAGGGACCGATCATCGGCGTGCTGGTGTTCTTCGCCCTGCAATCGCTGCTGGCAGACTATGGCAGCTGGTATCTGATGGTTCTGGGCGGCTTGGGCATCGGGGTGATGCTGTTTGCGCCAAGGGGGTTGTGGGGCCTGTTCTCGGACCGGACCGGCATCCAGCTGTTCCCCATCCGGCGCATGCTGCGGCGCAGACCATGACACATACTTCCAACCGCAAGAGAAGGAATGCCTAGAATGGCGGACATGAACACAGACGTGCTGATCGTCGGCACCGGGCCTGCCGGCTCGGCCAGCGCGGCGCTGCTCTCGACCTACGGGATCGAGAACATCGCCATCAACCGCTATCGCTGGCTGGCCAACAGCCCGCGCGCCCACATCACCAACCAGCGCACGATGGAGGTGCTGCGCGACCTTGGGCTGGAGGTCGAGGCCGAGGCCTACATGCATGCCACGCCCAAGGAGCTGATGGGCGAAAACGTGTTCTGCGAAAGCCTGGCCGGCGAGGAACTGGGCCGGATGAAAAGCTGGGGCATGTCGCCGCTGTCGCAAGCCGAGCACCTTGTCTCGTCGCCCACGCGGATGAACGACCTGCCGCAGACCTTCATGGAGCCTTTGCTGTTCAAGACCGCCTGCGCGCGGGGAACGCAGGCGCGGATGTCGTGCGAATACCTGAGCCACGTGCAGGACGCCGAGGGTGTCACGACCACGGTGCGCGACCGCCTTCTGGACCGCGAATTCACGATCCGCTCGCGTTACCTGATCGGTGCGGATGGCGGCAATTCACTCGTGGCCGAGCACGCCGACATTCCGCTGGAAGGGCAGATGGGCGTTGCGGGCTCGATCAACCTGCTGTGCAGGATGGACCTGACCAAATATGTCGCGCACCGGCCCAGCGTGCTCTACTGGGTGCTTCAGCCGGGCTCGAACGTCGGCGGAATCGGCATGGGCGTGGTGCGCATGGTGCGGCCATGGAACGAATGGCTGATCATCTGGGGCTACGATATCAGCCAGCCGCGCCCCGAATTGTCCGAGGATGAGGCCAAGACGATCATCCGAAGCCTCGTGGGCGACCCTGACATCGCCATCGATTTGACCGCGATCAGCTACTGGACCGTCAACAACGTGCATGCGACCCGGATGCAGACCGACCGCGTCTTCGTGATGGGCGACGCGGCACACCGGCACCCGCCGTCGAACGGGCTGGGGTCGAACACCTCGATTCAGGATGCCTTCAACCTGGCGTGGAAGCTGGCGCATGTCCTGAAAGGGCAGGCGGGGCCCGAGTTGCTCGCCAGCTTCACGCCCGAGCGCGCGCCGATCGCCAAGCAGATCGTGACCCGCGCGAACCAGTCCATTGGCGAGTTCGGGCCGATTTTTCAGGCGCTGGGGCTGACGGATTCGGTCGATCCCGTGGTGATGCAGCGCAACATGGACAAACGCTGCGATGCCGGCCCCGAGGCCGAGGCGCAGCGCGAGGCGCTGCGCGCCGCCATCGCCTTCAAGAAGTACGAATTCGACTGCCACGGGGTGGAGATGAACCAGCGCTACCGCTCGGACGCGATCGTCACGGACGGGCAGCTGGAGCCGCCCTTCTCGATGGACGAGGAGCTGTATTACCACCCCACCACCTGGCCCGGCGCGCGATTGCCGCATGTCTGGGTCTTCACGCCCAACGGCGCCAAGGTCTCGACCCTGGACCTGACCGGGCATGGCGGCTTCACGATCCTGACCGGCATCGGCGGCGAGGCATGGGAAGAGGCCGCCAAGCTGGTCGGGCAAGAGCTGGGGCTGGCGGTGCAGGTGCATCTGATCGGCCCCCGCCGCAGCGTGCAGGATCACACCGGCGATTGGGCCCGTGCCCGCGAAATCCGCGACAGCGGCTGCATCCTGGTGCGACCCGATCACCATGTCGCCTGGCGGAGTGACGAAATGGTGGCTGATCCGGCAGCGGAATTGCGCCGGGTGCTGACCTCGATCCTGCGCCCGCTCGAGCAGGCGACAACAAAAGGTGCCGCATGACACAGCCGACCGAACAGGGATATTTCACCGAAGAAAACTCGGCCGATGTGGTCATCAGCCGCAACGCGAAGGCCCGCGACGCGCGGCTGGCCGAGGTGATGGCGGTCATCACCCGCCAGCTGCACGCGGCGGTGAAGGAGATCGAGCCGACGCAGGAGGAATGGATGCAGGCCATCCTGTTTCTTACGGCGACAGGTCACAAATGCGATGACTGGCGGCAGGAATACATCCTGTTGTCCGACGTCCTGGGCGTGTCGATGCTGGTCGATGCGATCAACAATCGCAAACCGACCGGCGCGTCGGAAAGCACGGTGCTGGGCCCGTTCCACGTGCCCGATGCGCCTGAGCGGCCCATGGGGTCGAACATATGCCTCGACGGCAAGGGCGAACCGATGCTGGTCAAGGGACGCATTCTGGATACCGGGGGCAACCCGGTGGTCGGCGCCAAGATCGATGTCTGGCAGACCAATGACGACGGCTTCTACGACGTGCAGCAAAAGGGCATCCAGCCGGACTTCAACCTGCGCGGCGTGTTCCGCACCGGTGCGGACGGCGCCTATTGGTTCTGGGGCGCAAAGCCGCGCTTCTACCCGATCCCCGATGACGGCACCGTCGGCCAGTTGCTGGGCACACTGGGGCGCCATCCGTTCCGTCCGGCGCATCTGCACTTCATCGTGGAGGCCGACGGCTTCGACACCCTCGTGACTCACATCTTCGATCCCGAGGACGACTACATCCACTCGGACGCGGTGTTCGGGGTGAAGGAAAGCCTTCTGGCCAAGTTCGATCTGATCGATGATCCGGCCCGGATCGTGTCCGCAGGTGGGACGGAGCCGTTTCATGAGGTCATCCACGATTTCGTTCTGGCCTCCACGACCTGACCGCCTCGCATGAACGGCGGGGGCGGGGGGACATTTTCCCCTGTCCCCCCAGTGGTTGCCCCGGCGCCCTTCGGGCGATGCAGGAATTGCCCCTAACGCGCCACGCACGACCGTCGGGAGGGGTATGCCACCGGAGGGTCGGCCCTTCGAAGACCGGTTTATTTCGGCAAGGCGATCCGGCTGGCGACGCCGCTGCAATCGGAGCGCAAGACCCCCTCGTGCCGGGCGTCCCGACAAGCTGTGCGCTAGTCACCGCCAACACTTGGGAAAAACAAAAAAGCCGCCCTGGGGCGGCCTCTTGTAACTAACCGGGTTCGTTAGTTTTTTTGGAGCGGGTGAAGAGATTCGAACTCTCGACCCTAACCTTGGCAAGGTTATGCTCTACCCCTGAGCTACACCCGCTCACTTCAGTGTGGGCGGTAGATATAAAGACTGGCGCGCCCGCGCAAGGGGAATTCCATACTTTATCGACTTTGGCCGCACGCGACATATCGGGTTTCTGTGGCACCCGCAGGGGCGCGCGACGCGAGGGAGGGGAATTGCCCTGAAACGGCTCATCCCTGAAAGGACCCATCCCTCAAACGGCCCATCGTTGCGGCGGGGATCACGGCTTGCGCTCTGCCCGCCGCGGTTGCCCAAGTCTGGCCGCCGGGTCGAGGGGCTGGCGATCCGTGGTCAGGCCCCGAGAGGGCGGGCCGGGTAGCGATCGACCTTCCCGGTCGACAGCGCGAAATCCTCGGTATGGAGAACGGTGGTGCCCGGCAGGGCCAGCAGGATGCCGTAGGCGCCCGGTTCATCCACCGAATCCTGCGAGGTGCCCGCGCCCAGCATCATCGGGTTCTGGTGGCAGGTGCTTTTCAGGACGCTCATCGGCAACCCGCCTCCGTTCGGATTGGCGATGCTGGCATGGATGGTGCGGTGCACATGACCGCAGATCAGGTGCCTGACGTTCCTGTTGGCGTGAAGGCGGGACATAAGGGCGTCCGCATTGGCCAGCCCGATGGCGTCCATCGCCCAGAAGCCCACCGGCGCGGGCGGGTGGTGGCAGAACACCACGACATCGCTGTCCTCGCGCGTGGCGCGGTCAAGTTCCGCATCGAGCCAGGCAAGACGTCTGTCGCACAGCCAGCCGTCATGCTCCAGCGGGGCCTCGCCCTTGTCGTCATGGGTGTCGAGGATCAGCAGGCGCAATGGCCCGAGGTCGAGCGCGGATTGCGCGAAGCCGTCGGGGTTCATCGATCCGGGGAAGTGCTGCGCGAAAAGCCCGCGCGCGTCGTGGTTGCCGAGCGTGGCGGTGATCGGCAGCGGACAATCGGCCAGCAGGGGCATCAACCGGTCATATTCGGCGGCGACGCCGGTATGGACGAGGTCGCCCAGCAGGATCAGGTGCTGTGCGTCGGGGTGGCGGGCGAGGGCGTGGGAGAGCGCGTCGTGAAAGCGGTCCAGGGGGTCAAGGCCGATGAGAGTCTCGCCGTCGCGCGTGATGTGCGGATCGGTGAAGATCAGGGCTTTGTGGAACGGCTCGGACATGGGGGAATGGTGGCGTAACGGCTTCGTTTCGGCAAGATGATACGATGGCGCCGGCAGCAAAAGGGGCGCTTGCGACGGCCCCTTGTGTCGTCGGATTTGGTGCCCGGTCGGAAGCGATTAGCGGGGGCGATCTGCGCGGTGGTGGCGGGGAAGTTGGCGCCTGCGCCGTCGCGGCATTGGGTCGGGTTGTGTCCGAGTTCAGGCAGGCGGGCGGGCGACGGGATGTGACACGGAAAAGGGGCACCATAAGGTGCCCCTTGACGTCAGGTGTCCGAGTGACTGGCTTCGATCAGAAGCGGTAAGCGATCGTGACACGCGCCATCGTCGCCGAGAAGTTCGTGGGTCCGCAACCGCCGCAGAAGTCACTATTGATGATCGGGTCGGCGCGTTCGATCAGGTGAAGCACGTCGAAACCGGCGGTGATGGTGTCGGAAATCATGTAATCCACGCCTGCGCCGATGACCGCGTTGGTGAACGTATCTTCCACCCGGCTCAAGCCGGGCTCGAATGCAACGGCGCGGGTGATGGCGACACCTGCCGTGGCGTAGGGCAGGATATCGCCCATCGCATAGCCCACGCGGCCGCGCAGCATCGCCATCCCGGTCACATCAAGTCCGCAACCCGTGCCGCACCCATAGCTTGGATCGGTCGAGTCATCTACGACGTCCGACAGGTCGCCGAACATCAGGTCGCCCGCAACGCCGTAGACCATGTTTCCGTTTTGCCAGTTGTAGCCGCCGGTGATTCCAAACATCCCGCCGGTGGGCGAGGGCTCGGGCAGGCCGTCCGATGGATCGTCGCAATCGTATTCGTCGCCAGAAAAGTCGTCGCAGTAGAGCGCGCTGCTATCAAGATACGCCAAGGCTCCGCCGACGTAACCGCCTGTCCAGTTGGTTGCAGCGGGCGCGGAAACTGGCACCGGTGCCGGGGCGGGAAGGATGCCAGTGGCGGCGGCAGGGAGAGCTGCCACTACAAGGGGAGCGATCAGGGCGGAGAGGAATGATTTTTTCATGGTCATGATCCCAACGTTTGAATTGCGATTATATCAAGCCATCGAAAGGCAAGCTGCAACAAGAAGTTCTGATCCTGTGGGACATCGTATGGTACTGCGGCACAATCGCTACAATTTGCGCCCCGTTACTCCAACTCCACCAGCAGGTCCTTGGCGTCGATCTGGCCACCCGGCGACACGTGCACCGCCTTGACCACCGCGTCCCGCTCGGCGTGAAGGCCGGTTTCCATCTTCATCGCCTCGATGGTCAGCAGCAGGGTGCCCGCCTTGATCGCCTGGCCTGCCGCAACGCCGACGGAGGCCACCACGCCCGGCATCGGCGCGCCGATATGGTTGGGGTTGCCCAACTCGGCCTTGGGACGTTTGGCGGTGGCGGCCGAGACCAGACGGTTCGGCACCCGGACGGTGCGGGGCTGTCCGTTGAGTTCGAAGAAGACGCGCACCTCGCCTTCCTCGTTGGTTTCGCCCAGCGCTTGAAGGCGCACCACAAGGGTCTTGCCGGGGTCGATTTCGGCCTCGATCTCCTCGCCGGGTTGCATGCCGTAGAAGAACGTTCTGGTGGGCAGCGTGCGGACCGGGCCATATTCGGCGTGGCGGGCGGCGTAATCGGTAAAGACCTTGGGATACATCAGGTAGCCGTTCAGATCCTCGTCATCGATATCGACGCCGAGGTCCTTGGCGAGGGTGGCGCGGGTGGCCTCGAAGTCGACCGCTTCCAGATGCTTGCCGGGGCGCTCGAGATTAGGCTTCTCGCCCTTGAGCGCCTTCTTGACGATGGCGGCGGGGAAGCCGTTGGGCGGCTGGCCCAGATCGCCCCTGAGCATGCCGATCACCGAGTCCGGGAAGGACACGTCGGTGCCGGGGTCTTCCACCTGAGCGCGGGTCAGGCCTTGGGACACCATCATCAGGGCCATGTCGCCCACCACTTTCGAGGACGGCGTGACCTTCACGATGTCGCCGAACATCTGGTTCACGTCGGCATACATCTGCGCCACCTTGTGCCAGCGTTCCTCCAGCCCCATGGAGCGGGCCTGCGCCTTGAGGTTGGTGAACTGGCCGCCCGGCATCTCGTGCAGGTAGACCTCGGAGGCGGGGGCCTGCATCCCGCTCTCGAAGGCCGCATAGTGGAAGCGGACAGCTTCCCAGTAGTCGGAGATCTGGCGGATCGCAGCGATGTCGAGGCCGGTATCGCGGTCGGTGAAGCGGAGCGATTCCACGATGGTGCCAAGCGTTGCCTGGCTGGTGTTGCCGCTGAGCGCGTCCATCGCGCAGTCGACGGCATCGACGCCGGCCTTGGACGCCTCGAGGATCGTGCCGCAGGCGGACCCGGCGGTGTCGTGGGTATGGAAGTGGATGGGAAGGTCCACGGCGTCTTTCAGCGCGGGGATCAGGACGGCGGCGGCGGCGGGTCGCAAGAGGCCCGCCATGTCCTTCAGGCCAAGGACATGCGCGCCGGCCTTCTCAAGCTCGCGGGCCATGTCCACGTAGTACTTCACGTCATACTTGGCGCGGGACGGGTCGAGGATGTTGCCGGTGTAGCAGATCGTGCCTTCCACGATCTTGCCCGACGCGCCCACGGCGTCCATCGCGACGCGCATGTTCTCGACCCAGTTGAGGCTGTCGAAAACGCGGAACACGTCTACCCCCGACGCGGCTGCCTGCGCCACGAAGCCCTGCACCACGTTGTCGGGATAATTGGTGTAGCCCACGCCGTTCGACGCACGCAAAAGCATTTGCGTCATGATGTTGGGCATCTTGGCGCGGATATCGCGCAGGCGCTGCCACGGGCATTCCTGCAAGAAGCGGTAAGCCACGTCGAAGGTGGCGCCGCCCCAGCATTCGACGCTGAAGAGCCCTGGCAACATGTGCGCATAGGCGGGGGCCGCCGTTATCATGTCGAGCGAGCGCATCCGCGTCGCCAGCAGCGACTGGTGCCCGTCGCGCATCGTTGTGTCGGTGATCAGCAGTTTCTGTTGCGCCTTCATCCAGCGCGCGACGCCTTCGGGCCCCTCGGCATCCAGCAGTTGCCGCGTGCCGGGCGGCGGCGCCTCGACGGGTGTTCTTGGCGGGCGCGCCGGCTTGAGGTCGGCCAAGGGCAGGGGGCGGCCCTGCGTCTCGGGGTGACCATTGACGGTGATGTCCGCGATATAGGTCAGGATCTTCGTCGCGCGGTCGCGGCGGGGGCGGAAATCGAACAGGTCAGGGGTCTGGTCGATGAACTTGGTGTGGTATTGGTAGTTGAGGAAGGTCGGGTGCTTGAGCAGGTTCTCGACAAAGGCGATGTTGGTCGAGACACCGCGGATGCGGAATTCGCGCAAGGCGCGGTCCATCCGCGCAATCGCCGCCTCGGGCGTCGGTGCCCAGGCGGTGACCTTCTCCAGCAGCGAGTCGTAGTAGCGCGTGATGACCGCGCCGGAATAGGCCGTGCCGCCATCGAGGCGAATGCCCATCCCCGTCGCCCCGCGATAGGCGGTGATGCGACCATAGTCGGGGATGAAATTGTTGGCGGGGTCCTCGGTCGTAATCCGGCACTGAATCGCGTGGCCGTCGAGCTTCACGTCATATTGCGACGCGACGCCGGTGGCTTCCACCAGCGACTTGCCCTCGGCGATCAGGATCTGGGCGCGCACGATGTCGATGCCCGTCACCTCCTCGGTCACGGTATGTTCGACCTGCACGCGGGGGTTCACCTCGATGAAGTAGAATTTGCCGTTGTCCATATCCATCAGGAATTCGACGGTGCCGGCGCATTCGTAATTCACATGCTCGCAGATCTTCTTGCCAAGCTGGCAGATCTCCTCGCGCTGGGATGCGCTGAGATAGGGCGCGGGGGCGCGTTCCACCACCTTCTGGTTGCGGCGCTGGACCGAGCAGTCGCGTTCATAGAGGTGGTAGATATGGCCATGGCTGTCGCCAAGGATCTGCACCTCGACGTGGCGCGCCCGCAGGATCATCTTTTCAAGATAACCCTCGCCATTGCCGAAGGCGGCTTCCGCCTCGCGCCGCCCCTCGCGGACCTTCTCCTCCAGCTCGGCCTCGCTGGCGATCGGCCGCATGCCGCGCCCGCCGCCGCCCCACGACGCCTTGAGCATCAGCGGATAGCCGACCTCGGCCGCCTCCCGCTTGATCGCGGCCATGTCGTCGCCCAGAACCTCCGTCGCCGGGATCACCGGCACGCCCGCCTCTACCGCCACGCGGCGCGCCGACGCCTTGTCGCCCAACTGGCGCATGGTCTTGGCCTTGGGACCGATGAAGGTGATGCCCGCGTCCGTGCAGGCATCCACAAAGGCGGGATTTTCGGACAGCAAGCCATAGCCCGGATGGATCGCATCCGCGCCGCAAGCCTTGGCCACGCGGATGATCTCGGCGATGCTGAGATAGGCCGCGACCGGCCCCATGCCGTCGCCGATCTTGTAGGCTTCGTCCGCCTTGAAGCGGTGGAGGCTCAGTTTGTCCTCTTCGGCATAGACCGCCACGGTGCGCTTGCCCAACTCGTTGGCGGCACGCATCACGCGGATCGCGATCTCGCCCCGGTTGGCAATCAGGATCTTCCGGAAGTCAGCCATGGCGCGGTGTCCTTTTGCAATTGCAGCATTGGTAAGACGGATGCAGCGACAAGAGCAACAGGGATCGCGTGAGCGCTTGCTAGCTTCCGGGGCCAGGATGCGATTGGCCAGGACGCGATAGGTCGGGGAGCGCGCGGAAGGGTGCCGTCATCTGCCAGCGGATCAGAAGGTTCTCGTCCCAGACGGCGTAGGCCACGCCATGGGCGCGCGTGACGGTCTCGATCTGATACTCGTATTGCGACTCGATGCCGTCGGTGTCGATCACGATCACCATCGGCGCCCGCCCCGAGAGAAACGCATTGAACGTCGCCTGATGCAGGCTGTCATATCCCGACCGGCTCTGGTCGAGGCTCATCTCGATGGCATGGGTCTCGGTAAGGCAATCGATCCGCACATGGGTGTCGACCGCGTCCAGCGCATAGCTTTCGCGGTGTTCCGCCTCGCCTCCCAGAAGGGTGCAGAGAATTGCAATGGCCTGTGCCTCGGTCATGCGGAACGATATAGGAACATCTCAGTCGCCTGTTAAGACGGTCTTAACGCGGTTGGTTAAGCCCTTACCAACCGGTCTGAGAGATCGCCAAGGCGCCGGGCGCCGATCTGCGCCATGCAGCTTTGCATGTCCTTCACAAGGATATCATGCCAATGCGCCGGTCCCTCGGCGCCCAAGGCGCCCAGCGCATAATGCCAGGCCCGCCCCATCATCACGAAATCGGCCCCAAGCGCCAGCGCGCGCAGGACATCCAGCCCGCCTTCCACCCCGCTGTCGAAGATCAGCGGCAGGCTGGTCGCAGCGCGGATGCCGGGCAGCATCGACGCCGCCCCGGGCGAGCCGTCGAACTGGCGGCCCGCATGGGTCGAGACCCAGACGGCATCGACGCCCGCCCCTTGCGCGCGCGCCGCGACTTCCGGCTCGCACACGCCCTTGAGGATCAGCGGGCCTTCCCACCGCTCGCGCAAGGCAGCGACATAGTCCCAATCCGGCGCCGCACGCAGCAGGTAGCCGACATGCGCGGTCGAGGGCAGGGGCCCCTTCGACAACCCCTCGGCATAACTGTCCATCAACCGCATTCTCGGCATGCCGGTCTTGCGGATGCCCATCGCCCAGTCCGGGCAGATCGCCACCTGCGCCATCAGGCGCGGGGTCAGGCGCGGCGGCTGCACCAGCCCGCCCCTTGTCTGGCGTTCCCGGCGCGAGGCTGCGGGAACGTCCACGGTCAGCACCAGAGTATGAAACCCGGCCCCCCGCGCGCGCGCCAGCATATCATCACGCACCTCGGTGCTTTTGGGCGGATACATCTGGAACCAGCCCTGATCGCCAACCACATCCGCGACCGCTTCCGGCACGACAGTCGCCACGGTCGACAAGCCATAGGGAATGCCTGACCGCGCGGCATGCTGCGCCAGAAGGCGCTCTGCCCCCGGCCAGATCAGGCCCGACATGCCAAGGGGTGCAATCCCGAACGGCACGGGGTAATCGCGCCCCAGAAACGAGCATGTCAGGTCCGGCGCGATCTCGCCCAGCAACGCCGCAGGCCGCAACAACACCGCGTCCAGCGCCGCCCGGTTGCGCCGCGCCCCCGCTTCCTGCCCGGTGGCCGAATCGAGATATTCCCATACGAAATGCGGAATGCGCCGCTTGGCGCGGGCCTTCAGGTCACTCAGGGCGGGGTATCGGCTATGCAGGTCCATCGCTGCACCAAACCGCCCAACCCCTCGGAATTCAACCAAATTCGTCGCGAACGCGCGCGCCCCTGTTTCCTCTTGGCAAAAAACTCCGGGGGTTTGGGGGCTGGCCCCCAATTTTACCTCTCCCCCACCCGAACAGAACAATCTGCGAACAAACCTTCCCCTTCGCGCAAACCGCGTATATCTTTGCGCCCATGAGCAGTTTTGACGATTCCGATGCCTTCGAGGCCGCCGCAACCGCCAGCCTCTCGTCGCGCGCGATGGCGGCGGCGCGGCCGGCCGACTACATGAACGGCCTGAACCCCGAGCAGATCGCCGCCGTGCAGCACCTCGACGGGCCGGTCCTGATGCTGGCCGGTGCAGGCACCGGCAAGACCCGCGCGCTGACCGCGCGGATCGCGCATCTGCTGGCCACCGGCCATGCGCGTCCCAACGAGATCCTCGCTGTCACCTTCACCAACAAGGCCGCGCGCGAGATGAAGAACCGCGTCGGCGCGCTGATGGGCCAGACGGTGGAGGGGATGCCGTGGCTGGGCACGTTCCACGCGATCTGCGTCCGACTGCTGCGCAAACATGCGGAACTGGCGGGGCTGAAGTCGAACTTCACCATCCTCGACACCGACGACCAGACACGCCTGATGAAGCAGTTGATCCTTGCCGAGAATATCGACGAGAAACGCTGGCCCGCCCGTGCCTTGGGCTCGATCATCGATGGCTGGAAGAACCGGGCCCTGACGCCCGAGAAGGTACCAAGCGCCGATCACGGCGCGTTCAACCACCGCGGCGTGGAGCTTTACGCCGCCTATCAGGCCCGCCTGAAGGACCTTAACGCCTGCGATTTTGGCGATCTGCTGTTGCACGTCATCGCGATCTTTCAGGCCAATGACGACCTGCTCGGCCAGTATCAGCGCTGGTTCCGCTACATTCTTGTAGACGAGTATCAAGACACCAACGTCGCCCAGTACCTGTGGCTTCGACTGCTGGCGGCCGGGCACAAGAACATCTGCTGCGTCGGCGATGACGACCAGTCGATCTACGGCTGGCGCGGCGCGGAGGTGGGCAACATCTTGCGCTTCGAGAAGGATTTCCCCGGCGCCCATGTGGTGCGGCTGGAACAGAATTATCGCTCGACCGGGCATATTCTGGCCGCGGCCTCTGGCGTGATCGAGGGTAACAAGGGGCGTCTTGGCAAGACGCTCTGGACCGATGGAGAGGACGGGAAGAAGGTCCATTTGATTGGGCATTGGGATGGTGATGAAGAAGCCCGATGGTTGGGCGAAGAGATCTCCGACGCCAAACTTGGGCTTGGAAGATACCGTGATCGCGTGAACCTTCGTTCTGCTTCGTTTCAACAGGAACTGGAGCGGCTTATTAAGAAGGGACTTCCTGCGGAAACCGAAGATCAATATCTTTCGAGAGTATTTCAAACTGGTGAAGTTTACTCAGATCTTAAGATCCAGAACACTGTCAAAGTGTTGCTCTCTGACAGACCAGAAGCCGAAAACATGTTGAAAGCGGTGCTTGCTAGTCCTGCTGATAGATATAACCCGAACGAGATCGCCATCCTCGTGCGCGCCTCCCACCAGATGCGCGCCTTCGAGGATCGGTTCCTGACCATCGGCCTGCCCTACCGCGTCATCGGTGGGCCGCGCTTCTACGAGCGGATGGAGATCCGCGATGCGATGGGCTATTTCCGGCTTGTCGTCAGCCCCGACGACGATCTGGCCTTCGAGCGGATCGTCAACACCCCCAAGCGGGGCTTGGGCGACATGGCCCAGCAATCGATCCAGAAGACGGCCCGCGCCAATGGCGTCAGCCTGCTGGAGGGGGCGCGGATCTGCGTCGAGACCCAGATCATCGGCGGCAAGGGCGGCAAGGAACTTCGCGCGCTGGTCGATGGCCTCGCACGCTGGCGGCAGATGATGCAGGGCCCGCTGCGGCAGGTCGGGCCCGCAGAGGATCTGATCGAGGAGGAAGGGCCACCCAAGGGCGTGTCCCATGTGGAACTGGCCGAAATCATCCTCGACGAGTCGGGCTATACCGGGCACTGGCAGAACGACAAGACGCCCGAGGGGCCGGGACGGCTGGAAAACCTCAAGGAACTGGTCAAGGCGCTGGAGAATTTCGAGAACCTGCAGGGGTTTCTGGAACATGTCTCGCTGATCATGGACAACGAGTCCGACGATCAGGATCCCAAGGTCACGCTGATGACGTTGCACGCGGCCAAGGGGCTGGAATTTCCCGCCGTTTTCCTGCCGGGATGGGAGGACGGCCTGTTCCCCTCGCAACGCTCGATGGACGAAAGCGGTCTGGCAGGGCTGGAGGAGGAGCGCCGCCTTGCCTATGTCGGCATCACGCGGGCCGAGGAGGTCTGCACGATTTCCTTCGCGGGCAACCGGCGGGTTTATGGCCAATGGCAAAGCCAGATGCCGTCCCGCTTCATCGACGAATTGCCCGAGGCCCATGTCGAAGTGCTGACGCCGCCGGGCCTCTATGGCCACCGGGGCGGCACTTCGGCCTCTGCCTCACCGATCGAGCAGGCCATGGCGGGCAGCAATCTGCACGAGAAGGCGGCAAGTGCCGATGTCTACAACTCGCCCGGTTGGCGGCGCTTGCAAGCCAACCAGACGCGTCCCGGCCTGCGCCAGCCGTCGGAAGCCAAGAACATCGTCATCGACGCGCAGGCGATCAGCGCCTTCAGCCTGGGCGACCGGGTGTTTCACCAGAAGTTCGGCTATGGCGCGGTCGAGGGGGTGGAGGGCGACAAGTTGCAGATCGCCTTCGACAAGGCAGGCACCAAGCACGTGCTGGCGTCCTTTCTGGTGGCGGCCGGATCGGCGGGCGGCGAAGTGCCGTTCTGATCCCTTTGCCAGAGTTCTGGACCGGTGGCCGTTTCCCCGGCTAGTATGGCGCAATCCCGCTCTGGAGGCTGCGCCATGCACCGATTGCTCCTTGTCCTGTCGCTGGGCCTTGCCGCGCCCGCGTCTGCGCAGGATTACCTGAGCCGGGCCGACTTTGCCGCCGTCACCGCCGAGAATGCGTTCTGTTACCGGTTGCTGGTCGATGGCAGCTGCGGCTGGGTCGAGGTCTATCCCGCCTCGCAGGCGGCAGACCTTTCCCTGCAGATCGCGACAATTCTGCCCTCGGGTGACATGCTGGTGATGACGCAGGAGGCGTCGTTTGTGGGCGACGGATTGTGCATCCGCGACACAGATTTCGGCATCGTGACGGCAAGTTTCGGGGTCCCGCCCTATTACTATTTCGACCAGAACACGCTGGTGGCGCAGGGCGAGGAAACCTTGCGGGAGATCATCGGCGCGATTGGCCCGGATGTGCCGCCGAAAACCTGCTTCTTCTATGCCCGTGATCCGGCGCGACTGGATGGATTGATGCAGCACGTCTTTTCCAACGGCATCCGGCAGGATGGGGAAGAACCCATCACGCTGGTGCCGCTGACCCAGGGATCGGTGGTCCTGACACCGCAGGGATAGCCGGGCTTCAGGCGGGGTGAGGCAGGGAAGTCTTACCTCGACCATCCGGCCCCGAATGACTAGCTTTGTGGCAATCGTCTCAACGCCCCTCAGACCGGAGACTGCGATGCAGCCTTTTTGCCCCCGCCACGCGCTTCCCGGCGCGCTGTTGCTTGCCCTTACTGCCGCGACTGGCGCCACGGCACAGACCTATCTCAGCCGTGCCGAGGTTGAGGATCACATGCGGGAATCGGCATTCTGCTACCATCCCAACGACCGCATCGCCTGTGCGTGGGTCGAACTTTATACCGACCTGAACCCGGACCATCTGATCATGCAATCGGGCAGCGCCGTCTGGCAGGAACCGATGTCGGTGATGGAATTCCGCCTTGAATGGGACGACAACGCGCTTTGCATCGACGATGAGACCCAAGGTCTGCTCGCCATGCGGGAGGCGGCAGGCTATCGCTTCCCCTTCGATCTGGAGGGTCTGGACCTGCTGCCGGAGGCCGAACTGCCTGCGATGATCGAGGAACTCCGCGCCTCGACCCCGATCAATTCGTGCTTCCGCTACTCGAACGATCCGGCCAATCCCGAACGGTTGGTGCAGCACGTGTTCTACGAGGGGCTCTTGCAGCCCGATACCGACCCGGTGGTGCTGATCCCGCGTTTCGCCAGCGGTGTCGCATTGATCCCCTAGGGTTTGCGGCCCAAGCGCTCCCCTTGGCCGTCAGCCGACCAGCATCGGATAAAGCGACAGGACCAACAGCCCGGCCATCGTCCAGTTGAACGCCTTCAGCCGACCAGGCGCGCGCAACCAGTGGCGGATCTTGCTGCCGCCCCAGGCCCAGGTGGCGACGGACGGCAGGTTGGTCATGAAGAATACCGCAGCGACGATCACGGCGCCGGTCCATCCGGCCTCGTCCGGTGCAAAGGTGGTCTGGGCGTAGACCGACATGTAGATGGCCTTGGGGTTGACCCACTGAAAGCCCGCCGCCTGCAGGAAGGTGAGCGGGCGCGCGCCCTCTGCCGCCTCCCGGGGCGCCGCGGCATTGGCGACTTTCCACGCCAGCCACAGCAGATATACCACGGACACCGCCGTCAGGGCCGTGCGCAACCAGGGGATGATCTCGAACACCTGCACCAGCCCGAGGCCCAGGATCAGCGTCATCGCGGCATGGCCCAGCGACACCCCCAGCATATGCGGCACCGTGCGTGCGAGGCCGAAATTCACCCCCGAAGCCATCAGCATGATGTTGTTGGGCCCCGGCGTGATGGAGGACGCAAAGGCGAACAGGATCAGGGCGGTCAGTAGCTCAAGGGTCATGAACGCAACATTAGCCCTGTATCGGGGCAATGAAATTGCGTAATGCGCGGGAAATGCAAGATGGGCGCAACAAATGACCAAGATCGACCAGAAAGACCGCCAGATATTGCGGGAGCTGTCACGCGACGGTCGGCTCTCGAATCTGGACCTCGCCGAGCGTGTATCCCTGTCGCCGTCAGCCACGCTGCGCCGGGTTCAGGCGCTGGAGGCGTCCGGCGTCATCAAGGGGTTTCGCGCGGTGCTGGACCCCGCCGCAAGGGGCGTGGGCTTCATCGCCTACATCACCGTCGGTCTGGGTCTGCACACCAAGGCCGCGCAGGCCGCATTCGAGGCTGCCGTAGCGCGCGCCGATCAGGTCATCGAATGCCACAACATCACCGGCACAGTGGAATACCTGCTGCGGGTCGAGGTGCCGGACCTGGCCGATTACAAGCGGTTTCACACCGACATTCTTGGCGCGTTGCCGCAGGTGGCAACGATCACGACCTTTGTGGTGATGGGCTCTCCCAAGGATCTGCGCGCGTGAGGGGGCGCAAAAAATAAAAAAGCGGTGACGGTCCAATGGGAGGAGAGGACCGTCACCGCCGAAGTCTGACCTGTCCAAAGGGAGGAGGAGAACAGGCCTTACTTGGTTGGCATCACCCCAAGGGAGGAGGAGGGGCTTTGCCGGTCGTCACGGTTCCAATGGGAGGAGAGGAACCGGATAGCAGGCCCGGTAAAGGGCCGTCGTAGGTGCAGGCACATCAAAGGGAGGAGATGATGTACCCGCTAGCCCGCGCACCAATGGGAGGAGAGATGCGCGGTATGTCGTGGCAGCCTCAGACTGCCTTGCCGTAGGCGGCTTCCAGAGCGATGGAGCGGATCATCGAGGCGTTGATGCCCAGATCGTTCAACTCGCGCGGGGAAAGGTCCTGCAGTTCACTCAACGTGCGGCGATAAACGCGCCAGTTGCCATAGGCAACGGCAGCGGTTTCGCGGATTTCTGCAAGACGCTCACCCAGCGAGATCGTTTGGGCGCGGTTGCCTGAAAAATAGGCCATGTTCGTCCTCATTTCGCGTTTCTAAGGTGGTCGAGGTCTTGTCTCGGGTCCATCCAGGTGGTTGGCTTGATTGCCTGTCTGGGATGAAGATAGGGAAATGCTGCAGATGCACAATACCGGAAAAGGAAATGCTGCTATGCAGCGTATGCATGACACATTTGTGTTACATTACTTATGGTTAACCGCTTGTTGATCGCTGGTGGAGCCTTTGGCGACAGGCAGTTCCGGTTGTTTTTCGGGGGTGTTTTCTTTGCGGTGCAGGCGATCTGGATCCAGCGCGTGACGCTGAGCTGGCTGGCATGGGAGCGGACGGGATCGGCTGCGGTCGTAGGCCTTGTGGCCAGCCTCAGCCTGCTGCCGGCGCTGGTTGCGGGGCCGCTCTTCGGGGTGATGGCGGACCGGGTCGACATCCGTCGCGCGGCGTTTGCGACCAATGGTGGCATGGCGTTGCTGCTGGTGGTGCTGGCGCTTGTGGCGTCCAACGTGGGCGCGGCCGGGCTGGCGGTGGCGGCCCTGGCGATCGGGGTGATCTCGGCAGCGCACAACCCCATCCGCATGTCGCTTGGCCCGCGTCTGGTGGATGCCGAGATGGTGCAGCATGTGGTCGCGGTGACGGCGCTGAACTTCAACCTCGCGCGGTTGACCGCGCCAGTCTTTGCCGGGTGGATCATCGCCACGGCGGGCGGCGACACGGCGCTGTGGATCGCGGCGGCGTGCTATGTTCCAATGTTGTTGACACTGCCGGTGCTGCATCCGCGCGATTTGCCGATGCGCCCACCCGCGTCCTTTCTGGCAGACCTTCTGGAGGGGGTGCGCTATGCCTTGGCGACGCCGCTGATCCGGCTGGCGCTGGTGATTACCATGATGTTCTCGTCCGTCGCGCGGGGCGCGCTGGAGGTTCTGCCGGTGCTGGCCGATGGCGGTTTCGCGCGCGGGGCTACGGGCCTTGGCTATCTGACGGCGGCGGCGGGGGGCGGTGCGCTGGTGTCGGCGGTATTGAAGGCCACCGGCGTCGGCGCGGCGGGGCAGCGTATCCCGGTGATGGTGTGGGTGGCCGCGTTCACGGGGCAGGGCGCCGTGATGGCGATGGGTATGGCACCAAGCTGGCCGATGGCGCTGGCGGCGACCGCGCTGACCGGCATGACCTCGACCTGGTTGGGCGTCAGCCTGCAGGCGGCGATACAGTCCGATCTTCCGGACGCCTACCGGGGACGCGTGATGAGCCTCTGGATCGTTATGGGAATTGGCACGGTCGCCATCGGCGCACTTACCATCGGCACGCTGGCAGATGCGTTGGGCATCGGACCGGCGCTGACGTGGTCGGGCCTTGTCGGGGCTGCGGCGATGGCGCTGGTGGCCTTGGGGGTGCGCCGGAACGAAAAGCGCCCTATGTGAAGTCCTGATTACCCCGGAGCGGATGCCAGATGACCCAGACCCGAGACACGATCCTGCAAGCCCTGCGTGCCCTCAGCCTGCCTGACGGCGGCGATCTGGTCAGCCGCGATATGATCCGCGCGGTGCAGGTGCAGGGTGGACGCGTCAGTTTCATCATCGAGGCGCCGTCGCCCGAGATGGCGCAGATGATGGGGCCGTTGCGTCAGGCGGCCGAGGCGCTGGTGGCGCGGCTCGACGGGGTGGACGCGGTCAGCGTCGCGCTGACGGCGCATGGCCCCGCCAGGGCGCCCGCGCGCGCGCCCGCATCGACCCCGTCCGCTCAATCCGCGCCGCCGAACCTGCAGATCGGTGGCCACATGAAGCCGCAGGAGGGCCCGATGCGGCCCAAGGGCGTGGCTCGGATCATCGGCATCGGCTCGGGCAAGGGGGGTGTCGGCAAATCCACCGTCGCCACCAACCTTGCAGTCGCTCTGGCGCGGCAGGGCAGGCGGGTGGGCTTGCTCGACGCGGATATCTACGGGCCGTCGGTGCCGCGGATGATGGGCGTCAACAAACGCCCCGCTTCGCCCGACGGCAAGACGATCATCCCGCTTCATGGCCACGGCGTCACGCTTATGTCGATCGGCTTCATGCTGCCCGAGGAAAAGGCCGTGGTCTGGCGCGGCCCCATGCTGATGGGCGCGCTGCAACAGATGCTGACTCAAGTGGAGTGGGGCGAGCTGGATGTGCTGCTGGTCGATCTGCCGCCCGGCACTGGCGACGTGGCGATGACGCTGTGCCAGAAATCCGAGGTAACGGGGGCGATCGTCGTGTCCACCCCGCAGGATGTGGCGCTTCTGGACGCGCGCAAGGCGCTCAACATGTTCGAGATCCTCAAGACGCCGGTTCTGGGCCTGATCGAGAACATGGCAACGTTTCACTGTCCCAATTGCGGGCATGAAAGTCACATCTTCGGTGAGGGCGGCGTGCGCGCCGAGGCGGCGAAGTTGGGGCTGCCGTTTCTGGGCGCGCTGCCCATCGACCTCGACACCCGCATCGGCGGCGACGCGGGCACGCCGATTGCGGCAGGCGACAGCCCGATGGCCGAGGCCTATGCCAGCATCGCGCGTCGCTTCATCGACGGCGGCATGGCCTGAGCAGGCATTCCGGGCGCGTCCCAGCGCCCGGAACCACCTGATTCGAATCAATAAAACAAGAACAAACCAAGATCACGGCAGCGCGAGCGCGTGAATCTTGGAAATTTCTGCCACCGTCCCCCATTTTCCTCCCACGCTCCCTTGGACCCCACATCGTGGGGCAGCCATGCGCTTGTCCACAATATGGCGTGTCGAACTGGGGCGGGGAGGGTCTAAATGTGGTGCATTGGTGGGGGTAAACGCAACAACTTGGGGGAAAGTGGAGAAAAAAGGTGTTGATTGGAAGGGCGTCCCATGGGACAACAGGTCATCGGCAGATTGAGACAAACAACGGGTCGCAAAGACCTGAACCAAAAACAAAAAACGGCAGGTTCATACAGGCATCTCATTCGCTGAACAAAGAGATCCGGCGCGCGAACGAGCAGACATCCCCCCCAGGTAGTTTGCGCAGGCGGACACCCCAGAAATGGGACGAGGGCGGCGGATTGAGGAGTGGCAGCTTCCTCAATCCGCCGTTTTCATTTTCGGAACCAGACTAAGGCCGAAAAAAGGCAAAACGAAGGCGACGCAGTAGTGGACACGTGGTTTCAGGGCACCAACGAGTGCAAGGTGGATGGAAAGGGCCGGGTTTCGCTCCCGGCCAAGTTTCGTCGCGCCTTGCAAAGTGCCGATGCCAGATGCGCCCCCGGCGAGCAGCCCCGCCTCTACATCGCTTATGGCAACCCCGCCGTCGACTACGTTGAATGTCTGTCCGGTGATGCCTTCGATTCCCTGGCCGCCCGCATCCGCGCCATGCCCGATGGCGAAGCCCAGCGCGAGGTTCTGGTGATCCTCTACCACTCCTTTTGCGAAGAGGTGCAGGTGGATGAGGCTGGCCGCTTCGTGCTGCCCGGTCCGGCGCGCGACAAGCTGGCATTGGACGGCGAAGCCGTCTTCCAGGGCAAGGGCGACAAGTTCCACATCCTGCGCCCTGCCGACAGCGAGGCAACCAAGGATCGCCTTGCCGCGATGCTGGCCAAGCTTGGCGAGGGCAAGGAATTCTTCAACCCGATCTCCCTGGCGAATCCGCCCAGACCCACTCCGGTAACAGACAATGCCCAATGACCAACGCGCCCGACATGACCCAAAACGGGCCGGGCTCCCCGCATATCCCCGTCCTTCTGGCCGCTATCTTGCGCGAGGTGGCGCCGGTTTCTGGCGTGTGGCTCGATGGAACCTTTGGCGCTGGTGGGTACGCCCGTGGCTTGCTTGATGCGGGTGCGGATCAGGTGATCGGGGTGGACCGCGATCCTTTGGCCTTCGAGATGGCGGCAGGATGGGCCGGGACCTATGGGGACCGGCTTCGGCTTGTTGAGGGGGTGTTTTCAGATCTCGACACGCTGGCGGGCGAGGCGCTGGACGGGGTGGCGCTGGATCTGGGCGTGTCCTCGATGCAGCTTGATATCGCCGAGCGCGGATTCTCCTTCATGCGCGACGGTCCGCTCGACATGCGGATGGGGCAGGCGGGAGTGTCGGCGGAGGACGTGGTGAACGAGGCGCCCGAGGCGCTGCTGGCGGATATTCTCTATCATTACGGCGAAGAACGCGCCTCGCGCCGGATCGCCAAGGCGATCGTGGCGGAACGGCTGAAGGGCCGCATCACCTCGACCCTGCACCTGGCGAACATCGTCGAGCGCTGCCTGCCGCGCAAGAAGCCCGGACAAAGCCATCCGGCGACGCGCAGCTTTCAGGCGATCCGCATCGCGGTGAACGACGAATTCGGCCAGTTGGCCCGCGGCCTGATGGCTGCGGAACGGGCGCTGAAGCCGGGGGCCAAGCTGGCCGTCGTGACGTTCCATTCCACAGAAGACCGCATCGCCAAGAAATTCCTGACCGACCGCTCCAGCGCCGGCGGCGGCGGGTCGCGCTATGCGCCCGAAGCGGCGGAAAAGACCCCCGCCTTCACCCTGACCCCGAAAAAGGCGATCGCGCCCGATGCGGACGAGGTCGAGCGCAATCCGCGCGCGCGCTCCGCCAAGCTGCGCATCGCCACCCGCACCGACGCACCTGCCGAGGCCATGGATCTGGCCGCGCTGGGATTGCCCGATCTCGAGAGGCTCTGACCCATGCGATTTGCCACCCTTGTCACCGCCATCCTCGTGATCGTGCTAGGCTATTGGGCCTACCACCAGACCATCGAGACCCAGATGGCCGACCGCGACGTGCAAAACCTCCAGCGCGCCATCAATACCGAGCGCGAGCGCCTGTCGGTGCTGCGCGCGGAATGGGCCTATCTCAACCGTCCCGACCGCCTGCGCGAGTTGGTGAACTTCAACTTCGAGCGGCTGGAACTGCTGCCACTGGCGCCCGAGCAATTCGGCGAGGCATCGGAGATCCCGTACCCCGCGCCCCTGACGCAGCTTGAACAGTTGTTGGTGCAGAACGGCTTCTCCTATGCCGTGGGGGAGGAACCGCTATGAGCTTGCGCGTCCCCCTGCGCCCGCTGACCCGCATCCTCGATGCCCGCGCGCGGGGCGAGAATCCCGACAACGTCGAAAAGGAAAACAAGCGCCTGCGGCATGAGGTCATGCGCGACAAGATGCGGGTCAGGGCCGAAAGCCGCCTGCTTCTGGTGGCGTTCTGCTTCATTCTGGCGTTTGGCGCTGTCGGCTACCAGATGTTCGCGCTTGCCACGTCCGAGCCGACCGAGCCGCGCATCGCCTCGGTCGAGCCCACGATCTTCAACACCCGCGCCGACATCACCGACCGCCATGGCCGCATCCTGGCCACGAACTTTGCCACCAATGCGCTGTATGCTCATCCGCAAGACATCCTCTATCCGCGCCGCGTCGCGGACGGGCTTGCCGCGATCTTCCCCGAGATGAATTCCGATGACATGTATCGCCGCTTCACCAGCGGCGCGCGTTTCATCTGGTTGCGCCGCTACATCTCGCCCGAGCAGGAGCAATTGGTGCATGACATCGGCAGCCCCGGATTGCTGTTCGGCCCTCGCGAGATGCGGCTTTATCCCAACGGCTCCATCGCCGCGCACATCCTTGGTGGCGCGAGTTTTGGCGAGGAGGCGGTGAATGCCGCCGAGATCATCGGCGTCGCCGGGGTCGAAGCGCATTTCGACGAGGACCTTCGTGATCCGGCCCGCGCCGAGCCGCTGATGCTGTCGCTTGACCTGACGGTTCAGGCGGCCGTGGAGGAGGTGCTGGCAGGGGGCATGACGCTGATGGGGGCGCGCGGGGGGGCAGCGGTCCTGATGGATGTGCATACCGGCGAAGTCATCTCGATGGCGAGCCTGCCCGATTTCGACCCCAACGCGCGGCCCAGACCGCTGCTGGAGGGCGATCAGGCCGATAGCCCGCTGTTCAATCGCGCGGTGCAGGGCGTCTATGAATTGGGCAGCGTGTTCAAGACCTTCACCATCGCGCAGGCGCTGGAACTGCGGCTGTTCAACGTGCAGGACATGATCGATACCACCGGGCCGTTGCGCATGGCGGGCTTCGCGATCCGCGATTTCACAAATTACGGCGCCGAGCAATCGGTTGCCGATGTGCTGGTCCATTCCTCCAACATCGGCACGGCGCGGATTGCGCGGGTGATCGGGGCGGAGCGCCAGCGCGCGTTCCTGACCGAACTGGGATTGCTGGCGCCGACGCCGGTGGAGATGGTCGAGGCGGCCTCGGGCCGTCCGCTGTTGCCGGCGCGCTGGGGCGAATTGGCGACGATGACGGTCAGCTATGGCCACGGCGTGTCGACGTCACCGCTGCATCTGGCGGCGGCCTATGCGACCATCGTGAATGGCGGCACACGGATCGACCCGACGCTGATCCGACGCGAGACTCCCTTCAACGGCCCGCGCGTGATTTCCGAGACGACCTCGGCCACCATGCGCAACCTGTTGCGCATGGTCGTGACCGAGGGCACGGCCAGTTTGGGCGAGGTCGACGGCTATTTCGTCGGCGGCAAGACCGGCACCGCCGACATGCCGCGGCCCAACGGCGGCTACTACGAGGATCGCAATATCAACACCTTCGCCAGCGCTTTTCCGATGAACGACCCGCAATATGTGCTGATCGTGACGTTGCAGGAGGCCGCGGAGTTGAGCGGACCCGAGCCGCGCCGCACCGCCGGTTGGACCGCCGTGCCCGTCGCCGCCGAGATCATCCGCCGAACCGCGCCGCTGTTGGGATTGCGGCCAGACATTGATAACCCCCTCGGTTTGCAGCTATCCAGCGCCTCGAACTGAGTTGGGGGGCGGACGATGCCGCAGAAACGACTGTCCGACCTGGGCCTGACCCCGCAAGCGGGGCGCGATGTGGTTGTGGGTGATCTCGCGCTGGACAGTCGCAAGGTGACGCGCGGCGCGCTTTTCGCGGCATTGCCGGGCACCAAGGTGCACGGGGCGGAATTCATCAAGACAGCGCTTCGGATGGGGGCAGGCGCCGTCCTGACCGACCGCGTCGGTGCGCGGATCGCGGCGGAGGCCCTGGCCGCGTCCGACGCGGCGCTGGTGGTGGTCGAGGACCCGGCAGCAGCCTTGGCGCAGGCGGCGGCCTTGTTTTTCGGCGCTCAGCCCGAAACGATGGTGGCGGTGACGGGCACCAATGGCAAGACATCCGTCGCAAGTTTCACCCGCCAGATTTGGGAGGCCTTGGGCGTCCCGGCCGTCAATATCGGCACCACGGGCGTCGAAGGCGCGTTCGAGGCCCCCGGCATCCACACCACGCCCGAGCCGGTCACGCTTCACCGCCTGCTGGCCGAGATGGCGGGCGCGGGCATCAGCCATGCGGCGATGGAGGCCTCAAGCCACGGGCTTGACCAGAAACGCATGGAGGGGGTGGAACTGGCGGCAGCGGCGTTCACCAACCTGACGCAGGATCACCTTGACTATCACGGCACGATGGAGGCCTATTTTCAGGCCAAGCTGCGCCTCTTCACCGAGTTGCTGCCCGAGGATGGCATCGCCGTGGTGAACCTCGACGACAGCTACGGGCCCCGCGTGGCCGAGGTCTGTGCCGAGCGGGGCATCGAAGTTCTGAGCGTGGCGCACTATGCCGAGGCGAGCCTGAAGATCACCGCACGGCGCATCGACGAGACGGGGCAGGATGTCCTCTTCCGCTGGCAGGGGGGCGCGCGACAGACGCGGCTTGACCTGATCGGGGCGTTTCAGGCGATGAATGTGCTGACGGCGGCGGGATTGGTCATCGCGGCGGGCGAAGACCCTGACGCGGTCTTCGATGTGCTGCACAACTTGCAGGGGGTTCGGGGGCGCATGCAACTGGCGGCGCGGCGCGGCCATGGCGCGCCGGTCTATGTTGATTATTCACATACGCCCGACAGTCTGGAAGTGGCGCTGAAGGCGCTGCGGCCGCATGTTCTGGGGCGATTGATCGTTGTTTTCGGCGCAGGTGGCGACCGGGACCGGGGCAAGCGCCCCCTGATGGGGGCGGCGGCGGCAGAACATGCCGATGTTGCATTTGTGACAGATGACAACCCGCGCAGCGAGGATCCGGCCACGATCCGGGCGGCGATAATGGTCGGCTGTCCGGAGGCGACAGAGGTCGCGGACCGCGCCGAGGCCATCTTGCGCGGGGTCGACATGCTGGAGCCCGGCGACGCGTTGCTGATCGCGGGCAAGGGCCATGAAACCGGGCAGCAGGTGGGCGATGTGATCTATCCGTTCGACGATGTGGAGCAGGCCAGCGTCGCCGTCGCCGCCTTGGAGGGTGCCATATGAGCCTCTGGACTGCGGCAGAGGCGGCGACGGCCACGGGTGGCGTGGCCGCAGGAGAGTGGGTGGCGGAAGGCGTGTCGATCGACACCCGCGCGCTGGCGCCGGGCGATCTGTTCGTGGCGCTGGCCGCCGCGCGCGATGGCCACGACTTCGTGGCGCAGGCGTTGGCGGCGGGCGCTTCTGCGGCGCTGGTCTCGCGCATTCCCGAGGGGGTGGACCCCGCGCATTGCCTGCTCGTGGATGACGTGTTGCCCGCACTTGTGCGGCTGGGGCAGGCGGCCCGGGCGCGGACCGGGGCGAGGGTCGTCGCCGTCACCGGCTCGGTCGGAAAGACTACCGCCAAGGAAATGCTGCGCGCCGTCCTCTCGGCGCAGGGCCGCACCCATGCGGCTGTGGCGTCCTACAACAACCACTGGGGCGTGCCACTGACGCTGGCGCGGATGCCGGCGGATACTGAGTTCGCGGTGATCGAGATCGGTATGAATGCGCCGGGTGAGATTGCGCCCCTGGCACGGCAGGCGCGGCCCCATGTGGCCACGATTACCACCATCGCGCCCGCCCATCTGGAGGCGTTTGGTGTGATCGAGGGCATCGCCGCCGAAAAGGCTTCGATCTTCGAGGGACTGGAGCCGGGCGGCGTGGCCGTGGTGCCGCTCGATGTCGGGACAGCCGCGATCTTGCTGGAAGCAGCCCGCCGCCATGGCGGCTCGATGGTCACGTTCGGTGAGACCGAGGGTGCCGATCTGCGGCTGACGAACTTGCGCCTGTCGGAAGATGCCACGATCCTGCGGATCGACGCGCATGGCGCCGAGCGGCTGTTGAAACTGCCTGTGGCGGGCCGCCAGTATGCGGTGAATGCCTTGGCCGTGCTGGCAACCGTCGACGCGCTGGGCGCGGATCCTGCCGAGGCCGCAATCGCGCTCGCCCATTGGCAGCCCGTGGAAGGGCGTGGCATGCGCGAGCGGATCGCGCTGAGCCATACCGACGATATCGCCATCGAGCTGATCGACGATGCCTACAACGCCAATCCCACCTCGCTGGCCGCCGGGCTCGAGGTTCTCGCGCGGGCTCAACCGGTACGCGGCGGGCGGCGGATTGCGGTTCTGGGCGACATGCTGGAATTGGGCCCCGATGGCCCTGCGATGCATGCCGAGATCGCCGATCTGCCCTCCATAACGGCGGTGGACGTGGTCCATACGGCGGGAATATTGATGGAACACCTGCACCAAGCGCTGCCCGGCGCGCGTCGCGGCATCCATATGGAGACCGCTCCGGCGCTGACACGCGAAATCATACGCACGCTGCGCCCCGGCGATGTTGTGCTCGTCAAGGGCTCCAAGGGCAGCCGCATCTCCCTTGTGGTTGACGCGCTGCGCAAACTGGGGCACTCGATTGCGGATTGAAGGTGAGGATACCGCTAGATGTTGTATTGGCTGAGTGACCTGTCGGATGGCGGGGACGTCTTCAACCTGTTTCGGTACATCACGTTCCGGGCCGGCGGTGCCTTCTTCACGGCGCTGATCTTCGGCTTCATCTTCGGACAGCCGCTGATCAACGCGCTGCGGCGGAAATACAAGGCGGGACAACCGATCCGCGCCGATGGCCCGGCCCATGCAACCAAGGCGGGCACGCCGACCATGGGGGGGTTGCTGATCCTGGCCGCGCTGTCGCTGTCGACGCTGATGTGGGCGCGGTGGGATAATCCCTATGTCTGGCTGGTGTTCGGCGTCACCGTTGCATTCGGTATGATCGGCTTTGCCGATGACTGGGCCAAGGTCAGCCGCAACAACTCCAAGGGGTTGTCGGGCAAGGTGCGGCTTGCGGCGGGCTTTGCGATTGCCTGCGCTGCGGCAGTGATCGCGGCGCGGTTGCACCCCGAGGGGCTGGCGTATCAATTGGCGATGCCGGTATTCAAGGATGTGCTGCTGAACCTCGGATGGCTGTTCATCCCGTTCTCGATGATCGTGATCGTGGGTTCGGCCAACTCGGTCAATCTGACCGATGGTCTGGACGGGCTGGCGATCATGCCGGTGATGATCGCGGCGGCAACGCTGGGGGTGATCGCCTACGCGGTGGGCCGGGTCGATTTCACCGAGTATCTGGATGTGCATTACGTGCCGGGAACAGGCGAGTTGCTGGTCTTCTGCGCCGGGCTGATCGGCGGGGGCTTGGGCTTCCTGTGGTATAATGCGCCACCGGCGGCGGTCTTCATGGGCGATACCGGGTCGCTGGCGCTGGGAGGCGCTCTTGGTGCTATTGCCGTGTGCACCAAGCACGAGATCGTGCTGGCGATCGTGGGGGGCCTCTTCGTGGCGGAAGCCGTCAGCGTGATCGTGCAGGTCGCCTATTTCAAGGCGACCGGCAAGCGTGTGTTCCTGATGGCGCCGATCCACCATCATTTCGAGAAGAAGGGCTGGGCCGAGCCGCAGGTGGTGATCCGGTTCTGGATCATCTCGCTGATCCTGGCACTGGTCGGACTGGCGACGCTGAAGTTGCGATAGCGCTTGCGCCGACTTGCGGGTGATCCGCGCGGGGCAGGGGTTGGAGTGAGTTTTTTGCCAAGATGAAAGGGCAAGCGGGATGATCCCTGTCATTGGGTTCGAGGGGCAGCGGGTGATCGTGCTGGGACTTGGACGGTCCGGCCTTGCGGCGGCACGCTCGCTGAGGGCAGGGGGCGCCGAGGCGCTGTGCTGGGACGATGGCGACGCGGCGCGCGCGCGCGCGGAGGGGGAGGGCTTTGCCCTCCACGATCCGATGCGGGGCGACGGATTTGCGGGTGTCAGCTGTCTGGTGGTGTCGCCCGGAATCCCGCACCTCTATCCCGCGCCGCACCGGGTGATTGCGGCGGCCTATGAGGCGGGCGTTCCGGTCGACAATGATGTGGGCCTTTTCTTCCGCTCGCTCGGGCTAGGCGACTGGGCCTTTCATGACACGCCGCCAAGGGTCGTGGCGGTGACGGGATCGAACGGGAAGTCCACGACCTCGGCCCTGATTGCCCATATCCTGCGCGAGGCAGGCGTGCCGTGCCAGTTGGCGGGCAATATCGGGCGCGGCTGTCTGGATATCGAGCCGCCGGTTGATGGCGAGGTGGTGGTGCTGGAACTGTCGTCCTACCAGACGGATCTGGCGCGGGCGCTGACGCCGGACATCGCGGTTTTCACCAACCTCTCGCCCGATCATCTGGACCGGCATGGCGGCATGGGAGGCTATTTCGCGGCCAAGCGGCGCCTGTTCGCCGAGGGCGGGCCCGAGCGCGCAGTGATCGGCGTCGATGAGGTCGAGGGGCGCTATCTGGCGGGGCAGATGTCCGAGGGGCTGGTCGATGCGCGGGTGATCCGGGTGACATCCAGCAAGGGCGGCGGGCCGGGTTGGGACATCAGCACCCGCAAGGGATGGCTCAGCGAGACCCGAAAGGGGCGGCAGGCGGCCTCCATCGACCTGCGCGGTGTGCCGGGGTTGCCGGGCGCGCATAACCATCAGAACGCGGCCTGCGCCTATGGCGTGGCGCGCGCGCTGTCCTTGGCGCCGAAGGTGATCGAGGCGGCGTTCCACACGTTTCAGGGCTTGCCGCACCGCTCGCAGCGCGTCGCAGAGATCGGGGGCGTCGCCTATGTCAACGACAGCAAGGCCACCAATGTCGACGCGGCGGTGAAGGCGCTGCAGGCTTTCCAGCGCATCCGCTGGATCTGTGGCGGGCTGGAGAAGGAGGGTGGCATGGCAGCGCTGGCGCAGGCGACGGGGGTCGTGGTGAAGGCCTATGTCATCGGACGCGAGGCGCAGGCCTTTGCGCTGAAGCTGGGCGCCGTCGAAACGGTCGTGTGCGGCGACATGGCGACAGCCGTGGCAAGGGCAGCGGCCGAGGCGGAGGCGGGCGATACCGTGCTGCTGGCACCCGCAGCGGCTAGTTTCGACCAGTATGACAGCTTCGAGGCGCGGGGCGCGGATTTCATGGCGCAGGTGGAAAAGCTTAAGGTTTAGGGCCATTCGTGTTAGGCTTTGCCCGGGACCGGAAGGCATCGGAATGGGCAAGGTTATCGGCATCGGCGGCATCTTCATGGGCTCGGCCGACCCCGAGGCAACCAACGCGTGGTATGTCCGGGTTCTGAGAATGGAGATCACCGAGTATGGCGGTTTCGCCTTTTCCCATGCTGACAGCGCCAAAGCTTTCCCCGAAGGCGCACGCACGATCTTTGCTCCCTTCAAGGCAGGATCGGATTACTTCGCCCCCTCGACCCTGCCCTATATGGTCAACCTGATCGTGGACGATCTGGACGCGGTTCTGGCGCGCTGCAAGGCAGAAGGTGTGGCAGAGCTGCAGCCCCGTGAGGCGCATGACTATGGCCTTTTCGGCTGGGTGATGGACCCTGACGGACGCAAGATCGAGCTGTGGCAGCCAACATCCTGACCTTCCTTTGACGCCTCTCGCGGGGCGATCCTTGGCGTGCAGGGGTTGTTTTCCGGACGGGTTTCCCGCACTGGCAAAGGACTGAACTTGTGTGGTTTTCTTGGTTCAAGCCAGCCTCGATCCTTGCGGTTGGTGCGTTTAGAAACCCCTCCCGATGGAGTCCCGCCATGTTCAGGACCCTTGGCGCACTGGCAATAACAATCGCCACGGCCCTTCCTGTCGCCGCTGAACCCGTTCCCGGGCCCTATCCCAACCTCGTCCCCGTCAGTCGAGAGCGGTTCGTCGCTGCGGTGCTGGCGGAAATGGGCCAATGCACGGGCAGCTGGACAACCTTCGACTGTCCGCTGCTCGTCATGCCCGATGGCACCACAAGGCCCACCCCGTTGCACGGTTACACCCATCGCGGCGCGCGGATCCTGACTGTCGAGCGGATCACCTATGATCCCCGCACCTTTCCGATCCGGGACCTGCCGTGGATTGTCCATGTCGTCGTGGGGGAGTGACGCAGGACTTGCCGCATTGCAGGCAGCCAAGATGGCCCGCAATCGGGCGCCCTACCTACGTTCCAACCGCGATGGACCGTTGCGCAGCCAGTCCAAGTGGTTCGGGCGAAAGGGTATACTAACCCTAGCCAGCAAGGCCAAATCAGGATAAAGTGCCCCTCAGATCCGGGAAAACCCGGACACGAGCAGAAGCGCGGCGGTCAACGTCGCTTGAGGCAAGGCAGGCACTCCATGACGGAAATGGCGCATGGCACAGTCATTGTGCACACGGGCGACGCGGTTATTCCACGTTGGTGGAGCACGATCGACCGGGTGACGCTCGGGTGCATCTTCGCGCTCTTCGCGATCGGCATTCTGCTGGGGTTTGCCGCCTCTCCGCCCTTGGCGCAACGCAACGGGCTTGACCCCTACTACTACGTCATCCGTCAAGCGGCCTTTGGCGGGCTGGCGTTGAGCGTGATGGTGCTGGTGTCGATGATGTCGCCTATCTCGGTCAGGCGCTGGGGCGTGATGGGCTTTTTCGTCGCCCTCGGGGCCGTGGCCTTGCTGCCGATCTTCGGCACCGATTACGGCATGGGCGCCTCGCGCTGGTATTCGCTGGGATTTGCGTCGGTCCAGCCGTCGGAATTCCTCAAGCCCGTTTTCATCGTGTTTACCGCCTGGATGATGGCCGCAAGCCAGGAGGTGGGCGGCCCGCCCGGCAAGACGGTTTCGGTCGTGGTGACGGCCACGATCGTTGCATTCCTCGCGCTGCAGCCCGATTTCGGGCAGGCGGCGCTGGTGATCTTTGCTTGGTCGGTGATCTATTTCGTCGCGGGCGCGCCGATGTTGATCTTGATGGGCGTGATCGGTTCGGTCGGCGCGGCGGGGGTATTCGCCTATTCGGCCTCCGAGCATTTCCGCCGCCGGATCGACGGGTTTCTGAGTGAAGAAATCGCCGAGAACACCCAATTGGCCTATGCCACCGATGCGATCCGCGAGGGCGGTCTGTTCGGCACGGGTCTGGGCGAAGGCTCGGTCAAATGGACGCTGCCTGATGCCCATACCGATTTTATCATCGCGGTCGCGGCCGAGGAATATGGCGTGGTGCTGGTGGCGGTCATCATCGCCCTTTACCTTACCATCACGCTGCGCAGTTTCTTCCGGCTGATGAAGGAACGCGACCCCTTCGCAAGGTTGGCGGGCACAGGCCTGGTCAGCCTGCTGGCGCTGCAGGCCTTCATCAACATGGGCGTCGCGGTGCGGCTTCTGCCCGCCAAGGGCATGACGCTGCCCTTTGTCAGCTACGGCGGATCGTCCCTGATCGCCACCGGCATCGCCGTGGGCATGTTGCTGGTTTTCACCCGGACAAGGCCGCAGGGCGACATTGCCGATCACCTCCTTTCGCGGGGCCGCTGACGCATGGCCGCGCCGCACCTCATCATCGCAGCAGGCGGCACGGGCGGGCACATGTTCCCGGCTCAGGCGTTGTCCGAGGCGATGCTGAGGAAGGGCTGGCGGGTGACCCTGTCGACCGATGCGCGGGGCGCGCGCTATGTCGGCGGCTTTTCCCATGCGGTCGAAGTTCGGCAGGTGGCCTCGGCGACCTTCACGCGTGGCGGGGTCGTGGCGAAACTTGCCGTGCCGTTCCGTATCTTCGGCGGGATCGTCAGTGCCACCTGGCGCATGATGCGCGAAAAGCCGGATGTGGTGGTGGGCTTCGGCGGCTACCCGACGATCCCCGCAATGGCCGCCGCCACGATCACCCGGCGCCCCCGCATGCTGCACGAGCAGAACGGCGTGCTGGGCCGGGTCAACCGGCTCTTCGCCCGGCGCGTGGCCCATGTGGCCTGCGGCACCTGGCCGACCGAGGTGCCGGAAGGCGTCGATGCGCGCCATACCGGCAACCCGGTCCGCGCCGTGATCGTCGAGCGGGCGGGGGCGCCCTATACCCCCCCCGGCGACTGGCCGATGAGCCTGCTGGTATTCGGCGGATCGCAAGGCGCGCGCATTCTGTCCGATGTGGTGCCCGCCGCGATTGCGCTTTTGCCCGACGCGATGCGCCAGCATCTGCGCATCGCGCAGCAAGCGCGGGAAGAAGATGTCGACCGGGTTCGGGAAGCTTATGACGCCATGGGCCTGCGCGCCGAAATCGCCACCTTCCTCAACGACATGCCCAACCGCCTTGCCGAGGCGCAGCTTGTCATCTGCCGCTCGGGCGCGTCGTCCGTGGCCGATATTTCCACCGTCGGGCGGCCGGCGATCTATGTGCCCTTCGCCGCAGCCGTCCGCGACGAGCAGACAGCCAATGCCCGCGCCTCGGTCGATGCCGGCGCCGCCGTCCTTATGCCCGAGCGCCTGATGACGCCCGAGGCATTGGCGGACACCATCGAAGCCATCCTCTCCCAGCCGCAGGCCGCCACAAGGATGGCAGTTGCCGCCCTTGGCGTGTCAATCCCCGACGCCACCGAGCGTCTGGTTGCGCTTGTCGAAAACCTTGCCCAGAAAACCATTTCCGAGAAAGACTGACACATGAACGCCGCTGCCGTCACCAAACTTCCGACCCAACTGGGCCCGATCCATTTTGTCGGCATCGGCGGGATCGGCATGTCGGGCATCGCCGAAGTGCTGCTCAACCACGGCTATGACGTGCAGGGCAGCGACCTGAAGCCCTCGAAGATCACCGAGCGTCTGGCGACGCTGGGCGCGCGCATCTTCATCGGCCAGAAGGCGGAGAACCTTGAAGGGGCTGCTGTCGTCGTGATTTCTTCCGCGATCAAGCGGGGCAACCCCGAACTGGATACCGCGCGCCTGACGGGCCTGCCGGTCGTCCGCCGGGCCGAGATGCTGGCGGAACTGATGCGCCTGCGCTCGAACGTCGCCATTGCCGGCACCCATGGCAAGACCACGACCACCACCATGGTGGCGACGCTGCTGGATGCGGGGGGCGTCGATCCCACCGTCATCAACGGTGGCATCATTCACGCCTATGGTTCCAATGCGCGGGTCGGGCAGGGCGACTGGATGGTGGTGGAGGCCGACGAGTCCGACGGCACCTTCAACCGCCTTCCCGCCACCATCGCCATCGTGACCAATATCGACCCCGAGCATATGGAGCATTGGGGCACCATCGAGAATCTGCGTCAGGGCTTCCTCGATTTCGTTTCGAACATCCCGTTCTATGGCCTGGCCGTCTGCTGCACGGATCACCCCGAGGTGCAGGCGCTGGTCGGCCGCATCACCGACCGCCGCGTGGTGACGTTCGGCTTCAACGCGCAGGCCGACGTGCGCGCGGTGAACCTGACCTACAAGGGCGGCGTGTCGCATTTCGACATCGTCCTGCGGGCCGAGGACAAGGTGATCAAGGGCTGCACCTTGCCGATGCCGGGCGATCACAACGTCTCGAACTGCCTTGCCGCCGTCGCCGTGGCGCGGCATCTGGGCATGAAGCAAGACGAGATCCGCGAGGCGCTGGCGGGCTTCAAGGGCGTCAACCGCCGCTTCACCAAGGTGGGCGAAGTGGGCGGTGTGACCATCATCGACGATTACGGCCACCATCCGGTGGAAATCGCCGCTGTTCTCAAGGCAGCGCGGCAGGCCTCCAATGGCCGGGTTATCGCCGTGCACCAACCGCACCGCTATTCGCGCCTGCATTCGCTCTTCGAGGAGTTCTGCGGCTGCTTCAACGAGGCCGACGTGGTTGGCATCGCCGATGTCTACGCGGCGGGCGAGGCGCCGATCGCAGGCGCCAGCCGCGATGATCTGGTCGCGGGGATGATCCGCCACGGCCACCGCCACGCCCGCGCCATCCGCGACGAGGACGATCTGGAACGACTGGTCCGCGAACAGGCGCGGCCGGGCGATATCGTCGTGTGTCTGGGTGCCGGCACGATTTCGGCCTGGGCCAACGCCCTTCCGGCGCGTCTGGCCGATCTGGATTTGAAGGCGGTCGCGGGATGAGCCTGGCGCTGACCCTTGCGTGCCTGTGGGTTCTGGCCTCGGCCATCGTGGCCATGCTGCCCTACCGCTGGCAATTCCCGCCCGGCATAGCGTTGCTGGTGCTGTCGGTGCCGCTGCTGGTGTTTGTCGGCCTCAGCCATGGCTGGGTATGGGTGGCGGTGGTGCTGGCAGCAGTCCTTTCCATGTTCCGCAACCCGCTGATCTATTTCTGGAAAAAAGCCCGCGGAGGGCGGGTCTGATGCCCGCCTCGCTGATCTTTGCCTGCATCTGGGCCCTGCTGGCCTGCTTTGCAGGAATGGGCCCGACACGCTTTCACTGGCCCGCCGCCTGGGCCCTGATTGCCACGGGTATCCCGCTTCTGGGCTGGGTCACGTATCAGACGGGGCCGTTCTGGGGCCTTCTGGCGTTGATCGGGGGCGCGTCGGTGCTGCGCTGGCCGCTGATGCGCGCGGCGCAGGGCGTTCGCCGGGCTTTCGCCGGAGAGGCTGGAGGCGAAGAGGACGAGAGGCGCGGCTGATGGATACGATCGCGGTGATGGTCGGTTTTGCGTGCATCGCCGGCATTCTGGCAGGCTACATCGCCGGATCGCGAGGGCCAGGATGGAGCTTGTTGCTGTTGTGGGTCGTCTGCGGGCTTGTCGCCGGGGGCTATGCGATGTGGCTGAATGCGGACGAAGGGCCGGTCGGATCTCTGGGGCCATCGTTCCTTTACGGTGTTGTCATCGCTTTCGGTCTGTCATCGGTTCCGGCGGGATGCCTGGGATTTGTGCGGCGCATGGTGCAGCGCCAGGGGGCGCAGGATGGTTCATGACCTGCCCACCCCGCGCGGGCGATTGACGCCGGATCGTTCGCTGTCGGACCTGACATGGCTGCGGGTCGGCGGCCCGGCGGAGTGGCTGTTTCAGCCCGCCGATGCCGACGATCTGGCAACGTTTCTTGCCGCGCTGGACCCCGCCGTTCCGGTATTCCCGATGGGCGTCGGATCGAACCTGATCGTGCGCGATGGCGGCTTGCCCGGTGTGGTCGTGAAGCTCGGCCGCCCGTTCATGGATATCGCCATCGACGGCGATACCGTCACCGCAGGGGCGGCGGCGCTGGATGCCCGCGTGGCGCGCGAAGCCGCCGACAAGGGAATTGACCTAACGTTTCTGCGCACGATCCCTGGATCGATTGGCGGCGCGGTGAAGATGAACGCCGGCTGTTACGGCGCCTATGTCGCCGATCATTTCGTCAGCGCGCAGGCCGTCCTGCGCGATGGCCGCCAGATCACCCTGACCCGCAAGGATATCACTTTCTCCTATCGCCAGACCGACCTGCCCGAGTCCGCAGTCGTCACCGCAGTCACCCTTAGGGGCAACCGGGCGGAAAGCATCGTGCTGATCGCGCGGATGGAGGAGCAGATCGCCAAGCGCGATGCGACACAGCCTACGAAGGCGCTCAGCGCCGGGTCCACCTTCCGCAATCCGGCAGGCTTCTCCTCTACTGGACGCGCCGACGACAGCCACGAGTTGAAGGCGTGGAAGGTGATCGACGACGCAGGCATGCGGGGCGCTACGCGGGGCGGCGCCCAGATGTCCGAGATGCATTCCAACTTCCTCATCAACAAGGGTGGCGCAACTGCCGCAGATCTGGAGGGATTGGGCGAAGATGTCAGAAAAAGGGTGTACGAGACTCAAGGCATCGAATTAGAGTGGGAAATCATGCGCGTGGGTATTCCCGCGGGCGCGTGAAACAAGGCAAGGCCCCGCATTGTAATTGCGGGGGAAATGGATCCGGCAGGCAACGTATCGGCCGGACAGAATGAGGACCAGTTGGTGGCAGGGTTGAGCAGCCTTCCATCGCGAGTCGTCGTCTTGATGGGTGGCCCCTCCGCGGAACGTGAGGTGTCGCTCAGCACCGGGCAAGGGTGCGCAAAGGCGTTACGCGGCGAGGGATTTGACGTGATCGAAGTTGACGCAGGCGCCATCGGTGCCGGTGCCGACCTGTGCGCGCGTCTGGTCGAGATCAAGCCCGATGTCGTCTTCAACGCGCTCCACGGACGCTGGGGCGAGGATGGCTGCGTGCAGGGCCTGCTGGAATGGCTGCGCATCCCCTACACCCATTCCGGCGTGTTGGCCTCGGCCCTTGCGATGGACAAGGCGCGCGCCAAGGACGTGTTCCGGCGCAACGGCCTGCCGGTGGTCGACAGCATCATTCGCTGCAAGGCCGAAGTCTCGGCCCACCATGTCATGACCCCGCCTTACGTGGTGAAGCCCAACAACGAAGGCTCCTCGGTTGGGGTCTATCTTGTCCACGATGCCGCCAACGGCCCGCCGCACCTGTCCGACGACATGCCCGAACACGTCATGGTCGAAGCCTTCGCGCCGGGCCGCGAGTTGACCGCCTCGGTCCTTGGCGACAAGCCCGGAGATCCCGGCGCGCTGACCGTGACCGATATCCTGACCGATGGCTGGTATGACTACGACGCGAAATACAAGCCCGGCGGGTCGCGCCATGTGGTGCCCGCCCAGATCCCGCAGCCGATCTTCGACGCCTGCATGAGCATGGCCACGCGCGCCCATACCGCGCTCGGCTGCCGGGGCGTCAGCCGCACCGATTTCCGCTGGGACGACAGCAAGGGGCTGGAGGGGCTGATCATTCTGGAAACCAACACGCAGCCCGGCATGACGCCCACTTCGCTGACGCCCGAGCAGGCGCAGGCGGTGGGGATTTCCTTCGGCGCCCTGTGTCGCTGGCTGGTGGAGGACGCGTCATGCGATCGCTGAGCAGCCATGGCGGCCCGACTACCGACCGGCGCGGTCAGGGCCCGGTGATGGCGCAACGGCGCGCGGCGGCGCAGCCCGCGCGCCATGATCCGGCCCCCTCGCGGCTCAGCTACCGGGTGCAGCGCCTCTGGCTGACGCCGATGTTTCGCAAGGCGCTGCACCTGGGCGTGCCGCTTTTCGTGCTTTTTGTCGCCGTGACCTGGTATCTGAGCGACGAGACGCGGATCAACGGCCTGTTCGATGCCGCCTACGAAATCCGGCGTGAGGTCGAGAACCGGCCCGAGTTCCAAATCAGCACCATGAGGATCGACGGCGCCAGCCCCGACGTCACCGAAGAGGTCACCGCCTCATTGGCGCTGACATTGCCGATCTCCTCCTTCGATCTGGACCTCGAACAGCTCCGCGCCCGACTGGAAGCCTTGCCGGCCGTGCGCAGCGCCGATCTGCGCATCCAGACCGGCGGCAATCTTGCCATCCGCATCGAGGAGCGCGAACCCGCCGCACTGTGGCTGACCCATGACGGTGTCTCGATTGTGGATGCCGAAGGGCATTTCATCGCCGGCCTCGGCACCCGCAACCTGTCCGAGCCGTTGCCGCTTCTGGCGGGCGAGGGCGCGGATCAGGCGGTGCCGGAGGCCCTTCTGCTGATCGAAAGCGCCTTGCCGCTTGGCGAGCGTGTCCATGGCCTTGTGCGGATGGGCGAACGGCGCTGGGATCTGGTGCTGAACAACGACACCCGCATCCTGCTGCCTGAAGTCGGCGCGCTGACCGCGCTCGACCGGGTGCTGGCGCTTGATGAGGTGAGCGAGATCCTGACACGGGATCTGACGACGGTGGATCTGCGCAATCCGGGTCGGCTGACCGTTCGGTTGACCGAGGTGGGCATGGAAGAGCTGCGCCGTCTGCGGACGGGCGGAGAACTAGAGACGAACGGGGATGACCGCGGATGAAGTTGCTCTACCAAACCCAGCGGGCGATGCGGGCCAAACGGACTGAAGCGATGCGTCGCGGCGTCATCGCGGTGCTCGACATCGGCACCCACAAGGTTGCCTGTCTGGTGCTGCGCTTCGACGGCGCGAAAGTGAAGGACGAGGGCGTCGGCGCCATGGCCGGGCAATCGAGCTTCCGGGTCATCGGGGCCAACACCACCCGTTCAAGGGGCGTGAAGTTCGGCGAGATCGACGCGGTGCACGAGACGGAGCGGGCGATCCGCACCGCCGTGCAGGCGGCGCAAAAGATGGCCAATGCGCGCGTTGATCACGTCATCGTCTCGCTGTCGGGTGCCCGCCCTCGTAGCTATGGCCTGACCGGAGAGGTCGATCTGCAGACCGGCGCGGTCGAGGATCACGATATCGGCCGCGTGCTGGCGATGTGCGACATGCCCGATATCGGGTCGGGTCGCGATGTGCTGCACGCGCAGCCGGTCAACTTCGCGCTCGACAACCGCACCGCCCTGTCGGACCCGCGCGGGCATGTCGGCAACCGCCTGTCGGTGGACATGCACCTGCTGACCGTCGACAGCCGGGCGCTGGAAACGCTGCTGCATTGCGTCAAGCGCTGCGATCTTGAACTGGCCGGTCTGGCCAGCGCCCCCTACGTCGCCGCCATGTCCTCGCTGGTCGAGGACGAACAGGAACTGGGGGCGGCCTGCATCGACATGGGGGCAGGGGCCACGTCGCTGTCGATCTTCATGAAGAAGCACATGATCTATGCCGACACGGTGCGGATGGGCGGCGGACACGTCACCGGCGATATCAGCCAGGGCCTTCAGATCCCGATGGATGATGCCGAGCGGATCAAGACCAAGTTCGGTGGCCTGATCGCGACAGGCATGGACGACCGCGAGATCATCGAGCTGGAGGGCAATACTGGCGACTGGCACCATGACCGTCGCACGGTCAGCCGCGCCGAGTTGATCGGCGTCATGCGACCCCGCGTCGAAGAAATCCTGGAAGAGGTGCGCGGCCGTCTGGATGCGGCAGGGTTCGAGCATCTGCCCTCGCAGCGCATCGTGCTGACCGGCGGCGGATCGCAGATCCCCGGCCTTGATGCGCTGGCCTCGCGCATTCTGGGCAATCAGGTGCGGCTGGGCCGCCCGATGCGCGTCGCGGGCCTGCCGCAGAGCGCCTATGGCCCGGCATTCTCGGCCTGCGTCGGCCTTTCGCTGTTCGCGGCAAGCCCGCAAGACGAATGGTGGGACTTCGATTTGCCGGCCGACAGATTGCCCGCCAGGTCGGTCCGGAGGGCCGTCAAATGGTTCCGCGACAACTGGTAGGCCCTGCATCTTGCGTCACCACGCTAAATCGCCGGTATTTCTGTCACAAACAGGCCACATTTCGCCCATGGGGCGCTTTTTCCGCGTGACGCATGGGCATGAACCCGGTAACCTCACGTGAAATAGACGAGGCAGAGACGGCGATCCGGCGAGTAAGATCGGGGGCCAGGACAGTTAACAGGCGGACAAAACCATGACCCTCAATCTTACCATGACGAACACCCAGCCCGAGCTTAAGCCCCGTATCACCGTCTTTGGTGTGGGCGGTGCGGGCGGCAACGCCGTCAACAACATGATCGACCAGCAGCTGGACGGATGCGAATTCGTCGTTGCCAACACCGACGCGCAGGCGCTGGCGCAAAGCCGCGCCCATTCGCGCATCCAGATGGGCCAGCGGGTGACCGAAGGCCTTGGCGCCGGCGCGCGCCCCGCGGTCGGTGCCAGTGCCGCCGAGGAATCGATCGAAGAGATCGTCGATCACCTCGCTGGCGCACACATGGCCTTCATCACCGCCGGCATGGGCGGTGGCACCGGAACCGGTGCCGCGCCGATCATCGCTCAGGCAGCCCGCGAGTTGGGCGTTCTGACTGTCGGCGTCGTCACCAAGCCGTTCCTCTTCGAAGGCGCCAAGCGGATGCGTCAGGCGGATGAGGGAATCGAGGCCCTGCAAAAGGTCGTCGATACGCTCATCATCATTCCGAACCAGAACCTGTTCCGGCTAGCAAACGAGAAAACTACCTTCACCGAAGCCTTCGCCATGGCCGATGATGTTCTCTATCAGGGCGTCAAGGGTGTGACGGACCTGATGGTGCGTCCGGGCCTGATCAACCTCGACTTCGCCGACGTTCGCGCCGTGATGAACGAGATGGGCAAGGCCATGATGGGCACCGGAGAGGCCGAGGGTGAGAACCGCGCCCTTCAGGCTGCCGAGAAAGCGATCGCCAACCCTCTGCTGGACGAGATCAGCCTGCGCGGCGCGCGCGGCGTGCTGATCAACATCACCGGCGGCTACGACCTGACCCTGTTCGAACTTGACGAGGCCGCAAACCGGATTCGCGAAGAGGTGGACCCGGAGGCGAACATCATCGTCGGCTCCACGCTGGATGAAAGCATGGGCGGCCAGATGCGCGTAAGCGTCGTGGCAACCGGGATCGATGCTGCCGAGCAGGCGACTCAGGCGCCGGTCCCGTCGCGTCAATTCTACGCGTCCGCTTCGGTGACGGCAGCGAAAACACCTGCGCCGGCTCAGAACCGTGCGCCGGTCCCTGCACCCGCTCCTGCGCCGATCCTGCAGCCCGCCATGGCACAGGAAGAGCACGAGCCGGAACGCTCGCTGTTCGAGGCATTTGATGCAGGCGCCCAGGAAGAGGCGTTGCTGGAAGAGATCGAGGAAGATCACGTTCCAGCGCCGTCCTACCAGCCCGCCCCCGTGGCGCAACAGCCCGCCCCGCGTCCGCAGGTTGCCATGGCAGCCGAGACGCAGCACGGTTATGTCGCCCCCAAGCCAGCCCAGACCGGGGCCCCCACGCCCGAAGCGTTGGCGCGTCTGCGCGCCGCCATTCAGCGCGACGCTCCCCGAGCGCCCCAGCCCGAGGCAGCCCCGCAGCGTCCCGCGCTTCAGCCGCAGCAGGAACACGCTCAACGGCGCGGTTTTGGCATCAATTCGCTGATCAACCGCATGACCGGCAGCACCGATGACGGTGCCGCCCCGGTCGAGCGTCGGCAACCGCCGATCGCCTCGGGCCACGCCCCGGCTCAGGCACCGATGCAGCGGCGGGCATCCGATGACGGCGTGATGGATCCCGACCAGGAGCGGATCGAAATTCCGGCCTTCCTGCGGCGTCAGGCGAACTGAATCAGTCACAAACTCAACGGAAAGGCCGGCGTCAAGCCGGTCTTTTTGCATTTAAGATCAAGGCTTTGACCGAGATATCGGCGGCATTAGGCAATTTCCCGCCGACGTCCCGCGACATTGTTGCAGCACGTCATAAAGGTTGAGTTGCTGAGATGACGGCACCCGGTTAGGGCTTGTATCAGCGGGAATACCTCGCCGACCCGAGCAGGTCGATGGGGCCCGTATCCTGACAGAGAGCCCTCGCTTAAGGGGCGACGCGGGATGAGGTGGACAGGAAAGACAGGCAACCCGATGCAGGCTACCATCCGTAAAGCGGCACATTTTGCAGGCGTAGGCCTGCACACGGGTCGCACCGTGCGTGTGTCCGTGCTTCCGCAGGCCGCGAATGTCGGGATATGGTTCCGGCGAACCGATATGGACGACGCCGACATGATCCCGGCGCGCTATGATCTGGTTCCGTTCAGCCGCCTCTGCACCAAGCTGATCGCCGAGGACGGGACCGAAATCTCGACCGTGGAACACATCATGGCAGCCCTGGTGGGCTGCGGCGTCCATAACGCTCTGGTCGAGGTCGACGGGCCCGAGCTGCCCATCCTTGACGGTTCGGCCGCCCATTTCGTGCGCGGCATTCTCGATGCGGGTATCCAGCGTCAGGCCGCCCCGATCCATGCCTTCGAAGTTCTCAAACCCGTGCGGGTAGAGGATGGTGCCGCTTGGGCCGAACTGCACCCCGCCGACGGTCTGGAGATGGATTACACCATCGATTTCGCCGACAGCGTCATCGGGGTCCAGCGGCGCACCGCGAACCTTGCCAACGGCCGCTTCGTGCGGGAACTGTGCGACAGCCGCACATTCTGCCGTCGGTCGGACGTGGACATGATGCGGCAGGCAGGGCTGGCCCTTGGGGGCACCTATGACAATGCGGTGGTCGTCGATGGCGACATCGTGCTGAGCCCTGGTGGTTTCCGCCATGCGGACGAGGCGGTGCGCCACAAGATGCTGGATGCGTTGGGTGATCTGGCTTTGGCCGGTGCCCCGATTCTCGGCCGCTACACGGGCTACCGCGCCGGTCACATGGTCACGAACCAACTGTTGCGCGTTCTGTTTGCCACACCCGGCGCCGTTCGGCTGGTGGCCTGCAGCGAGGATCAGGCCGCGCGCCTGCCCGGCGTCGGCGTGAAGCCCGCCGACCTTGCGCATGTGGCCTGACGATCCCCCTCGCTTAACCGTGAACAGATGTCGGTTGAGGGATTTTGCCCGCAAAAGGAATGTGCTAGACCCGTCCCAACAGGGCCCCGAACGGGGCGAACAGGATTTGGTTTGAGGCCGTTCGCATGACAACCACCCGCTTTCGTCTCTCCGGTGCTGCCCTTGCGCTCAGCCTGCTTCTGGCAGGATGCGGCGGTGGCGGATTGCTCGGCACCGGCCTTTTTGCCGGGGGCGGTGGCGGCGGTGGCGGCGGATTTTTCGCCAGCCGGGGCGCAAACCAGCCGTTGGAACAACTGGATCCTGAAACGATCTATCGTCAGGCCGAATTCGAGCTGGAGCGCGGTAGGGCCGACACCGCCGCCGAGTTGTTCATCGAGGTCGAGCGTCTGCACCCCTATTCCGAATGGGCGGAACGCGCGCTGATCATGGCCGCCTTCTCCTATCACGAGGATGGCGATTACGAGGCCGCGCGGGTTGCGGCCCAACGCTACCTCGATTTCTATCCGGGCAACGAGGATGCCGCCTATGCGCAGTATCTTCTGGCGCTCAGCTATTATGACCAGATCGATCAGGTTGGCCGCGATCAGGGCGTGACGTATCAGGCGCTTCAGGCCCTGCGTGTGGTGATCGAACGCTACCCCGACAGCGAATATGTGCAGGACGCGATCTTGCGGTTCGATCTGGCTTTCGACCATCTGGCCGGCAAGGAAATGGAAGTGGGTCGCTATTATCTGCGGCGCGAACATTACACCTCGGCGATCAACCGGTTCCGCGTTGTGGTGCTGGAATTCCAGACAACCTCCCACACGCCTGAAGCGCTTTTGCGTCTGGTCGAGGCCTATCTTGCCCTTGGCCTGACGGACGAAGCGCAGACGGCGGGCGCCATTCTGGGCTACAACTTCCAGTCCTCGCCGTTCTACGACGACGCCTTCCGACAGTTGACGGGCCAAGGACTGGCGCCGGAGGCGGCTGGCGAGAACTGGCTGCGCGAAGTCTGGCAGCAGACGGTTCGGGGCGACTGGCTCTGACATTTGTGACTGCGGCCTGAGGGCAGGGGACAGCCGACGCCATGCTGCGCCATCTCGATATCCGCGACATGTTGATCATCGACCGGCTGGAACTTGCGTTTCAGCCCGGTCTCAACGTGTTGACCGGCGAGACTGGGGCGGGCAAGTCGATTCTGCTCGATAGCCTTGGCTTCGTGCTGGGATGGCGCGGGCGCGCCGATCTGGTTCGTGCCGGGGCCGAGCAGGGCGAAGTGGTGGCCGAATTCGATCTGCCCGCTGGCCACCCAGCCTATGCCGTTCTCGAAGAGGCGGGCCTGCCTGCGGCGGATGAGTTGATCCTGCGCCGCATCAACACGCCCGAAGGTCGCAAGACCGCCTGGGTCAACGATCGCCGCGTCTCGGGCGACGTGCTGCGCGCGCTGTCGGATGTGTTGGTCGAGTTGCATGGGCAACAGGACGACCGGGGCTTGCTGGATCCGCGCAACCATCGGGCAATGCTGGATGAATTCGGCGGGTTGACCGGCTTGCGTGCCGAGGTGACCGCCGCATGGCGCGCCAGATCGGCAGCATCCAAGGCGTTGACCGGGGCCGAGATGCGGCTGTCCGAGATGAAGGCGGAGGAGGAATTCCTGCGCCATGCCGTGGCCGAGTTGACCAAGCTGTCCCCGCAACCGGGCGAGGAAGCGGACCTCGATGCCCGTCGTCGCCTGATGCAAGGCGCCGAAAAGATGCGCGCCGATGTCGCCCGCGCGATGGAGGCCCTGGGCCTCGACGGCGCAGAGGGGGCCATGGGCGAAGCTCAGCGCTGGCTCAACATGATCGCGGATCGGGCCGAGGGGCGGTTGGAACTGCCCTTGGCCGCGCTGGAACGCGCCATGGTGGAACTGGGCGAGGCACAGGCAGGATTTGCAAGTTTCGCCGAACGGCTGGATTTCAACCCCTCCGATCTGGAGATGGCGGAAGAGCGGCTTTTTGCCTTGCGCGCGCTTGCCCGCAAGCATGGCGTGCTGGCCGATGATCTGGCCGGTCTGGCCGAGACGCTGACCGCTCGACTGGACGCGCTTGACGGGGGCGAGAAGGAAATCGCCCGGCTCCGCGCCGACCTGTCGAAAGCCGACGGCATCTACGAAAAGGCCGCCGCAACACTGACGACGGCGCGCCACGATACCGCTCTGCGCCTTGACCGCGCCATGGCAGCCGAGCTTGCGCCGCTCAAGATGGAACGCGCCGTGTTCGAGACCTGTCGGGAGGTCGCCCCGGCAGGCCCGGATGGCGTTGACGCAATTACCTTCACGGTGGCCACCAACCCCGGCGCCCCGTCGGGGCCGCTCAACCGCATCGCGTCGGGGGGGGAATTGTCGCGCTTCCTGCTGGCCCTCAAGGTCTGCCTGACGGCGGACGCTTCTGGCCTGACGATGATCTTCGACGAGATCGACCGGGGCGTTGGGGGCGCCACGGCGGACGCCGTCGGTCGCCGCCTGAAGGCGCTGGCCGAGGGCGGTCAGGTGCTGGTCGTGACCCACTCGCCGCAGGTTGCGGCCTTGGGGGCGCATCACTGGCAAGTGGCGAAATCGGTCGAGAAGGGTGTCACCTTCAGCCGGGTCGCGGCCTTGACGCCGGAGGCGCGCATCGACGAGGTGGCGCGGATGGTGGCGGGTGACACGATCACCGACGCCGCCCGCGATGCCGCGCGGGAGTTGCTGAAAGGCGCGGTCTGACGCGGCGCTGTCCCCGTCATAGCGCCTGATCGCGCGTTGTTGCAGGCGGAAACATTCAATTGAAGTCCCGCAGGCTTTTCAATTCCTTGGGCTTTCTCTACCAACGATTGTAGCCCTCTGCTTTCAAAGGCCCGGCCGCGCGGCGCTGGACCCTGCATCGCGGTCCCTGCCCAAGCCCGCGCCCGAAGCGAGCCGTTGCCATGGCCGACCGCCTGCGCCTCTTTTTGCAAGAGCAATCCCGGCGCGCTGCCGTTGGGGCACGTGGAGCGTGGTCGTTGTTGCGGGAGAAGGGGCCAAGCCAGTTCCAGTTCTGGCTGATCGCCTTGTTGATCGGCATCGCGGCGGGGTTTGCGGCGCTTGGTTTCCGCAAGGGCATATCGTTCCTGCAGCACATGTTGTATGGGGTCGAGGATGTGCGAATGCTTCATTCCTTCGCTGCAGGCCTGCCCTGGTGGCTGATCTTGATGATCCCCGTGGCGGGCGGACTGATCGTTGGCGTGATCCTGCACATCTTCACCCCCGATGGCCGCGTCCGGTCGGTGGCGGACGTGATCGAGGGCGCGGCGCTGAACGACGGCCGGGTGGAGGGACGAGCGGGGCTGGCCTCGGCGTTGGCGTCGATGATCACGCTGGGGTCGGGCGGATCGTCCGGGCGGGAGGGGCCGGTGGTGCATCTGGCCGCCGTGATCTCGTCCAAGATATCGCGCTGGATCAATGCCGATGGCATCACCGGCCGTGACCTGATGGGCTGCGCTGTCGCCGCCGCCGTCTCGGCCAGTTTCAATGCCCCTATCGCCGGCGCGATCTTCGCGCTGGAAGTGGTGCTGCGCCACTTCGCCGTCCATGCCTTCGCGCCGATCGTGATTGCATCGGCGGCGGGCACCGTCATCAACCGGCTCGAATTCGGCGACGTGACCGAGTTCATGTTGGCCGAGGAAGGGACGTTGCGGTTCTATGCGGAACTGCCGGCGTTCCTGATCCTTGGCCTGCTCTGCGGCGTTGTTGCGGTCCTGTTCATGCGCGGCACGTTCTGGGCCGAGGATATCGCCACGTCGCTGCAACAGCGCACCGGCCTGCCGCGCTATCTGCGGCCAGCAGTGGCGGGCCTGATGCTGGGGACGCTGGCGATCTGGTTTCCCCACATCATCGGGGTCGGCTATGAGACGACATCCGCGGCGCTGACGGGCGAGTTGTTCCTGTGGGAGGCCGTGGTTTTCGCCCTCCTGAAGGCCATTGCCGCAGCGATCACCATCGCCGGGCGCATGGGGGGCGGCGTGTTCTCGCCCTCCCTGATGATCGGCGCGATCACCGGGCTGGCCTTCGGGCTGATCGCGACGGGGATTTTCCCCGAGGCGTCGGGCTCTGCCACGCTTTATGCGCTTGCAGGGATGGGGGCAGTCGCGGCGGCGGTGCTTGGCGCGCCGATTTCCACCACGTTGATCGTGTTCGAGTTGACCGGTGACTGGCAGACCGGTCTGGCGGTGATGGTGGCGGTCTCGATGTCCACGGCGCTGTCCTCCAAGCTGGTGCATCGTTCCTTCTTCCTGACCCAGCTGGAGCGGCGCAATATCCACCTTGCCGCAGGGCCGCAGGCCTATTTGCTCGCCATGTTCCGCGTGGGCCGGGTCATGCGCCCGATGACCCATGAGAATGCGGCGCCGGAGGAGAAGTTGCTGACCCTGCTCGAGCAGGGCATCTTTACCGACACCCACGCCACGCTGGAGCGCGCCTTGCCGATATTCGAGCGGACGGGCCTCGATTACGTTCCGGTGGTGCAATTGTCACCCACGGGCGGTCCGCCGGCGCTGGAAGGCGCGCTGTTCCATGTCGACGCGCTCAAGGCCTATAACAAGGCGCTGGCGGCGACGGCGGCCGAGGAACATAGCTAGGTGCGGTTTCGGCGTTTTTCTTTGTCGAATGGCACCAGACTTGGCATGATCGACGCCATGATGATCCGGATTCTGTCCCTTGTTCTGGCGCTTGCCGCCGTCGCCATGCCCGCCCACGCCCAAGGGGCGGCGGAACGGCTGCAAACCGTGCTGTCCGGTGTGCCTCTGGCCGCGCTCGACGGCGGGCAGGGTGCCATCGTGGCTGGTTTCGGCAATGGCGATGCGGTGCGCTGGATCGCTGTGCGCGGCGCGCAGAATGGCGATAACCCCGATACGCCGAACCGCTTTGCCGCGCTGCGTTCTGCTGCGCCGAACCAGCAGGCGGTGATCGCGGCGGCGTCCGACGAGGCGATCCGCGCCGCCACCGGCCTGACCCCGCTGGATTGGGTCGAGACGTGGGAAGTGTCCCAAGGGCCGGTGCGCATGGGCGCGATGGACATCTTCCCCGACAGCGAAATGCGCCTGCGCGGCGCGCTCTTCTCCCGCGGCTTCGTGCAGGAGGATCGCGGCGGAGTTCCGGTGTTCTGGCTTGGCGAAACCGACCACGTGGCGTCCGAGGTGGTGGCCCCCGCCGACCCCTTCGGAGGCGAAGATGGCTTGCCGCTGCGAATGGCCTTCACCGACAACAAGGCGGTTTGGGCCACGGGATGGGGCACGTTGAACAGCATCCTGTCACCAGCGGGCGAGACCCTCGCCACCCGCCACGATGCAGGGGCGGTGATCGCGGGCCTGCAGCGCCTGGGCAATTTGGGGGCTTTGGCGTCGGTCCGGGCGTGGCTGCGAAATGGCGCGACCGTGCCCGTCACCGGTGCGGAAGATGGTCCGGTCGAGGCGCTTGCCCTCGCCGACTACTCGGTCGGCGAAAGGGAAGGCGCGGCGATGGTGCTGGTTCTGGCCGACGGCATCGACACGACCGCGCTGGCGCAGCGGTTGACGGACGCCTGGCCGATCCTGAGTGATCTGACCTCTCTTGCCACGCCGATCATCACCGCAAGCGGCAACACCATCACCATCACCCTCGAAAGTGACTGGGGCGATGATGGTGCCGCCACGAATGGCGGGTATGAGGTGTTCCGCAGCGCACTGTCCGGCGGCAGGCTTGGCTTCCTGATCCGGCGCTAGACGTTCTCCACCGTCACACGGTCGGAGTAGAAGGCCAGATGACCGGCAATCGCGGCCACGGCGTCAAAGGGCGCCTCGTAACTCCACGCCGCATCGACCAGATCCCCATCGGGGCCGGTGACGGTGAAATAGCTGGCCGTTCCCTTGTGGGGGCAGCGCGTGGCGCTGTTGGTCCGTTCCAGAAAGCTCATCGCGATATCGTCACGCGGGAAGTAGATGACGGGCGGCGACGTGCCTTCCGTCAGTTCCAGCGCGTCCGAGCTTTCGCCCAGCACCGCGCCACTGGCGCGCACGACCCAAGTGCCGGTCGCCTTGCGGATCTTGATATGGTCTGGCATTTCCTAACCCCTCCCTCTCGCATCAGATCGTGTGTCTAGCCTGTCTGCCCCGGTTTGCACAGGACATGTGACATGCATGTGTCGGCCATGTGTCGGGTTTGCCGGTTCAGATGGCGGCGCAGGCCGCGCGCAACCAGACGGCGGTGTCAAAGTGGCCGTCGGCCTCCAATAACGGCGACAGCTTGGTCGCCACTTCGGCATGGTAGTCGTTCAGCCAGGCTTTTTCCTGGGGCCCGAGCATTTCGGTCATCACAAGGCGGCGGTCGATGGGGGCGAATGTCAGGGTCTCGAACGCCAACAGCTTGCGGTTCGGGTCAGCGCCGACCGGGGCCTCGACCACATGGATCAGGTTCTCGATCCTGATGCCGAACGCGCCCTCGCGGTAATAGCCCGGCTCGTTGCTGAGGATCATGCCCACCTCGAACGGCACCGGGCCAGTCCGCGCGAGGCGCTGCGGCCCCTCATGCACGCTGAGATAGACCCCGACGCCGTGCCCGGTGCCATGATCGTAATCGCGCCCGGTGGCCCAGAGGGGCGCGCGGGCCAGTGCGTCCAGATGTGCGCCCGCGACGCCCTTGGGAAAGCGCGCGCGGTGGATCGCGATCAGGCCCTGCAGAACGAGAGTGAAACACTCCCGCTCCTCCGCGCCAATCTCGCCCACGGGCAGGGTGCGGGTGATGTCGGTGGTGCCATCCTCATACTGTGCGCCGCTGTCGATCAGGAACAATTGGCCGGGCAGGACGGGCGCATTGGTGCCCTCGGTCACGCGGTAATGCACGATGGCGCCGTTGGCGCCGGCACCGGCGATGGTGTCGAAGGACACATCGCGGAGGGCGTCGGTCTCGGCCCGGAACGCTCCCAGCTGTTTGGCCACATCGATCTCGGTCAGGGTGCCTTTGTGGGCCTCGCTGTCAAACCAATGCAGGAAGCGGGCGAAAGCCACGCCATCGCGCAGATGCGCCAGAGTGGTCCCTGCCAGTTCAGCGGCAGTCTTGCGCGCCTTGGGTAGCAGGCAGGGGTCAGCAGCCTTCGAGACGGCTATGCCCGCCGCCTCCAGCACCTGCGCCACGAGATGGGGGGCGGTAACAGGGTCGATCCGCACAGGGCCCTTCAGCGTGCCGAGGGCAGGTTCGAAAGCCGACCAATCAAGGACCGTGACGCCATGGCCAAGCGCCATCTTCCCGAACTTTTCAACGTCCGAGAACACCGTGACCGAGCCGTCGACCGAAAGTATGGCAAAGGCCTGCACCACCGGCAGGTGGCCCAGATCGTTGCCGCGGATATTGAGCAGCCAGTTGATCGATTCAGGGGAGGTCAGCACCACCGCCGCTTCGCCTGCCTTGTGCAGCACCTCGGCGATCTGCGCGCGCTTGTCGGCGGCGGACAGGCCGGCACGCGCCTCGGGATAGGCAGCGGCCGGGGCCTTGGGCCTGCCGGGACGGTCGGACCAGATCGCGTCGACGGCGTTTTCCACCGGCCGAAGCGAGATTTGCTGCGGACCCAGCGCCTTTTCCAGCCGCTCGATCTCGGCGCTGCTGTGAAGCCAGGGATCGAAGCCGATGACGCCGCCGCCGGGCAGCGCCTCGACCAGCCACTCCTCGACCGAGGTTTCGGGCCAATGCACCGGGGTGAAGTCGGAGGCGACCTGCGCCTTCACCTGCACCCTGTAGCGCCCGTCGATGAACACGCCCGCGCGATCGTGCAGGATGGCCGCCGACCCGGCAGAGCCGGTGAAGCCGGTCAGCCACGCCAGACGCTCGTCGCAAGGCGCCACGTATTCGCCCTGATGCGCGTCGGCGCGGGGAACCAGATACGCGTCGAGGCCCTTGGCCTTCATGTGGGCGCGCAGGCGGGCCAGCCGGGGCGGGCCGTCAGAGGGGTTGGTCGCTGCCGTGAAGCTCTGAAACATAGGGGGCGGCCTTGGGGCAGGGGGTGTGTCGGGGGAAGTATTGCGCTCTGTCAGCTGGCCCGTCGCAGGCCCATCGCGCGCGCGCGCGCTCGCGGATCCGTATCGAAGAGCGAGGCCAGTTGCTCGGTAATGGCGCCTGCCAGTTGCTCGGCATCGGTGATCGTCACCGCGCGCTGGTAGTAGCGCGTCACATCATGGCCGATGCCGATGGCCAGCAACTCCACACCGCGCCGCTTCTCGACCATGGCGATCACATCGCGCAGGTGTTTTTCGAGGTAGTTGGCCGGATTGACCGACAGCGTCGAGTCGTCCACCGGCGCGCCGTCGGAGATCACCATCAGGATCTTGCGCGCCTCGGTCCGGTTGATCATCCGGCGATGCGCCCATTCCAGCGCCTCGCCGTCGATGTTTTCCTTCAGCAGGCCTTCTTTCATCATCAGGCCCAGATTGTCGCGCACCCGCCGCCAAGGCGCGTCGGCGCTTTTGTAGACGATGTGGCGCAGATCGTTAAGGCGACCCGGCTGTTGCGGGCGACCGGCACCCAGCCACTCCTCGCGCGCGCGCCCGCCCTTCCAGGCGCGGGTGGTGAAGCCAAGGATCTCGACCTTCACGCCGCAGCGCTCCAGCGTGCGGGCCAAGACGTCGGCGCAGATCGCCGCGATGGAGATCGGGCGACCGCGCATGGAGCCGGAATTGTCCAGTAGCAGCGTCACGACCGTGTCGCGGAATTCGGTGTCGCGTTCGACCTTGAACGACAGCGGCGTGGTCGGGTTCGCCACCACCCGCGCCAGACGGCCCGCGTCCAGAATGCCTTCCTCGCGGTCGAATTCCCACGAGCGGTTCTGTTGCGCCTGCAAGCGGCGCTGCAACTTGTTCGCTAATCGGCTGACGGCGCCTTTCAGCGGCTCCAGTTGCTGGTCGAGATAGGCGCGCAGACGCTCCAGTTCCTGCGGTTCGGCCAGATCTTCGGCCGCGACCTCTTCGTCATGCTCGGTGGAATAGACCACATAGGTCGGATCAGCCTCGGAATGGGGCGAGGGCGGCGGCGGATCGAGGGGGGATTCGCCGTCGGGCAGTTCCTGCTCCTCCGCCTCGTCCATGTCGCCGTTGTCATCCATCTCGACCTGGGCCTGCGCCGCGTCCTGCTGGTCTTCCTGGCTGCGCTCGGGCGAGGCTTCGCTGTCGTCCTCGTCGCTGTCATCCTCGCCGGTCGAGTCGGGCTGATCGTCGTCCTGATCTTCGCCCGCGTCATCCTCGGCGTCGTCGTCCATGTCGTCGGGATCATCGCCCAACTGGTCGCCATAACCCAGATCGTCGATCAACTGACGGGCCAATTTGGCAAAGGACTTCTGATCGGTGAGCGATTTGTTGAGGTTCTCGAGCGTGCTGTCGCAGCGTTCCTCGATGAATCCGCGCCACAGTTCCATCACGTTGCCGGCCTCGGGCGGCAGGGCGCGTCCGGTGGCAAGGTGTCGGATCAGGAAGCCCGCAGCGGTCGCCAGCGGCACGTCGGCCTTGTTGCGGATTTCGCCATAACCCTTGCGGCGGGCATCGTTGCCGATCTTGGCATCGATGTTGCTGGCCGTGCCGGGCATGTCGCGCGCGCCCATTGCCTCGCAGCGGGCGGTTTCCATCGCGTCCATCAGGTCACGCGCCATCGCTCCTTGCGGCGCATAGCGCGCGGCGGTGCCAAGGTCGTGGTAGCGGTGCCGCAGCGCCAGCGCGTCGGCGGTTCCGCGCGCAAGAAGCACCTCGTCGCGGGTCATGCGACGGCTGACCTGCGGCAGGCGCAGGTTGTCGCCCGTTAGGCCGGGAGGGTCGACGGAATAGGTCACCGCCAGATCGGGGTTGTCGGCCATGACGCGGGTGGCGTCGGCCAGCGCCTTCTTGAAGGGATCGGCGGGATTATCGGTGGGATTGAACTTGCTCATGGCGCGCAATCTGGACCGCCGATGGGGCAAGGGCAAGGGGGAGCATCACTGGGGTGCGGCGTCATACCACTCGGCCAGTGCCGCTTCGCAGGGCTGCGGCAGGGGATCATCGGCGCGCCAATCCGTGACAGGTGGGCGCGCGCCCGCGATCCGCCCGGTCTGCGCGCGCTCAAAGGTGACGGTGCCCGTTTCCATGTTCACCCGCTCGGCCGTTGTGGCCCAATCGCCGGTCAGCAGATTGACGTCGCAGACAAGGCTTCCCCCGACCACCCGGTCATAGGTCTCATAAGTCAGACCCGCGACAAGGAAACCGTCACCTCGGTGCACGATGGTCAGGGCCTGCGACCATGGCGAGCGTCCGATGCCGATTTGTTCGGCGACAAGCCGCAGGGCGTTCCCGGGTCCGGCCTCCAGCCTGGGCGCCTGCCCGAACAACGGGCCGTCGAAGGCCATGCCGCGCACCAGTGCCAGAACCGTCTGCGGCTCCGCCGCGCGCCGGTCGCTCAGGATCACCAGATCGGCGGTGTCGGGCGCGGTTTCGGACGCCAGAAGCACGGCGGTTTCGCAGCCGTTCAGGGCCTCGACCAGATCAAGGCAGAGCGTGTCGATGATGCGGGGCAAGACTGCGGTTTCTGCCGGGGTCTGCGCCGCGGCAGGAGGGGCGGCAGCAAGGGTCAAGGCCGTCAGGCACGTCAAACGCCGCCGGGCGATCATTCCGCCTCCTCTTGCAGCGAGCCGTAGATTCCGTTGCAGAACTCAACAGTGCCGATGACGACATCGTCGAACGGCGCATCGGTGGTGGCGGAAAGCTGATCCATATAGGCCAGATACTGCTCAGTCGCCGTGTTGATCGGTGGCAGCAGGGTGGCAAAGACTTGTTCCGGCGTCTGGCCGGCATTGGCCTCCTCGGCGACCCAGAGCATTCCCGACAGCGAGGCCATGTAGCCCTCGCGCTCCTGAAAGGTGGCGGCCATCTCGCTGCCTTCGCCCAGAAGGAGCGACAGGGAGCGGTAGAGGGCCGTGCAGTTGAGGGTTTCCAGCAGGTTTTCTGCTGTCGTGACGGCTTGGAACGTGGCGTTCAGATCGGCGCGCAGGTCGGTCTGGGCGCTGGCAGGCACCGGCAGGGCGCAAAGTGCTGCCACGACGGCAAGGTGCCTCACGCGACGAACCAGTCGGGGTCGGCATTGCCACCGCAGAGCAGGATGCAGATGCGCTCGTCCTTGGCGGGGACATAGGCGCCCGAGGTCAGGGCGGCGACCGCAACGGCGCTGCCCGGCTCGCCAATCAGCCGCGTGGCGCTCCACAGACGGCGCGCGGCGTCGAATACCGCCTCGTCCGGCAACACGATCGCCTGATCCACATGGGCGCGGATCATGGCGTAGCTGTCGACGCCAAGGCGCGGTCCGCCAAGCGAGCCTGCGGCAATGCCGGAGGCAGATACATTGATCTCAGGCCCTTCGCGCAGGGATTTCTCCAGCGTGTTGGTGCCCTCCGTCTCGACCGAGACCACCTTCACCCGGTCGCGGAACCACGCGGCGACACCGCCGATCAGGCCGCCACCGCCGGTGGAGACGAATATCGTGTCGATGCCCGCCAGATCGGTCTCTGCCATCTGCGCCTCGATCTCGCGCGCGACGGTGCCTTGGCCGGTCAGCGTCGGGATCGTGTCATAGGGGTGGACGGAAAGCGCGCCGGTATCGGCGGCATAGGCCGCATAGGCCTCCATGCATTCGGCGACCGAGCCGTCGGTCAGCACCACTTCGCCGCCGAAATCGCGCATCCTTGCCAGCTTTTCTTCCTTGGCAATCACGCGGGGCACGTAGATGCGGCTTTTGTGACCGAGTTTCGTGGCCGCATAGGCGACCGCTGCCCCATGGTTTCCGCCCGATGCCGCAACGACGCCCGCTTTGGGCACGTCGCGCGTCAGCATGTTGAAGAACGCGCCGCGGATCTTGAACGATCCGGTAACCTGCGTGTGTTCGAGCTTGAGCGCCACAGAGCAGGGCAGCGACAGCGTGCCCGCCTCCAGCATCAGCATCGGGGTCGCGCGGATATGAGGCGCGATAAGGGGGGCGGCTGCCGCGATGGCATCTGGGGTGGGGTGCAACATGGCGGCAAACTGGACCGGCGCGCGGGCGCGGTCAATCGCGGTCTTTGGGCGTCAGAGCCCGTCGCAGGGATCAACCGGCGCCGGGCGCGCCGGGTCAGGCCGGCCGTCGATACGCCGCGCGATTTCCTGACTGCGCCGCCAGATGCTGAAGGTGTTGCCGGGCAGGCCTGCCGCGCCCAGAACCGCACCCTCGACAGCGCCCCGCGCCTCGCTTCGGACGCGACCTTGCACATATTGCGCGCCGCGGCATTCGGCCTCGGCCCGGCTCTGGGGCACGGTGGGGATGTTGGGCACGTTGGGCACGCCCGGAATGTCGCTGAGATGGATACCGGGGGCAAGTTCGGGGTCCAGCTGCGCGTTGATGTCGGGCGTGCGGATATCCGCGATGATCACGCCGCGCGTGGGGCAGTCAAGGCGCGTGCCTTGCGGATCGGGACCCAACACGGTGCAAACCTCGCCGTCCGCAAGCCTCAGGGTCTGGCCCGGGCTGTAGACGGGCTGGCAGGCCGCAATGGCCAGAAGGAGGATAAGGGCGAGGCGTTTCATCCGGCGATATGGCCACGAAGCGGCCCAGTGCGTCGAGGGGAAAAGGCCTGCGATCAGTCCCCCATTGCGCGGGACGCTTTGCCGTCTGTGCGAGGATAGATTCGGTCGTGATTTCGATTACAACCTTGTCATCCACCAAGGGGGGCCGCGCCCACCCGGCCCTGATGGATCGGCGCGCGCAACGCCGTTGGCGCCACCTGTCGGGATGGTTTGCGGGCTGCCCCGCATCCGTTACCGGGTCAGGTTGCCAAAGGTGGCGATCACGAACACGGACAGTGCCACAACAAAGAACCCAAGCCCCGGGTTGCGTCGAAAGATCAGCCCGAGGCACCCGACAACAAGCGGCACGGCAAGGCTGCCCAACTGGTAGCCGACATATCCGGCCCAATCGAAGCCCTCGGCCCGGCCTTCGGAAAACACGATCCAGAGGCTTGGCCCGGCCTGCAACACCGCCAGAAGCAGCACGGTGAAAACGATCCAACGCCCCGTGCGCTTTCTGCGGCGAACGACCGTTGGCAGCGGTGGCGGCTGACGCTTAACCAATGCTCATCGATGCGGCACTTTCCGGCAGTTCCGCATCAAAGCAGCGCTGGTAGAACTCGGCAACCGTCTGCCGTTCCAACTCGTCGCACTTGTTGAGGAACGACACGCGGAACGCGTATCCCACATCGCGGAAGATCTCTGCATTCTGCGCCCAGTTGATCACGGTGCGCGGCGACATGACAGTGCTCAACTCGCCATTCATGAAGGCCGTCCGCGTCAGGTCCGCGACGGTCACCATCTGGTTCATCGTGCGACGGCCCTTGTCGGTATTGTAATGCGGGCACTTCGCCAGCACGATGTTCACCTCGGCATCATGCGACAGATAGTTCAGCGTCGCCACAAGGCTCCAGCGGTCCATCTGCGCCTGGTTGATCTGCTGGGTGCCATGGTAGAGGCCGGTCGTGTCCCCCAGGCCCACCGTGTTGGCGGTGGCGAAAAGCCGGAAGCACGGGTTGGGGGTGATGATCTCGTTCTGGTCCATCAGGGTCAGCTTGCCGTCATGCTCCAGCACGCGCTGGATCACGAACATAACGTCGGCCCGACCCGCGTCGTATTCGTCGAAGACGATGGCGACAGGATTGCGCAGCGCCCATGGCAGGATGCCCTCGTGGAATTCGGTCACCTGCTTGCCGTCGCGCAGCTTGATCGCATCCTTGCCGATCAGGTCGATCCGGCTGATGTGGCTGTCAAGGTTCACGCGCACCGTCGGCCAGTTCAGCCGCGCGCCGATCTGCTCGATATGGGTGGATTTGCCGGTGCCGTGATAGCCTTGCACCATGACACGGCGGTTGTAGCCAAAGCCTGCAAGGATCGCCAACGTGGTATCGGGATCGAACTTGTAGGTGCTGTCGATGGCGGGCACCCGGTCGGTCGGTTCGGGGAACGCCTTCATCTTCATATCGGTGTCGATGCCAAAGACCTCCCGGACCGAAATCTCTTCGGTCGGTTTTGCGTCAATGCTCAAACTGCCAATGGCCATCGTGCCCTCACCGTCAAAAATTGTGTCGCGCGTTGGTGCAACATATCGCGGGGGGCTGCAAGGGGAAGGGCTGCGGCTTTGAGGCTGGCAAACGCCGCCGAGTCGTGATGATGTAAGGCCATGACGACAGTGCAGGACCTAGAAGAATTGATGCTTCGTGTGCAATTGCGCGACAGAGCCGCGTTTTCCGCCCTTTATTCTGCTACTTCCTCGAAACTCTTTGCGATTTGCCTGCGTGTGTTGAAGGACCATGCATTGGCAGAGGATGTGTTGCAGGTGGTTTACGTGAAGGTCTGGAACAAGGCGGATCGGTATCAGGTGACGGGCCATAGCCCGATGACCTGGCTGATCACGATCGCGCGCAACGCGGCGATCGATCGGCTGCGCGCCTCTGGGCCGAGGATGACGGACGTGGACGACATGGTTACGCTGGCGGCCCCCGGGCCGACGCCCGAACAGTCGCTGCTGGCCTCGGACGAGGCGCGCCGCATCGTCGATTGCATGGCGGGGCTTGAGGAAGACCGCGCTGCCGCCGTGCGCGGCGTCTATCTGGAAGGTCAGTCCTATCAGGATCTGGCCGAGCGGTTTTCGGTTCCGCTCAATACCATGAAAACCTGGCTGCGCCGCAGCCTCATCAGTCTCAGGGAGTGTCTTGCGTCGTGAGCGACCGGCCCGACAAATCGCCTGAAGCGGGTGCCCTGGCTGCCGAATACGTGCTGGGCCTGCTGGATGCTGGCGACCGCGCGGCCTTCGAGGCGCGGCTGGCATCAGAGCCTGCGCTGGTGGCAGAGGTGCGTGCATGGGAAGGGTATTTCGCCACCATGGCCGAGGTCGAGGTGGAGGACGTAGCCGCCCCGGCACGGGTGTGGCGGGCGGTGGAGGCTGACCTTTTCGCTCCCGCCAGAGCGACTGCTCCGGCGGCGGTTTCCTTGTGGGACCGGGTCGCGTTCTGGCGCGGTCTGTCCCTGGCCACGACCGGCCTTGCCGCTCTGGCCGTGGTCTTCGCCGTGCTCCCCCCCTCCCAGCCCCCCGTGACGGGGGATGAGCCCGAGGTGCCGATCCCCGAAGGTATCCCGCCGGGGCGGCTTTTGATGACCCACCTGATCCCGACCGAGGGCTCGACCCTTGGGCTGGCCGTCACGCGTGAGCCGTCGGGCGTGTTGCAGGTGCGCCGGGTGGCGGGGACCGCGACGGAAGGCCGGGCGCAGGAAGTCTGGCTGATACTTGGCGAGGACGCGCCGATCTCGCTCGGGCTGTTGGGTGACGAGCCGTTGACGACGATTACCCCCGATGCCGAGGCTTCCCGCCTCTTCACGGCTGGTGCGGCGTTGGCGATTTCGGACGAGCCACTGGGCGGATCGCCCACCGGCGCGCCAACAGGTGCCGTTCTGGCAGTCGGCACCTTCGTCGCGCTCTGATCACATAGCTGTGAACGCGACGTAGTCGTTATTTATCAATACATTACGATATTTCCCGCAATAATGCCGGAAATCATGGCGTGATCTTGAAACTCCCCCTCTCTGGCCTCCGTGGCTCCTGTCGATCCCGGACGAAACCGGGGTGTCATTCAAAACGGGAGCTATCATGACTTTCACCAAATCCGCCGCCATCCTGACCGCCGCCATCTTGTCGGTGAGCGCAGTGAACGCGCAATCCAACCCCACCGTCGGTGGTGCCGAAATGCTGGCCGAACGGAATATTGTCGAGAACGCCGTAAACTCGCCGATCAACACCACTCTGGTCGCCGCCGTGGTTCAGGCCGGTCTGGCCGAGACGCTGTCGGGCGAAGGCCCGTTCACCGTTTTCGCCCCCACGGACGATGCATTTGCGGCCCTTCCCGCAGGGTCGGTCGAGGCGTTGCTGTTGCCCGAGAACGCTGCCCGCCTTTCGCAAATCCTGACCTGCCATGTCGTCCCGGCCGAGGCTTTCTCGTCCGACATCATGGGTATGATCGCCGCTGATGGCGGCACCCACCCGGTGACCACGGTTGGCGGCTGCGTGCTGAACGTGACCTCGGCCAACGGCCAGATCATGATCACCGACGAGCAGGGCCGGACAGCCACCGTGACCATCGCCGATGTCGACCAGTCGAACGGCGTCATCCACATCATCGACACCGTGTTGCTGCCGGCGACCTGACCTGAGCCCAAGGTCGGCGGTCCGATCTCCAGACGGGCCGACCGGCCGGGCGGCGGCGCAGGGCAACGTTCCTGCGCCGTCGTCACCCCCTCTCACCTATTGGCGCGCCATGGTCCGGTCGACATTCCCCCAGGAGGCCGGTCGTCTTCCATAGGTAGACCAATGCGAAAGGCCGGGCATGATTGCCCGGCCTTTTTTCATCATTTCATCGGGATGCGACGCGGAGGGGCGCGGCCTTGGTCAGTTCCAGCAACTGACCCGCACGGTCATGTCCGCCGCTTCGCGGCTGATGTTTTCGCGGTTCATCGCCCCCGCCGGCTGCGCCAGCGAGACGTTGATGCCAGCACCTTGCAGGACCGAGACCAACCGATCGGCCCGAAGCGCCAGCGTCACATCATCGGGCAGGGTGCGCCCGCCGATGTTGCCCGGCAGGACCATGCCGATGACGCCGCCCGCGATGTCCAGAACGGGGCCACCGGCTTCGGTATCCTCGGTCTCGACCTCCAGCCGCTGCACCGTCTCTTCCCCGTTCAGACCGCTGAGTTCTGCCAGCGTCCCGAAGGAAGTGGAGGCCGAGGAGAGCGCCCCGTCAAAGGGGTAGCCGGCCACTGCAATTTCTGCCCGCAGTCGCGCGGGATCGGCCACCATGCGCGCGAAAGCAAGGGGGGCAAGCTGCTGGGTCGGTGTCAGGATGGCGATGCCAAGGGCATCGTCCCGGAACGCGACGGTGCTGTCATAGGCATTGTCGATCAACACCTGCTCGCACTGGCCAACGACCTCGGTCGTGGTCAGCACCGTGCCCCGCGCATCGAGGTAGAAGCCCGAGCGGATCATAGCGGGGCGACGCACGGTCAGGCCCGAGACCAAGTCGATGGATTCGTCCAGTCCCTCCGGCACGGCGCCGGGATCCAGCGCCCCGTCCACCGCCTGAAAACTCGCCTGCATCAGCGGCAGGACGCGCGCGATCAGGTCGTCCTGTTCGGGCGGCCAGATCAGGGTGAAACCCTTGACGGCCCCGCCCACCAGCCGCGCCTCGGTATGGCTGCGGAGTGTGGGGCTTTGCCCGGTCAGCACGAAACTGTCACCCTGACGCTGCCGCTCGCCTTCCAGCGGCACGATGTCGAGCGTCTGCATGATTTCGTACAGGCCAAAGAGCGTCCCGCGATCGCCCGGCTGCGAGATCAGCAGTGCGCGCACACCGCTGTCGTTGCGCGACTCGTATTGGGCGAAGGGGAAGTTGTAGCTGTCGAATTGCACCAGAGCCATCGGCATGTCGATCTGGATGCCTGCGCGCGCGTCGAGCGTGGGCTCCATGCCCATGGTCGCCAGATCGGCCTGCACTTCACCCAGCAACTGCGCCCGCTGCCGCGTGGTCAGGATGCCAGTCGGCTCCATCCCGCGGGCCTGCTGGTAGGCCTGCATCGCCGCGCGGGTGCCGGGGCCGAAATCGCCGTCGATGGTCGAGGTGTAGAAGCCGAAATACTGCATCGAGATCTGCAGGGCATCGCGTTCTTCCCGCGTCAGCAGCGCCTCGGACTGGCGCGCCTGATCGGGTGTTTCGTCGATCAGTGCGGGTGCTGCGGGCTGTTCCTCCGCCGCGACCACAGGTTGCGTGCCGGTGTCGGTGGGCAAGGGCAACGCCCCGCCGCCCAGCGCGTTCGCGCCGACCGGAAAGAACTGGGTCGCATAGAGGTCGCCATCTTCAAGGAAACTGTCACGCGGGATCAGGCCTTGCGCCAGAAGCTGCTGCAAGGCGAGGCGTCCGAGATCAGGTTCATAAGGGCCAAGGGCCACGGCATAAAGCCCGGTCGTGGCGCGGAAGCCGTTCACGTTCTCGACCAGTTGCGCATAGGCGCGCACGCGCGCCTCGGCGGTGGCAAGGTCGGGATGCGCCTCGATCTGCAGGAAAACGCGGTCCTGCGCCTGCGCGGAAGGGGCAATCAGAAGGCCAAGGGCCGCAACAAACGCAAGGGTCAGAAACCCCCGAAAAATCCGCATCGCCATGTCTGTCTCAAATTCCTGTCTTACGATAAGCCGGTCAGCCGAAAAGCCCTCAGGGAATGGCCCCGGCAATTCGCGGTGACGTTATAAGCGCGAGCGCGCGAATGCACCCTCAATCGTTTCACTTTTTCGGGCAGCGTGGCGCAGATGTGCCAGCCCGCGCCGGTGTCGCTTTGTTGACCCCGGCCCCTGCGCCGTCTAGTCATCCGCCAAACCCCGAAACCCGGAGCCCGCCATGGCCGAGCTGTCCCCCCCGCGATCGTTCCAGGAGATCATCTTGCGCCTGCAGGCCTATTGGGCGGCAAAGGGCTGCGCGATCATGCAGCCCTATGACCTGGAGGTGGGTGCCGGCACGTTTCACCCCGCCACCACGCTCCGCTCCCTCGGGACGAAGCCGTGGGCGGCCGCCTATGTGCAGCCGTCCCGCCGCCCGACCGATGGGCGTTATGGCGAGAATCCGAACCGCCTGCAGCACTACTATCAGTATCAGGTGCTGATCAAACCCAGCCCCCCCGATCTGCAGGACCTCTACCTCGGCTCGCTCCGCGCCATCGGGATCGACACGGACCTGCACGACATCCGGTTTGTCGAGGACGATTGGGAAAGCCCGACGCTTGGCGCGGCGGGCCTTGGGTGGGAGATCTGGTGCGACGGCATGGAAGTCAGCCAGTTCACCTATTTCCAGCAGGTCGGCGGGCATGACTGCCACCCCGTCTCGGGCGAATTGACCTACGGGTTGGAGCGTCTGGCGATGTATGTGCTGGGCATCGATCACGTCATGGACATGCCGTTCAACGATCCCGATGCTCCCATTGCGCTCAGCTACGGCGATGTCTTCCGCCAGACGGAAGAGGAATACAGCCGCCACAACTTCGACGCCGCCACCACCGACACGCTGCTGCGCCATTTCGAGGATGCCGAGGCCGAGTGTCGCCAGTTGCTCGACCACACCCCGGATGATCCCAAAACTGGCAAGCGCATCATCATGGTGCATCCCGCCTATGACCAGTGCATCAAGGCGAGCCACCTGTTCAACCTGCTCGACGCGCGGGGCGTGATCTCGGTCACGGAACGCCAGGCCTATATCGGGCGGGTGCGGACGCTGGCCAAGCTCTGCGCCGATGCCTTCGTGCAGACCAATGCGGCCGGAGCGGCAGCGCCATGACCAGCGGGCGGCTGACGGCTATCGCGATCGTCGCCATCACGGCGATCTTCGGCATCGGCCTGTGGTATGCCAATGTCTATGCCTATTACACGGTGCTGGAGCGGGTTGAGATATCCCTGCAGCGCGGCGACGGCACCTTGCTGCCGCTGGAGATTGCGGGCGAAGAGGGCATCGACGCCGACACCTCGCCGCTGAAATTCCGCGCCTGCTTCCGGGTGGAGCCTGCACTGGTGGCGAGGTTGCTGGCCGACGCCATGCCCTATGCCGACCCGACACCCCTGATCGCGCCGGGGTGGTTCGACTGCTTCGACGCCGACGCGATCGGCGCAGCGCTGGAGTCAGGGGCTGCGCAGGCCGTGCTGGGACAACGCAACATTGCTGACGGGATCGACCGCGTCGTGGCCCTCTTCCCGGATGGCACCGCCTATGCCTGGCATCAGTTGAATGACGTGCCGGAATAGTCCCCCTCCCTTGCCCCCCTCCCTTACCACACGATAGAACGCCGGACGCTGCCCCCCGAGCCGCAACCCCGAGCCCGATGCAAGGACCGACCCTATGCGCGACCTTCTGCTGGAACTGTTTTCCGAGGAAATCCCGGCCCGCATGCAGGGCCGCGCTGCGGAGGACCTGCGCAAACTGGTTACGGACGGGCTGGTCGAGGCGGGCCTGACCTATGCCAGCGCCGGATCCTTCGCCACCCCGCGCCGTCTGGTCCTGACGATCGAGGGGCTGACCGCGTCGTCGCCCACCACGTCCGAGGAACGGCGCGGCCCCCGCATCGACGCGCCCGATCAGGCGCTGGAGGGGTTCTTGCGAGGCGCGGGCGTCACGCGCGACCAGTTGGAAGCGCGCGAGGACAAGAAGGGCACGTTCTATTTCGCCAGGATCACCACCCCGGGCCGGTCCGCGCAGGCCATCATCGAGGGTCTGGTGCCGCAGGTGATCCGCGCATTCCCGTGGCCCAAATCGATGCGCTGGGGCACGGGGTCGCTTCGCTGGGTGCGGCCGTTGCAGTCGATCTTGTGTCTGCTGTCGGACGAGGCAGGGTCGGAAGTTGTCGATTTCGACGTCGATGGCATCGCGTCGGGCAACACAACCGAAGGCCACCGCTTCATGGCGCCGGGGCGGTTTTCTGTCGCGAATTTCGCGGATTACAGCGCGAAGTTGAAGCGCGCCTACGTTGTCCTGTCGGCGTCAGACCGGGCGGACGCCATCTGGCACGATGCCACCAACATGGCATTCGCGGCGGGGCTTGAGGTTGTGGACGAAGCAGGCCTGCTGGCCGAGGTCGCGGGGCTGGTGGAATGGCCCGTCGTCCTGATGGGCGAGATCGGCGAGGCGTTCCTTGGCCTGCCGCCGGAGGTCCTGCAAACCTCCATGCGCGAACACCAGAAGTTCTTTTCGGTGAAGAACCCCGCGACAGGCCGGATCGAGCGGTTCATCACAGTGGCCAACCGCGAAACGGCGGATGACGGGGCCACGATCATCGCGGGCAACGCCAAGGTCTTGTCGGCGCGGCTGTCGGATGCAAAATTCTTCTGGGAGAATGACCTGCGCGTCGCCAAGGCGGGCATGGATGCTTGGCTCGACGGGCTGGCGGCGGTGACGTTCCACGCCAAACTGGGCTCGCAATCTGATCGCATTGAACGCATCGCGGCGCTTGCCCGCGAGATAGCACCGATGGTGGGCGCCGATCCCGACAGGGCCGAGGAAGCGGCCCGGATCGCGAAGGCCGACCTTCGCTCAGCCATGGTGGGCGAATTCCCGGAACTTCAGGGCGTGATGGGGCGCTACTACGCGCTGGAAGCGGGGCGTGCGCCGGAAGTGGCCGACACCTGCCGCGACCACTGGAAACCGATGGGAGCAGGGGACGCGGTGCCGACCGCGCCCGTATCCGTGGCCGTGTCGCTGGCCGACAAGATCGACACGCTGACCGGGTTCTGGGCGATCGACGAGAAGCCGACCGGGTCGAAAGACCCCTACGCGCTGCGGCGGGCGGCTTTGGGGGTTATCCGGATCATCCTTGAGAACAACCTGCGCTTCCAACTTGATCGGCCCTTCGATGCACAAGGACTTCGCCACATGATCACGCCCAGTTCCCATGCCGAGGCCAGCTTGCTCCAACGCATCCTGAGTGCGACCGTCGACAGCGGGATATTTGGTCAGCAGGCGCGCGAGATGCTGACCGCCGTGACCGAAGATGCGCCGGAGTGGATGGACCACCTGGTCAACCATGATCCATCGGTCAGCGACGATCTTCTCGCGTTCTTCCACGACCGCCTCAAGATCCACCTTCGGGACGAAGGCGTCCGCCATGACATCATCGATGCCGCCTTGGCCAAGCCCCCAATCTGCGACCTGACCCTCGTCGTCGCCCGTGCCCGTGCGCTTCAAGCGTTCCTCGACACGCCAGATGGCGAGAACCTGATCCAGGGTTACAAGCGCTCGGCCAATATTCTGGCCCAGGCGGAACAGAAGGACGGCGTCGAATACCGCTATGGCGCGGATGCGAAATTCGCCGAGACGGACGAGGAACGCGCCCTATTCAAGGCGCTCGACGCCGCGAGGAGTGCCATAGCGCCCGCGGCGGCCGAGGAGCGGTTCGCCGATGCCATGGCCGAGATGGCCAGACTCCGCCCCGCCATCGACGCCTTCTTTGTGGCCGTGCAAGTCAACGCCGATAACGCCATCGTCCGGCGCAACCGCCTGAACCTGCTGCACGAGATCACCGAGATCTGCGGCGCCGTCGCCGACCTGTCGCTGATCGACGGTTGAACATTCTGCGCCGCGGCGGCGTTTACCCTGTGCAACTGCAGCACAGGGGCGCGGTTTTATGACGCCGCCTGTGACCTTGACTGGACACAACGCCCATCGATCGTATCATATACGCGCGTAAACCGGAGCTGGCCCAATGCTCACGACGCCTGATTTCACCGAGATCACCAAGACTGCCGATATCCGCAAGGACCGGCATGGCAATCGTGCGAAATGCCTGCAGCGGCTGGTCCGGCTGGGGCTGCCGGTGCCGGCGACAGTGGCGCTCAGCTTTGATACGGTGCGCGCGGTGGCCGATGGCAAGATGCCCGATCTGCTATCGCTGATCGGCCTGTTCCCGGACGGCACACTGTTATCCGTCCGCTCCTCGTCGGAGACGTCCGATTGGGGTGGACCGGGCACGATCCTCAATATCGGGATGGGGGACGCGGTGGCGGATCGGCTGTCGCAGACCCATGGCTCGGACGTGGCGAACGCCGCCTATACCGCCTTCATCCGCACCTATGCGGTCGAGGTGCATCGCCTTGATGCCGACGAATTCGAAAATCCCATCACGCCCCGCATCGCCAAGGAGCGCTACGAGGACGAGATGGAAGAGCCTTTCCCGCAAGACCCAAGGGTGCAGCTTGCAGAAGTGCTGCGCGCCATGGCACGGGGCTGGGAAGGCACCACGGCACGGCTGTTGCGACAGGCCCAGGGCGCGCCGGCCGATGCGGGGTTGGGCCTGCTGGTCCAGCAAATGGCGCTGGGACCGGCGCAGGGCATCTCGGGCGCGGGCGTGGTTCAGTTCATCTCGTCCGAAACCGGCGAGCCGCAGGTCACCGGGCGTTATCTGCCGCGCGGGCAGGGGCGTCAGGCGCTGACCGAGGGCGAGGCGCAGTTCATCGAACGCGACAAGCGCGGCCCGGCGTTGGAGGATGTGGCGCCGGATCAGGTGCAGGCGCTGCGCGATGCGGGTGCCCTCATGCGCCAGCGCCTGCGCGAGGAAATGCAGATCGAATTCACCGTGATGGAAGGTGCCTTGTCGATCCTCGACGCCGTGCGCGCCCCCCGATCGGACCGTGCCGATGTGGCGATTGCGGTGGCATTGGCGCAGGATGGCGTGATCTCGCGCGAGGAAGCGCTGATGCGCATCCCGCCGTTCACCTTGAATGGCCTGCTGCACCGCCAGATCAAGGCCCGCGTGCCGCGCGACATCCTGACCACGGGCATCGCCGCCGCCCCCGGTGCCGCCACCGGCAAGATCGTGTTCACCGCTGAAGCGGCCCAGGCCGCCGCCGCGCAGGGCGAGCCGTGCATTCTGGTGCGGCGCGAAACCTCGCCCGAGGATATCCGCGGCATGCATGCGGCCCAGGCCATTCTGACCGAGCGTGGCGGCAGCACCTCGCACGCGGCGGTGATCGCGCGCGGGCTTGGCCTGCCTTGCGTCGCGGGGGCCACGCAATTGCAACTCGATCAGCGCAAGAAGACGCTGACGGTGCCCGGCCGTAAGGTGTTCCACGAGGGCGATATCATCACGCTCGACGGCACAGCAGGTGATGTGCTGGCTGGCGCGGTCGAAATGGTGGAGCCGTCCCTTGGCGGAGCCTTCGCCACCTTGATGGACTGGGCCGATGCCGCGCGCGATATCGGCATCCGCGCCAATGCCGACACTCCCGCGGACGCCGCCATGGCGCAGCGCTTCGGCGTGGACGGCATCGGCCTGTGCCGGACCGAGCACATGTTCTTTGACGTCGCCCGCCTGACGGTGATGCGCGAGATGATCTTTGCCGAGAACTCACAGGATCGCCAGGCTGCGCTCGATCGCCTTCTGCCGATGCAACGCGCTGACTTCATTGAGCTTTTCAAGTTGATGCAGGGACAGCCCGTCACCATCCGTCTGTTCGATCCGCCCCTGCACGAATTTCTGCCCGGCGACCGGGAAGGCATTCGCCTCTTGGCCGAAGCGCTGGACCTGCCGGTGTCGCGCGTGGCGTCGCGCATCGAAAGCCTGCAGGAATTCAACCCCATGCTTGGTCTTAGGGGCGTGCGCCTTGGCGTCACCATCCCCGAGATCTACGAGATGCAGGCCCGCGCCATCTTCGAGGCCGCCGTCATCGCGTCGCGCAACGGCGCGCCCATCGTGCCCGAGATCATGATCCCGCTGGTGTCCGCTCGCAAGGAAGTGGAATTGGTCAAGGCGCGGGTGGATTCCATCGCGGCCGAGGTCCGCGCCAGCAAGGGCAAGGATTTCACCTACCGGCTTGGTGTCATGGTTGAAACGCCCCGCGCCGCGCTGCGGGCGGGCGAGATTGCCGAGCATTGTTCCTTCCTGTCGTTCGGAACCAACGACCTGACGCAGATGACCTATGGCCTCAGCCGCGATGACGCCGGGCGATTCATGTCGGCCTATGTTCAGCTGGGTGTTTTTCCGGAAGATCCGTTCCGGCAGTTGGACATCGACGGGGTGGGAGAATTGCTCCATCTCGGCTCTGAACGGGGGCGCGCTGCGCGTCCGGGTTTGACGATATCGCTTTGCGGCGAGCATGGCGGCCACCCGGACTCGATCGAGTTCTGTCGGAAGGCCGGGTTCGATTATGTCTCCTGTTCCCCGTTTCGGGTGCCTGTCGCAAAGCTGGCAGCCGCGCAATTATCCATCAAAGACAAGGCACTATCGACCGACGTTGATTCTTCGCTTTAACGTCCCTGTGATTGCTATCTATTGTGGGGCGTTTCGCGCCATCCACAAGATGCCCCGTGGTTTTGCAAAATTTCCAATTTTGGGTCACATCGTTAACGATTAGGGCCAATGATCCGCGTTCAGAATGGATCAGGCTATTGCCCCTGGAAGGGTGACGGTGATGAGAAGACGGCTTTCGACTGCGTTTGGCGCAGGTATCATGGTGTTGTCCGGGGCCTTCGCGGCGCAGGCACAATCCATGTCGGCGCTGGAGGTCACACTCAGCACTTCGGCGTCGGCCAGCGGCCTGTCGGGGGTGCTGGACCAGTTGATGGGGGTCGAAACGGCGTCCCTGTCGGGCCTTGCCGCCAACCGATTGCGCCAGATCGCGTCGCCTTTTGGCGCCTCTGGCGACCCCATCGCTGTATTGCCGACCCATGCCGAACTGGACGCGCTGGCGCCCCCTGCGGGCGACGCGGAATGGCATTGCCTTACCGAAGCTCTCTACTTCGAGGCGCGCGGCGAGGCGGTCGAGGGTCAATTCGCCGTCGCAGAGGTGATCCTGAACCGGGTCGACGATCCGAACTTTCCCAATACGATCTGTGGTGTCGTGACCCAGGGCACTGGCCGTCAATATGCCTGTCAGTTCACCTATACCTGCGATGGGCAGTCGGAAGAGATTACCGACCACACCGCGTGGAACCGGCTTGGCCACATCGCGCGCCGCATGATTGACGGCGCACCCCGCGATCTGACGGCAGGGGCCACCCATTACCACGCCGATTGGGTCAATCCGCAATGGGCAAGCCTGTATCCTCAAACGGCAGATATCGGCATTCATCACTTCTACCGCCGGCAATACTGACGCGACCGTCGCAAACGGGTCCATCGGCGCCGCATCACGTCCCTTGCGGACAGGAGGCCCCGTGTTAGACCACGCCCCGAGCAATGCGGAGTGGCCCGATGAGCGACGAGATTTCCCAAGCCTTCGGCCACCCGGCGCAGCGCGCCGCGGCAACCGCGCGTGACGCGCCGCGCGACCGCATCTCGATGACCGATCACATCCGCGCGGTCGAGATCGGCGCGTTTCAGGCCGAACGCGGCGTGACCCAGCACATCCGCTTCGATGTCGTGGTCGAGGTCGAGACCCGCGCCGAAAGTGCTGTGGACGATGTCGATCGCATCCTGAGTTACGATACAATCGTCGAGGCGATCGACATGGCCCTGGCCGCCGAGCGGGTGAACCTGCTGGAAACGCTGGCCGCCCGGATCGCCGACGGTATCCTTGCGCATCCGCTGGCCGGCCGCGTCTTTGTGCGCATCGGCAAGCTGGACCGAGGCCCCTATACACTGGGGGTGGAAATCGTGCGGGAGGCCCCCAAGGGCCGCCGCCACCTGCGATTGCTGGACGAAACAGCCCCGCATCCGATGGTGGTCTACCTCTCGAACGCTGCCATCATGCGCCCAGATCTACCTGCCTTGCTGGACCGGCTGCAAGCGGCGGGCAAGCCGCTGATCCTGTGTGTCGACACCCATGACAAACCGCTGCCGCAGGCGGCGCACGCCTTGCCGCAACGGCGCATTGCGTTGCTGGCGATCGAGCAATCGGCTTGGGTGCTGGCCGCGCGTGATCCGCGCTGCGTGGTCGTGGACAGCCGGACCGAGCTTGATTGGGCCATGCGGCACGGAAAGATCAGCGTGTGGGCGCCGTCCAAACTGGTGCTCGACGCGGTCGACGGCCCGGCTCCGGGTGTGACCGATCCCGTGGCGTTGGCGACATGGCTCGCCGCGGCGTTCGAGGCGTCGCGGTTTCTGGCCTTTGGCGGCAGCATCAATGTCTCCGGCATGCACCGCTTCGCCGCCGACGCCCTGCCGGAATTACCCGAGATTACTTGAGCCGCAGCAAGCGCTGCGCGTCGCCGCCGTCGCCGACGTCGATGAAGCCCGCCTTTTGCATCACCCGCATAGAGGCATCATTGTCGCTTGCGACACGCCCAAAGAACCGATCCTCGCGCAGCTCCTTGCGCGCGTGATCGAGCGCTGTGGTCAGAAACTCACTGGCCAAACCCTGGCCCCAGACATCGGGGACGAAGTGGAACAGGACCTCCAGTCCATCCTCGGCAAACCCGATGCGAAAACCGCCCACCCCGATCTCGTGGCCGGCATGGGTCAGCGTCCAGGGCGCAATGCGGTGGCGGTCCCAATCCTGAATGTCGCGTCCCAGGTCGCCCTCACCCTTTTCGGCAAACAATCGCGTGTAAATGGCAAGCGAGGAAGGCCGCGGCGGGCGACCGGACAATCGGGTGGTTCTGAAGGTTATGTCGTCGCTCATCCTTGCAGCATTGCAGAAATCCTGACTTTCCACACCTGTCAAATGCAACAACCTTTCGATTGGTAGCCCCACTTGTGTCGTCCTGCTCGGCAGCGTAATTCGCGCCATGCGCGCCTATTTTCGTCCGATCCCCTCCACCGACCCCGCGAAACCCGCCAACGCCTTGCGGCTGGCCGGCGGCTGGACATGGTTTGACCGGGTGGAGGTCCTGCAGCGGCAGGCTCCCCCGAGGATCGTATCGCTCGACGAGGTGCCGGCAGCCGAGTTGGCGGCCCTGACCGCGCCGCGTGCGGCCTTGGCGGACGTGTCGCTCGAACTGCCGCGTTTGATGGGCATCTTCAACGCCACGCCCGACAGTTTCTCGGATGGGGGGCGCTACATCGGTGCTGCCGCGGTGGCACGGGCCCGCGAGATGCAGGACGAGGGGGCCGATATCTTTGATATCGGCGGCGAATCCACCCGGCCCGGCGCCTTGGAAGTGCCCGAGGCCGTAGAACTTGCGCGCATCGAGCCGGTGATCGCGGCGCTGATGGATCAGGCTGCGCCAGTGATCAGCGTCGACACCCGCAAGGCCAACGTGGCGCAGGCGGGCTTGCGGGCCGGGGCGGCGATCATCAACGACGTGTCGGGCCTGCGGTTCGATCCATCGCTGGCGGATGTCGTGGCAGCAAGCGGGGCGGCGTTGGTCCTGATGCATTCCATCGGCACGCCCGACACCATGCAGGCGGACGCCAAGGGCGCCTATTCCAACGTCCTGCTCGACGTCTACGATACGCTGTCCGGGATGATCGACAGGGCCATCTCCGTCGGAATCCCGCGCGAGCGCATCCTTGTCGATCCCGGCATCGGCTTTGGCAAGTCCGACGCGCAGAACCTTGCGCTGATTTCGCGCGTCTCGCTGTTCCACGGGCTTGGCTGTGCCCTCTTGCTTGGGGTATCACGCAAGGGCTTTATCGGGCGCATCGGGGCAGAGCCGCGCGCCGACAAGCGCGGTCCCGGTTCGGCGGGTGTTGGCCTATGGGCCTTGGG
>JBBQHZ010000001.1:0-119476 GCA_038324445.1 Rhodobacterales bacterium | reverse complement strand
GGGTTCAGGTCAGAGCAAGGCTGTCGCCTTGCGGGGGGGGGGGAAAGCCAGGGAGGGGGCGCGCGCGGGTTGAGCCGAAGGAGTTGAGTTTTTTTACCAAGATGAAAGGGCAAGGGGGTGCGTCCCTCCGGTCCATCGTGGACAGGAGCGGCTCAAGCGGCGGCACCGGGGGGGTGCCCATGGGGCTGCACGGGGGTGGCCCGGGTGCAGCGCAGGAGTGGCGCCGGGCGGATCAGCGACCCCGGAAGAGGCCGCCCAGAATGCCCCGGACGACCGCGCGGCCGGTCTGCGTGCCCATCTGGCGCGCGAAACTCTTGGCGAAGGCGGTGCCGATCCCGTCCGAGCGCGACGAGCCCGACTTTGTGCCGACGGGCCGCGACGTGGAGCGCGTGACGCCGCCGCCGGTATACCGACGCCCGGCGCGGAATTCGCGCTCGGCGACCTCGGCCTCCTGTTCCTTCGCCTCGGCCTGCTCGGCGGCTTGCGCGGCCTCGGCCGCGCGGCGTTGCAGGATCTCGAAGGCGCTGTCGCGGTCCTGCAGAGCGTCGTATTTGCCCTTGAGGGGCGACATGCCGATCAGCGCAGCGCGGACGGCCGGCTCGATCGGGCCGAGCTGCGAGCTCGGCGGGCGGATCAGCGTGCGCTGGGCGATGCCGGGGATGCCCTTGCGTTCCAGAAGCGAGGTGACCGCCTCGCCGACGCCGACTTCGCGGATCGCATCCTCGATGTTGAAATCGGGGTTGTCGCGGTAATTCTGGGCCGCCTGTTGCAGATCGCGCCGGTCCTTGCCGGTGAAGGCGCGCAACGCGTGCTGGATGCGGTTGCCAAGCTGGCCCAGGATATCCTCGGGCACATCGGCGGGATTCTGCGTCACGAAATAGACACCGACGCCCTTGGAGCGGATCAGACGCGCGACCTGCTCCACCTTGTCCACCAGCGCCTTGGGCGCGTCCTCGAACAGCAGATGCGCCTCGTCGAAGAAGAACACGAGCTTCGGTTTGTCGGGGTCGCCGACCTCGGGCAGGGTCTCGAACAGTTCGGACAGCAGCCAGAGCAGGAAGGTGGCGTAGAGGCGCGGCGATTGCATCAGCTTGTCGGCGGCGATGATGTTGATGCGTCCGGCACCCTGTTCATCCGTCAGGAACAGGTCGTCCAGCGACAGGGCAGGCTCGCCGAAGAACGAGGCTGCCCCCTGCCCCTCCAGCACCAGCAGGCGGCGCTGGATCGCGCCGACGGAGGCCGGCGCGATGTTGCCATAGCGCAGGCCAAGCGTGTCGCGGTTCTCGCCAACCCAGACCAGCAGCGCCTGCAGGTCCTTGAGGTCGAGCAGCGCCCATCCCTCTTCATCGGCGACGCGGAAGGCGATGTTCAGCACCCCTTCCTGCGCCTCGGAAAGTTCCAGAAGGCGCGCCAGCAGCAGCGGCCCCATCTCGGCCACCGTGGTGCGGACCGGATGGCCCTGTTCGCCGAAGAGGTCCCAGAACGTGACCGGGAAGGCCCGATAAGCGTAATCAGCATAGCCGATCTTTGCGGCCCGCTCGGAGAAAGGTGCATGCAGCTTGGCGGTGGGACTGCCGGCCTGCGACAGCCCGGCAAGGTCGCCCTTCACATCGGACATCACCACCGGCACGCCCATGGCCGAGAACGATTCTGCGAGAATCTGCAGCGTGACCGTCTTGCCGGTGCCGGTCGCCCCGGCGATCAGCCCGTGGCGGTTGGCATAGTCGGGCCGCAGGATCTGCGGCAGGGCGTAGTTTGCCCCGCCACCGCCAACGAAAATCCCGTTATCCACCTGATCGCTCATCCCGACATCTCCCCAACCCGCGCCTTGCGCAACTTTCCCGCGCTATGTGCATCTTTCTTGTCCGCACCAATACATTTTTAACTTTTATGCGCCAGTGTGATGGTTGACACCGCGCTGATCTGGCCGGTGTCGACTTCCTCCCTGTCAACTGGCCGCGCCCCGCTTGGGCGCGGTTTTTTTGCCAAATGGTCAAGATTTCAAGGGTTTTAATCACATATGTCAAAAGCCACTGATGGGCTGTTGACGGACCCGAGACCTTCCCTTAGGTTCCGCAACATAAGTCGGCCAGTCCGACAGGGAGAGACTACAGAAAAGGGTCCGTACTGCGGACCCTTTCGCTTTTGGGACAGGGCTTTTCGGTTTCAAGACGGGGCTTTTCGTTTTCAAGACGGGGCCTTTCGCTTTTTGAACAGGGCGCGATAGGGCGCAGCCGACTGGCGGACTTCCCGCATTGCCTGTTTTTTGCCCTGACAGACCCCCGAAAGCCGTGGTAGCCAGCGCCCATCCCGGTGCAGCGCTGTTGCCTGCGCGTTACCAACCGACCGGCCGCACGGCCCGAGATCATAAGGAATCCCTCCGCCATGACGCTTTCACGCTCCCTCGCCACCCTTGGTCTTGCCACCATGCTGGCCGTGCCCGGCCTGGCCCTGGCGCAGACCGATCCGCTTGTCCTGCCCGATCGCAGCGAAGTTGCCGCCGGCGAGCCCTATGTCGCCGCCATCCACCGCGATTGGCAGGTGCGCTGTATCCGCGCCAACGAGGACGATGTCCCCGATCGCTGCGAGATGTTCCAGTTGCTGGAGGAAGAGAACGGCAACCCGGTCGCGGAATTCCGCATCGCGGCAGCGCTGGAGGTAAGCGAAGAAGTCGTGGCCTCCGCCACCATCCTCACCCCGCTCGACACGCTGCTCAGCCCCGGCCTGCAACTGGTGGTCGATGAAAACCCGCCTGCGACGGTGCCCTATGCCTTCTGCCGCCCGATCGGCTGCTTCGTGCAACTGACCCTGACCGATGCGGACATCGAGATGTTTGCCAACGGCGCCGATGCGCAGGTCGTGCTCTTTGCCCTGATCCGGGACGAGAACGGCCAGATGGGCGGCGCGCCTGTGCGCACGCTGGCATCCCTGCGCGGCTTCACGGCGGCTTATGACGATGTCGTTGCCCGCATGGTCGAGATCCGGGAATTCATCGCGGCTCAGCCTGCCCCGGAAGAAGTGGCACCCGCGGACGCCCCGGCAGAAGCCCCGGCAGAAGCCCCTGCGGAAGAAGCGGCCCCTGCGTCAGACTAAGTCGCCTGCCCGCAGGAACGCCTGCCCTGAAGAATACCTAAAGGCCCGCCTGTGCGCGGGCCTTTTTCATGCGCGGTTTTTTTAAGGTGCAGGCCCTCTAAGCGCCCTCAAGGGGCCGCACGCAGTGCCAGAACCGCGTTCAGGCCGCCGAAGGCAAAGGCGTTCGACAGCACCGCCTTCACACGCGCCTCGCGCGCCACATTCGGCACCACGTCGAGGGCACATTCGGGGTCCGGCTCCTCGTAGCCGATGGTGGGCGCGATGATGCCATCGCGCAGCGCCATGATGCAGGCCAGAAGCTCCACCGCGCCGGTGCCGCCGATCAGGTGGCCATGCATCGACTTGGTGGACGAAATCATCAGATCGTTGGCGTGATGCCCGAAGGCATTTGCCACCGCGGCACATTCCACCTTGTCGTTGGCCGCGGTCCCGGTGCCGTGGGCGTTGATATACCCCACATCCGAGGGGTTCAGCCCGGCATCCTTCAGCGCGCCGGTGATGGCGCGGGCCGCCCCCTGCTGCGAGGGCATGACGATATCGGCCGCGTCCGATGTCATGGCGAAACCCACGACCTCGGCCAGTATCTCGGCCCCGCGCTTGCGGGCGTTCTCGTATTCCTCGAACACGAACACCGCCGCCCCCTCGCCCTGCACCATGCCGTTGCGGTTGGCCGAAAACGGGCGGCAGGCGTCCTTGGACATCACGCGCAGCCCCTCCCACGCCTTGATCCCGCCAAACGACAGCATCGCCTCGGAGCCGCCCGTCACCATCACGTCGGCCGCACCGCCCCGGATCAGCTGGAACGCAAGGCCCATCGCGTGGTTGGACGATGCGCAGGCCGTCGCCACCGAAAAGCTCGGGCCCTTCAGGTTCCATTGCATGGAGACATGCGACGCCGCCGCATTGTTCATCAGCTTGGGCACCACGAAGGGGTGAACGCGGTTCTTGCCCTCCTCGTAGACGCTCCGGTAATTCTCGTCCCAGGTGTTCACGCCGCCCCCGGCAGTGCCCAGAACCACGCCCGCGCGTGCCGCTTCTTCGCCGGCGAAACTCATGCCCGCCAAGGCCTGCCGCGCCGCGATCAGGGTGAACTGGGTGAACCGGTCATAAAGCGCGATCTCCTGCCGGTTGAACAGCGCCTCGGGGTCATAGCCCTTCACCTGCCCGCCGATGCGGATGCTCAACCGCTCCACATCGCGCAACTCCAGCGCGCCGATGCCGCACCGCCCCTCGCGGAACGCCTCGAGCGTCGTGGGAACATCGGCCCCCAACGCATTGATGGTGCCCTGCCCGGTGATGACGACGCGGCGCAACCGCTAGCCCTTCTGCTCGGCCACAAGGCCCTCGACAGCGCGGATGATCGCGGCCACGGACGAGATGTCGAACTCCGACGCATCGGGCTCGTTGGCGTTGAACGGCACCTGAATGTCGAAGGCTTCCTCGATGGCGAAGATCGATTCCACCAGGCCAAGGCTGTCGATGCCGAGATCCGCCAAGGTCGATTGCGGCGTCACGTCGCCTGGTTCCAGCACCGCCTGTTCGGCCAGGATGGCGATGATCTTGTCGTGAATGGTCATGGCCCGCACCCCGGTTGGATAGAGGGTGATCTAAGGCGTCTTGTCAGGCTTTGAAACGGCTTTCTGCAACTCGGCCACCAGCCGCGACAATCGCGGCAACCGGCGCAGCGCCTTGTACATCTCCACATGGAGGTCCATTTTCACCGCCGGATGGCCCATTACCATCCGCCCCGAGGGGACATTGGTGAACAGCTTCGCCGCCCCCGCCGCCACCACATCATTGCCGATGGTGATGTTGTCGCTGACGCCGCTCTTGCCCCCCAGAACCACCCTATCGCCCATGATGACCGAGCCGGCAAAGCCCACCTGACCGCAGATCAGGCAATCGCGCCCGATGCGGCAGTTATGGCCGATATGCACAAGGTTATCGATCTTGGTGCCGTCCCCGATCTCGGAATTGGCGATGGTGCCGCGGTCGATGGCGCTGTTGGCGCCCACCTCGACATCGTCCCCGATCACGAGGGAACCGAGCGAGTGGATGCGCAGCCACGACTGCTTTGTCGCGGCGTCCTGCGCTGTTCCAAGGCTGGCGCGCGCGGCCTCGGCCTGGGAGGGCTGGGGAGTGACGAAACTGAACCCGTCGCCGCCCAGAACAGCACCCGGTTGCGCGATGAAGCGGTGCCCGATGCGGACATGGTGGCAGACCCGAACCCCCTCGTGCAGCAAGACGTCGTCGCCGATCAGCGCGCCCGCGCCGATGGAACAATGGGACGCAATGCGCGCCCGCGCGCCGATCCGCGCACCGGCGCCGATCACCACGAAGGGCCCGATGGCGGCCTCTGCGCCGATCTGCGCCGTCGGATCGATCACCGCGCTGGCGTGGATGCCCGCCGCAATCTGCGGTCCCCGGTCCATCGCCGCCGTCACCGCCGCCATCGCATAGCGCGGCCTCGGCACGACAATGGCGGCCTCCAGCCCCAGCGCTTGCCAATCCATCCCCGCCCCGATCAGCGCGGCCTTGGCGCGGCCCTGCGCCAAGCCTTCGGCATAGGCAGGCCGCATCGCCAACGCCAGATCGCGCGGCCCGGCGCTGGCAGGCTCCGCCACGCCGCTGACCAAAAGATCAACGGCGCCCAGGGCCTCCGCCCCAAGCGCCGCTGCGATGTCCTTGATGCTGAAATCAGCCATGTCCGTCCCCGCGCGCGATGCGCGGAAAGGATTAGCTGTTAACGCCCCTGATCTCCACCCCGAGGTTTTCGATCGCCCGGCGCAGTTCCGCGTTGCGCCCGTAGATGTCGTTGCGGAAGTTCAGGCGCCCCTCGGTATCGACCCACGACGTCCAGTAGACCAGATGCACCGGGATCGGCGTCTCCAGGTTCACCTGAGTCTCCTGACCGGTGTTGAGGATGGTATTGAAGAAGCCCACCGGATCGGTCTCCTGCAGGGCCAGAAGGTGGTAGGCCAGATCGTAGGGATCATCGAGGCGGATGCAGCCCGCCGAATAGGCCCGCACGTCATGGGTCATCAATTGCTGATCCGGGGTATCATGCAGGTAGATGTTCCACTGGTTCGGGAACATGAACTTCACCAGCCCCAGTGCATTGCGCGGGCCCGGCGGCTGGCGCAGGTCGAAGGGGAAGTTGGTCGCGGAAACGCGGCTCCAGTCCACATTGGCGCGGTTCACCGGGCGGCCGTTCTGCATCAGCTCCAGATAGCCTGACCCGCCCGCAATGATCGACGGGATATATCCCCGCGCCAGCGAGTTCGGCACATACCAGCTTGGGTTGATGACCATATGCTCCATCACGTCCGAGAATTCCGGCGTGCGCCGATCCGAGGCGTTCGACCCGATGACCGAGCGGGTGATGAACGTTACCTCTTCATCATCGACCACACGGGCGTGAAAATCGGGCAGGTTCACGAAGATATGCCGTCCGCCCCGATCGACATTCAACCAGCGCTGACGCTCCATCGCCAGTATCACCTCCGACAGATGGTCCTGCGCCGAGCGGTTCACCGCCTCGATGGTCGCATTGCCCGCCACGCCATCGGCGGTGATGCCGTTGTCGATCTGGAACTCCACCACGGCCTGCTGCAAGCGCGCGTCATAGGTGGCCGTGGCCGAGCGGCCCAGATAGCCCATCGCCATCAGGCGGTTGCGCAACTGCACCACGGCCGCGCCGGTGTCATCCGGTGCCAGCGATCCGGCCTGCACCGTCTCGCCATAGCCGCCGCGGTCGATCAGATCCTCAAGATGCAGCTTGGCCCGCATCAGGCGGGTATATTCGGGATGCTGCGGCGCCAAGCGGTTGATGAAGTCATGCGGGTTAGCCGCCACAAAATCGGTGAACAGAACCTGCGGATCGAAACGCGGCAGTTCCTGATGGATATCAGGAATGATCTCGGACGGCTCAAGGAAGCCCGAATGCACATCCTGCGCATATTGCAGGAACAGGAGCGACGCCTGAACCTCTGCCTGTCCCACCATGTAGGGATTGCTCGCCCCCTCGAACGCGGCGCGCAGCGCCTCGGCGTCATAGCGGGGCGTCGGCAGGCCGTGGTTATGGGCCTCCGCCAGCGCCGAGAACAGCGCATTGCGCCGGTCGGCATCCTCGGCGGTGGTCCAGATCGGCTGGAAATCCCGCTCGCGGTAGAAGGCCGCCAACCTCTCGTCCGCCGAAGCCGCCTCGGCAATCGCCTGCCGCATCGCCGAGAACGCCTGCGCTTCCACCTGCGTCGGGGCCATCAACGTGGTGAGGGCCGGAGTCGCGGCCAGCGCCAGCGACAGCAGAGAGAATTTGGCAAGCTTCATCATGGTTCGTATCCCCGGAGGTTAGATCGTGTCAATTTGTGGCAGACAGGCGTTCTTCCCACCCTAGAGAACGCCTCGCGCGAGTCCATTCACGTTTCTGCAAGTTTTTTCAGGTAGTTTCATTGTTGCAACGGAGGTTTTCCTGACCTTTCCATTGCCCGACGGGCGCCGCGTGACCGGCCATTGCACCCCTTCGGGTCGGCCAATTTCCGCCAAACCGGCAGAAAATCGCCGAAATTCGGGGGCATAGAGGAATGCACGGCGCATCGGTACTTTCAGATAAGTTTCGATTGTGTCATTCAAGTCGCACTAGGCCTGGGGACAGACACGATTGGGTGATGATCGCACGGACATGCGGTCGGCTCTCATCGAACGGCCAGCAAAAAGGGGCAGATACCCAATGACGGACACCAATTTCTCGCGTCGCGCGCTTCTTGGGGCGTTCGCCGCCACCACGGTCGCGGCAGCACCCTTCATGGCAAATGCCACCGGTTTCCTGCGCGGTGCGGGGGATGTGCGCAGGCTTCGCATGTATAACGGCCGGGCCGGTGAAAGCCTGAACATGATCTACTGGATCGACGGCGACTACATCGCCCCCGCGATCGAGGAAGTGAACTACTTCATGCGCGACTGGCGCAACGACGCCGTGATCGACATCAACCTTTCCACCATGGACATCATGGCAGCCGCCCATAACCTTATGGAAACGCCCGAGCCCTATACCCTGCTCTCGGGCTACCGCTCTCCCGAAACCAATGCCATGCTGCGCGCCCAATCATCCGGTGTCGCGCGCAACTCTCTGCACATGGTGGGTCAGGCGGCCGATCTGCAGATGCAATCGCGCTCTGTCGGTCAGATTTTCAGCGCCGCGCGGGCCTGCAACGCCGGCGGCGTCGGCCGCTATTCCGGCTCCAATTTTGTCCACATGGATTGCGGCCCGATCCGCACCTGGGGCGGCTGAGGGCCTGCCGCTCGTACATGAACGCTTGGTGTCCCAAAAGGTTCCACAGCAAAAACGATAAAATTTCACTCCGGAAAAAGGCGCCCCACAACACGGTCGGGGCGCTTTTTCGTGATCGCCTTGGTGTTGGACAAGGTGCCCCCCGCCCCCATATCATGCCTCACGCACGATCAAGGGGAGCCCCATGAAAACCTACACCAAATCTGCCGACGCCGTTGCCGCCCTGACACCCGAGCAATACCGCGTGACCCAGCAATCGGGCACCGAGCGTCCGGGCACCGGCCCGCTTCTGGGCAACAAGGAACCCGGCATCTATGTCGATGTCGTTTCGGGCGAACCGCTGTTCGCATCGGGCGACAAGTATGAATCCGGCTGCGGCTGGCCCTCGTTCACCAAGCCGATCGAGCCTGCAAACGTCGCCGAATTGCGCGACTCGACCCTTGGCATGGTCCGCACCGAAGTGCGCTCCACCCATGGCGACAGCCATCTGGGCCACGTTTTCCCCGACGGTCCGCGTGACCGGGGCGGCCTGCGCTACTGCATCAATTCCGCCTCCCTCCGCTTCGTCCACCGCGACGACATGCAGGCGCAGGGTTATGGCGACTACATTGATCAAGTGGAGGAGGTTCATTGACCATGGGCAAAAGCACCGAACGCGCCGTTCTGGCGGGTGGCTGTTTCTGGGGTATGCAGGATCTGATCCGCAAGATGCCCGGCATTCTGGCAACCCGCGTCGGCTATACCGGCGGCGACGTGCCGAACGCGACCTATCGCAACCACGGCACCCATGCGGAAGGCATCGAGATCACCTTCGACTCCGACCGCATCAGCTATCGCCGCTTGCTGGAATTCTTCTTCCAGATCCACGATCCCACCACGCCGAACCGGCAGGGCAACGATCGCGGATTGTCCTACCGCTCGGCCATCTACTACGTGGATGACGCGCAGAAGGCCGTAGCCGAGGATACGATTGCCGACGTGAACGCCTCGGGCCTCTGGCCCGGTCGCGTGGTCACCGAACTGGAGCCGGTCGGCCCCTTCTGGGACGCCGAGCCCGAGCATCAGGACTATCTGGAGCGGATTCCGAATGGCTATACCTGCCATTTCATCCGCCCCAACTGGACCCTGCCCAGGCGCACGGCGGCGGAGTAGGAATGCACCCATTCGGGCGGAAATAATCCGCCCGAATGGCAGGGTTTTTTGGGCCCTCGAAACGGTCAGGATGCGCCCATTTGGGCGCATCTGTTTTGCTCTATCGTCCCAAACCCTGCCTAGTTGTCCCCAAATGGGATGGTCTCATCCGGGTGTAGTGCGGGCCAATTCCAACACCCTGCGCCACAAGGCGTCGGGCACATCGACCGGATCGAGCACTCTGCGCGGCACCCCCGGAATGCGCCCCGCGCCGCCCTCCTGCGCCAAGGCATCCGCCACCCGCGCCAGCCTGTCGGCCATGACCGACTGGCCCGAATGGGCGCCGGGATCAATCAGCAGATAGGTCTGACCAAGGTCATGCGGCTTGCCATCCGGCAGCTTCAAACCCTTTATATCCAAAGAGTTGACGGACGACGTTAAACCAGCAGCCATCACCTCGACCAGCAAGCCTATGGCCCACCCCTTGGGGCCGGCCGCACTCAGCAACGCGCCCTTCAGGGCGGCGTCGGGGTCGGTCGTGGGCTGGCCGTTGCTGTCCACCGCCCATCCGAGCGGGATCCTCTCGCCCGCCGCCTTAGCCATGGTGATCTTGCCCAAGGCCACCGCAGAAGTCGAAAAATCCGCGTGCATCAAGGGCTTGCCGTCCCCCGGAATGGTCATCGCAATCGGATTGGTGCCCAAAACCGGCACCCGCCCCCCCGGCGCTGCCACCACAGCCGAGGCATTGGTGAACCCGATCCCGATCAAGCCCTGCGCAGCGATCTGTTCGGTGAAATATCCGAGCGAGGTGCAGGTATGGGAATGGCCGACACAGAGGGTGGCGATACCATTTTCCCGAGCCGCCTCAACAGCTTGCGGCAAGGCGCGGGTGAAGGCCGGTTGCGCGAACCCATAGCGCGCGTCCACCATCACGACCCCGGAACGGGGCCGCGTCACCACCGGCGCGACCGTGCCATCCACCCGGCCAGAGGCAAGCTGAGTGCAATAACTTTCCAGATAATAAAGCCCGCAGATGATATTCCCCGTCTCCTCCGCCCGCGCCACGGCACGCGCAACCTCCGCCGCCTGGAATTCCCCCGCGCCATGCGTCCGCAAGGCGGCTTCGGAAAGCGACCGGATCTCGGTGACGGGAACATGCATCAGGTGTCTCTCCCGGGCTATGGTGTGACGTTAAGTATGCTGCGTAGCTATCTGAGATTATTCTATAAAATAATCCATTCTTTTCTCTAGATAGCACCCCACCCTTGGAAACGTTCACGCATGGGGATCATTTCGTCATCCGAAGGCGCGCCTCGAACGTTCCCACCCGCCGCAGGGCGCAAGGCCTTCGGCGCCAATCGACAAACTCACCTTTGCGGCAGTCGAATGGTCACGGCAAGCGCATCATGATCGGACAAGATCGCCCCGTCAGGCCCAACCGCCGGTATCACCGCCGGTTCCGAGGCCACGAGGCCGCGGGTCATCAGCCAGTCGATCTTGCCCGGAAAACGGCCTCGCGACGCTTCGGCCTCCGGATCGGCAAAGCGCTGCGTCGGCATCAGAGGCAGGTTGCAAGCCGTCCAGTCGAACCCATGCGCCGCCATGACGGAAAAGAGCGGTTCATGCGGGACGACGTCACACCGTCGAGACGGATCCTCCGGCAGGCCCGCCAGGCGCTCGGCCCAGGACCGCGTCGAGGTGTTCAGATCGCCGCCGATCAGCACCGGCGCAACGTTGTCGTATTGCGCGATCAACTCCAGCAAGCGCGCCATCTGACCGGCACGGTGCGCCGGGTCGGAATGGCTTTCGAGATGCAGGCCCACAAGGGTCACGGCGACCCCGTCGAGCATCACCTGCCCGCCGATGGCAATGCGCCCACCCACCCGAGGCTCGCCCCGGTCCCAGCCAAACCATTTACCCTCGGCCTCCAGCCGGAACAGGACCGGGCGGTTGAGGGCGTAACGCGACAGGACCGCATTACCGTGAAATCCCAATGCGTTATCCTGTCCGGCATGGGCTTCGCGCTCGCCGATCGTGCCGAGGTCTAGCTCGACAAATTCCGCGGCATAGGCATAGGGCTGGCTGATGGCGGCAGACAATTCTGCGGTGCGATGGGTATTGCCGGTCCGCGCCATGCCCTTGTCGATCTCGGTGATCAGGCAGACATCCGCCGCCTCGCGCAACAGCAGATCCGCTGTGGCGGACAGGTGGCGCAGGCGTTCGACATTCCATGCCACCACCCGCAGCGCCCCTTGTGCACCCGAGGCGACCGGCACCGGCGGCCCAACCTCGATCTGGGCGAGTGCCGGCAAGCCATCATGGGCGGCACGAAAGCTTGGCGCATCATCGGGGCCGTCACGCAAGGCGACACGGGTTGCGGCGGGCACCTCGCTCAGCGCCGATACCGTATCCAGCACCGGGCGACGGATCCAGCCGGTCATGCGACCGGCACCGCCGGGGCCACACCGGCCTCGGTCGCCAACCCCATGATCCAGCCGACATCATCGCCCGACAGCGTATCGATCAGTCCCGCGGTCAGCGCACCCAGCAGACCGGGGCGCGGATCAAGGCCGGCGCGGATCAACCGCTCGATTGTAGCCGGCGCATAGGCATGGCATCGGTTGACCACGCCCGCCGCGTGCAGGCGTTGGGCATCCTCCGCATGCCAGACAGCCAGATCGATGCACAACTCGTCCAGCCCGGCCGTGACCGCGACGCCCACAGGATCGCCATGGCGAGCATGGATGATGCCCCCCGTCCTGATCCCGGGGATCTGGGTTTTCAGCCAGTGCAAGCTGACATGATCGAAGGAAATGACCATCACGCGGGCCTTGACGGCGGGATCCTCCAGCAGCGCGGCCAATGCCTTGGCAAAGCGTGGCAGATCGCGGCGCTCCTTGATCTCGATTTCCAGCCCGAGGCCGATGTCGCCTGCCAGCGACAGCGCCTGCGCCAGGGTCGGCACGCGCTCGCCCTCGAACCCCGACCCAAGCCAGGTGCCGGCGTCGAGCCGTTGCACCTCTGCCAGTGTCATGTCGGCGACGATGCCGGTGCCGTCGGTCGTTCGATCCACGCTCAGGTCATGGATCACCACGATCTTGCCATCGGCGGTCAGAACGGCATCGATTTCCGCCGTGGTGCCGCCAAGCGCGCGGTTCCGACGCAGCGCGGCCAAGGTATTCTCCGGCGCGTCGATGCTATGGCCGCGATGGCCGCAGAGGTGGACGAAGCCATTGCTGGCAAAATCCCAGTTCATTTCATCTTCCTTCAAAGTTTGCCCATGCCCGAGGCAAGGACATCGTCGCGCAGCACGCGACAGGCCAGAAAAAATACAATGAGCATCGGCACCAGCAGGATGAAGGTGACGACGGCAGCGTTGGGAAAGATGATCCCCCGACCGCCCAGATAGGTCCACAAGATTACCGGCAGCGTCTGCACGAAGGGCGATCCGATGATGAATGTCTTTTCGAATTCCTCGAAGGACGCCACGAAGGTCAGCAGGCCACCGGCGATGAACCCAGGCCAAGCCAGCGGGATAAGGATGTACCGCGCGATGGCCCATGGCCCCGCGCCAAGCGTGCGCGCAGCCGCGATCAGGTCGCTCGGGATGGCTTCGATGGTGGCGGCGAGGATTCGGATCATGAAAGGTAACGTGCCCACGGTCTGCACAAGGATCACCCCGGGGATGGTATAGACCAGATCGAGGCGGAAGAAGATCGCGCCGATGCCAACTGCCACGATGATCCCCGGGACGATCAAGGGTGCCAGAACGAACAGTTCGACGGCTCGCTTCATCCGGAACGGCAGCTTCGCCAATGCATAGGCCGTCGGCAGGGCAAGGACGGCCGTCAGGATCGTCACCGCAATGCCGATGACCACAGACAGCCCCAAAGCGCCGATGATCGTCGGGTTGCGGAGTGCGGTTTGCCAGTGATCGAGCGCCAGCGAGGTCGGCACGATATCGGGCGCAAACCAGCCGACAGCCGGGTCGACAAGCGACCACAGCACCGCCACCAGCAGTGGCAGGCCAAGGACGACGACAAAGGCCACCCCAAGCCCCAGAGAAATCCACTGACCGTCCGAGGCAAGGAACGGCTGGCGCGGGGCGCGCGCGGGCGGTTCGGACAGGGTCGTGGTCATCGCGCCTCTCCGCCATAGGCGATGCGCATTCCTCGCGTGGCGCGGTAATAGGCCAGCAGCACCGCGACCGAGATCAGGCTCAGCACTGTGCCCATCGCCGATACAAGGCCCCAGTTGTTGCGCTCGAAGGCGTTGACATACATGTGCACCGACAGGGGCAGCGGATAGACCGGCCCCAACAGGTTCGGCACCGCATAGGCACCCATTCCGCCGATGAAGGTCAGCAGGAACGCCGCGGTGATGCCGGGTAACGCCAGCGGCACCTGAATACGCCAGAACGTCGCCAGAGGCCCCGCCCCCAAGGTGCGCGCCGCTGAAAGGATGTCGCGGTTGATGGCACCAAGCGATCCACCGATGATCAGCGTCATGAAGGGCACCGCTTTCCAGGCGGTCGCGATGATGACTCCGATCGCCCATTGGTCGCGGACGAGTTTCGGCAGGTCGATCCCGATGGGCTCCAGCACCCGCGCGGCCAGCCCGCCTCTGTCGAACATCGTCATCACGATGAAGGCCGCAACGATGCCCGGCACCACCAGCGGCACCTTGTAGAGCATGTTGAAAAGCTTTTGCCCCGGATGCGTCCGGGCAAGTGCCACCGCAAGCGGCAACGCCAGCGCAAGGCTGACCATCGTCGGCACGATCGCGAGGTAGGTGGAGAACAGAAGGCCGTCCCGATAGGCACGGGTGCCGAACAGGGTTCGGTAATGCTCCAGCGTGAACCCGGTCTCGGCCCCGCGGGTGAACAGGCCAAAACCGCCCAGAAACGCAAGCAACAGCGGCAGGCCGAAGAACAACACCAGATACCCACCCGAGGGCAGGATCAGGATGGCCGCTGCGGCGCTGCGTGAAATCCGTGCGGTCATGCGTCGGCCAGCTTCAAGGGGCTGTCGCTTCCCTCGGACAAAGGGTGCGGAGCGGCGCGCGCGGCGAGCCTGACACGGGTTCCGATCTCGGGGAGGACGACGTCACTGCCGGTTTGTCGGACGCGCAGTTCAATCCCGCCAACCGCTATGCGGCATTCCACGCTGGCACCCAGAAACGTGACGCTGCGCACTGCGCCGGGGCCGTCCGCGTCAGGCGTCATGGCGATATCCTCAGGGCGCAGCGACACATGCCGGTCTGCGTCATCGGCAGAGGCCAACACCTCCCTGTCCCATGGCATCAGCGTTCTGCCGTCGCGCTGACGCACCGGTAAAACGTTGGTCTGGCCCAGAAACTCGGCCGCAAAACGGGTGCGAGGTTGGCGATAGAGGGTGACGGGCGCACCCTCCTCGACGATCCGCCCATTCTTCATCACCAGTATCCGGTCGGCCAGCGCCATCGCCTCGGCCTGATCATGGGTGACATAGATCGCGGTAATGCCGAGGCGGCGTTGAAGGATCTTGAGATCGTCGCGCAACTGGTCCCGCAGCTTTGCATCGAGGTTGGACAGCGGTTCATCGAACAACAGCACATCGGGTTCGATCACGACCGCACGGGCCAAGGCCACGCGCTGCTGCTGGCCACCGCTCAGCGCCCTTGGATACCGGTCGGCGAGAGGGCCGAGGTCGACAAGGTCAAGCGCGGCGGCGACCCTTGCGTCGGCATCGGCGCGGGGAATGCCGCGCATCTTCAGTCCGAAGCCGACATTCGCGGCGACCGTCATATGCGGGAAGAGGGCGTAGGACTGGAACACCAGTCCGATGTTCCGCCGTTCAGGCGGCAGGCTGTGGATCACCCGGTCATCGATCCGGATGCTGCCGCGGTCGGGCTGGGTGATGCCCGCAACGATCCGCATCAAGGTCGTCTTGCCGCAGCCGGAGGGGCCCAGAAGGGTCACGAATTCGCCGTCGTCCACATGCAGCGAGACCTCGTGCAACGCAACGGCGTCGCCAAAGCTCTTGGCGACGCCGTCAATGTATAGTCGGCTCATCCCAGCGACCTGCAGGCCACGGAGGTCGATCCGACGTTGCGTGCAGATCCCGTCATTGCTGCAGGATGTCCGCGACGAACCGATCGGTGGCGGCTGAACTGACCACACCGGCGATGCGACCAAGGCTGCGTTCGTTGAAGATGGCCGTGGGGATCAGTCGATCAGCCATTTCGGTGTCGATCGCCGCCGACAGGTCGAGCGAGGTACGGGCCGACCGCGAACCGTTGAGCCCAACCTTGATCACCTGCGCCTCGTCCGACAGCAGGAAATTTACGAACAGAAGCGCCGCCGGCAGGTTGTCGGTGCCGGAAGGGATCATGATGCCGTCGCCATCGCCGACCTGACCGGTTTCCAGCAGCGTTGTGCGCACCGTCGGCGGCAGCAACCCGCGCCCGATGAAATCGAAGGTCTGGTCTTCCCACACCGTGCCGAGGCTTGCCACACCATTGGCGATCAGGTTCAGGGTGTCGGTATTGCCGTTGGTGATCTCGACGAATTCTTCCAACTCGGCGAAATAGGCCAAGACCGGGTCAAGGCAGTCGCCCGCCGCCCATTCCACGGCCTGCTCCGGCGTCAGGCTGAAATCGCTCGCCTGTTCCACGCACTCGGCAGAGGAAAGGGCGATGATGGCGCTTTCCAGGAAACCGCTACCCGAGCCGCCGCCGGCAGGCGACGTCATGGCGAATTGCCCCGGATTGGCGCGGGCCCATTCGAGGATCGCCGCAAATGTCTGCGGCACGTCTTCCGCTGCAAGGGTGCGGGTGTCGTAGCCGATCGCGGTCTGGTTGCGGTGGAACGGCACCACGACGCCGCCGTGGAAGTACCCACGCGACACCGTCGCCGGGTCGAGGGCCAGATCGGGGGCAGTGGGAAGCATAGTGTGCAGCGGAAGGTTGGCGATCACGCCCGCCTCGTTGGCCAGTCGCACCTGGCCGTTGGGCATGAAGAAGACATCCGCCGGCGATTCCCGCCCGGCCTCGTGGGCGGCAATCAACTGCTGCACCCCAGCCGCGCCATCAATCGAGATATGAGTGACCGTGATGTCGGGATAGACCGCATTGAACGACGGGATCAGGTTGTCGACGAAGAGCGGCCCGAAGGATTCGGTGAAATCGTAGAACACGATCTCGGCTCCGGCAGCCATCGGCATCAGCATGTCGTCGAAATTCTCGGGAGACAGCGCGGCCAGATCCACAGCGCTTTCGACGTTGAAAGCATCGCTGCCGACGGGTTCCACCGCCCAAAGAGCGCCAGCGGCAAGCAAGGCAGAGACAGCGACGCCGCCTGCCAGAATTCTATTGGTCATGGTGTGATCCTTGAAAGATGGTGTCCAGGTGAAAGAATGCACCCGCCCCGCGAACGGCGACGAGCGTTCGGGCTCAGTTCGCCGCGATCATCTCGCGCATCACTTCGGCGAAATTGGTCAGCGCGTCTTCTGCGGTCTGTTGCTCCAGAACGATGGATTGCCAAACCGCCGGTTCTTCGTCCCGGATGGCGGGCATCGCGGGAGGACGGGCGCGTGTGAACGCAACCTCAAGTTGCGTATCGGCAACCAGATAGGCCGGGTTGGCGGCGATAACCTCTTGCGCCAGCGGATGATCGATGGCGCCTTCGATGATCGGCAAATATCCGGTGCGGTTGAAGATCAGGGCGTTGTTTTCGACCGTTGTGGCGAATTCGATGAAGGCCCAGGCCCCGTCCTGCACCTCCTGCGGTGCCGATGCGATGATCCCGAGGGTCGCGCCGCCAATGGGTGCCGCGCAGACCACGTCGCACGGCAAGGGCGCCACGCCCAGATCGAACGGGGCCTCGGCCAGCATGCGGGTCAGGCCACCGGTGGAGTTCACCTCCATCGCGGCGCGGCCCGACATGAAGTATTCGGCGGCCACATCCTCGTCCAGCGCCGATTCACGGGAGGCGACGCCGTGCACGTTCACCAGATCGGCGGCGAACTGGTAGGCCCGGATCGACTCGGGGCTGTCAAGTTGGACGGCATTGTCGGCCGGATCAATCCAGCCGCCGCCGGCCTGATTGGTCATCGCCCACCGGCCCCATTGCGGTGGTGTGGTCATGCCCCACTGGGTGACGTTGCCCGCGCCGTCCTGGATCGTCAGGGCCTCGGCAGCGGCAAGCCAGTCTTCCCAGTTGGTCGGCGGTGCGTCGGGGTCCAACCCCGCAGCACGGAACGCGTCGCGGTTGTAGTAGAACACCGGTGTCGAGACGTTGAAGGGGATGACGTAGCTTTCGCCCAGATAACGCGATGCTTCCAGCGCGAAGGGGCGGATACGACCGACGAGTTCGTCGCCCGCGGCGTCGAGGTAAGGTTGCAGCGGCGCCAGGGCACCCCGGTCGGCAAACAGTCCGTAGCGGGTGATTTCCAGCATCACGAGACCCGGCGCAGTGTTGCCGACGATGGCGGCGGTCAGGCGCTGCGTGCCTTCGGTGTAGTTGCCGGTATAGACCGGCACGATCTCGTAGTCATCCTGCGCGGCGTTGAACTGCGCCGCCAGCTCACCCACGGCATCGCCGTTGTTGCCGGAAAACGCGTGCCAGAATTCGACTTCGACCTGCGCCATGGCTGGTGCGGCAACGCAAAGCGCGACCAAGCTTGTCGTAAGCAGTTTCATGATGGCCCCCCGTTTGTGTGCCGGCAATTGAGCGGCGACGGGACCTGCATGCGCCTGCAACATGACACGCAGATGTAGGCCGGATGAAATGTCGGTGTCACACTTCTATGGCACCCCATCCCCATGAAGCGCCTGTCGCCATACCTCTACGTCGCGCCAACCCTCATCGTGTTGGGGCTTTTCGTCTACTGGCCGATTGTCTATTCTGTCTGGCTCAGCCTGCACCGGTGGGACTTCCTGATGCCGCAGCCGCAATATGTGGGGCTGGACAACTTCCGGATCATGTTTGGCAGCGACCAGTTCTCGAACGCCCTGAAGATCACCGCGCTGTTCACCGTGGCGTCGATCCCGCCGATGCTGATCCTGGCCCTTGGGGTGGCGGTGCTGATCGCGCCTCCGACGCGGCCCAACCGGGTGCTCAGGTCGGTCTACTTCATGCCGACGGTCATGTCGGCAGTGGCGATAGGCGTGATCTTCGACTGGATGATGAACACCGAGATCGGCACCTTCAACACCTGGCTGAGGGCGCTGGGGCTCGATGGGGTAGACTGGCTGATCGACCCGGACCTTGCGATCTATTCGCTGGCGATGGTCGAGGTGTGGAAGCAGGTCGGCTACAACGTCGTCATCTATGCCGCCGGATTGCAGGCGATCCCCGCCACTGTCTACGAGGCCGCCCGCATGGACGGCGCCACGTCGTGGCAGCGATTCCGCGACGTCACCTTTCCGCTGGTGATGTCCACCACCTTCTTCCTGTTGATCCTTGCCGTGATCAACGGCTTTCAGGTCTACACCTTCGTCGAGGTGATGACCCAGGGCGGCCCGGCGCGGGGGACTGAAGTGTTGTTGTTCTACCTTGTCCGCACCGGCTTCGAGGGCGGCAATGTCGGGCTCGGCTCGGCCATCGCGCTGTTCCTGTTCGGACTGCTGATCCTCCTGACCCTGCTCAAGATGCTGACGATTGGGCGAAAGGTGCATTATGGCTACGACTGAGGCCACCTCCGGCCAGCATGCGCTTCTGAAAGTGGGGCGCGGGCGCCGCGCCTGGTCGCCCGCCGCCACCTTGCGCGCGCTGTTTCTGGGGCTGCTGGCCATTGCCGTGCTCTATCCGCTGTGGAACATTCTCGCGATCAGCCTTGCGGATCGATCATCGGTGATCTCGACCGACCGGACATTGTGGCCACCGACATCGGATGCCTATGCCCGCGCTTGGTTCAATGTGCCCTTCCCCCGCTATTTCCTAAACTCGCTGATCGTCACCGGCACCGTCACCATCGGCAATACCCTCACCGCCATTCTGGCCGCCTACGCCTTTGCCCGCGCGGAGTTTCGAGGGCGCGAATTCCTTTTCCTGCTGATCGTCGGCACGCTGATGATCCCGGCCCATGTCACGTTGATCCCGAACTACCTGACCTTCGCAAGCTGGCACATGCTCGATACCCGTGGCGCCCTGATCCTGCCGTTTCTGGCCTCGGGGTTCTCGGTGTTTTTCCTGCGCCAGTTCATGCGAGGCATTCCCAAGAGCCTTGACGAGGCGGCGCGGATGGACGGGGCGGGCACCTGGACGATCCTGTGGACGATCATCGTGCCGCTGTCCTGGCCTGCCATCGCGGTCGTGGCACTCTTCGCCTTCATCGGCAACTGGAACGAATTCGTCTGGCCCTTGCTGACCACCTCGTCCGAGGACATGCGCACCGTCCAGATCGGTCTGCGCTATCTGCTGCGCGATGAGGGTGAAGGCGCGACGCCGGACTGGCCGCTGGTCATGGCGGGCACGATGATCACGCTTCTGCCGCTGCTGGTGGCCTATCTCTTTGCCGAACGGCACATGATCCGGGGAATAACCATGGGGTCTTTCAGATGACGCAGGTCGAGACCGAGATTGCCGCCCATCGCGGGGGCGCTGCGCTGTGGCCCGAAAACTCGGCCATCGCTTTCCGCGGCGCAATGGCCCTGGGTGTCGAGCAGATCGAATTCGACGTCCAGATGACAGCCGACGGCGTGCCGGTGATCTTTCACGATACCACGCTCGACCGGATGACCAACAGCAGCGGGCCATTGGCGGAACGGACGCTTGCTGAGTTGATGGCGTTGGAAATCAACGGCGGGGGCGGCCGAATACTGACGCTGGAAGAAGGCGCCGACCTTTTGGCCCCTTCCGGCATCGTGCTGCGCACCGAGATAAAGCCAGGGCCGGGGATGATCCCCTACCCCGGTCTGACCGAAGCGACGCTGGACATCCTGGCGCGTCGCGGATTGATCCCCCGCACCGTGATCACCAGCTTCCATCTGCCGACCCTTGCCGAGGTGGTGCAGCGCACCCTCCCGCTGCGCGACGTCATCTGGCTGGTAGCCGATCCCATCGCCAAACTGCTGGCAGCCGACGATCTGGCGTTGTTGACGCAGCGGGCCGGGGTCGGTGCGATTGCGCCACACTGGAGGGTGCTGGCAGAGGGGCCAAGGTTGAGCGACCTGCGCCAAGCCGGATTGCGGGTCGGCGCGTTTGCCGTGCTCGAGGATGCGGCGATCACCTGGGCGCTCGACAACCGGCTTGCAGTCTTCACCACCGACCGCCCGGACGCCGCCCTGCGTCTGCGCCGGACCCTGAGCGGAGGCGCCGCCTGATGGCCGAAATCTCGATCCGTGACGTGGTGAAGTCCTATGGCAGGGAGACGGTGATCCCTGGGCTGTCGCTCGACATCGGCGCGGCGGAGTTTCTGGTCATACTCGGCCCCTCAGGGTGCGGAAAATCAACGCTGCTGCGGATGATCGCGGGGCTTGAGTCCGTAACGGACGGCACCATCGCCATCGATGGCCGGATCGTCAACGAGTTGGAGCCGCGGGATCGCGGCTGCGCCATGGTGTTCCAGAACTATGCGCTCTACCCGCATATGAGCGTCGCGGACAACATCGGCTATGCCCTCCGAGTGGCCAAGGTGCCAAAGGCCGAACGGCGCGCCCGTGTCATGAGGATTGCGGAACTGATCGGCCTTCACGACCTTCTGGACCGCAAGCCGGGGCAATTGTCCGGCGGCCAGCGCCAACGCGTCGCCATGGGCCGCGCGATGATCCGGGAACCGAGAGTGTTCCTTTTTGACGAGCCGCTGTCGAACCTTGACGCCAAGCTTCGGGTGCAGATGCGGTCGGAAATCCGGCAGTTGCACAACCGCCTTGGCACGACCAGTGTATTTGTCACGCACGACCAGATCGAAGCGATGACGCTCGCCGACCGGCTGGTTCTCATGAACGGCGGGAGGATCGAGCAGGTCGGCTCTCCTTCCGAAATCTACGCCCGTCCGGCTTCGGCCTTCGTCGCGAGCTTTATCGGTTCACCGCCGATGAATCTGATGAATGCCCGATTGGACCGCGCCGCACGAGCACTGCACTTGCCCGGCGATCTTCAGATACCGTTTGGACGGTCGCGGATCGACGCAATCGCGGCTGACACCGTGCAGATCGGCATCCGCCCCGAGGCGTTCCACGTGGCGCGCGCCGCGACCGACATGGGTCTGAAGGCGCGTTTTTCGTTCGCCGAAGAACTGGGAAGTGTCCGCCTGTGGCACCTCGACATCGCTGGCCACCCCTTGATCATGCAAACGACAGCGACGCGGCCACCCGGCGTAAACGCGATTGTCACGCTTGGTTTTGACTTTGCCGACATGCATCTTTTCGATGTCGAGAGCGGACTACGGATCGATCCGGAACTAGATACGCAACCATCTGCCGCGGGGCTGCAGCTCCAACCTTCGATCTGACGCAGAGGCTGCGTTCGAAAGGCACGGCGTCAGCGATGCGAGGCTCTGCAAGCCTGTCAGCGCAACCTCAAGCCTGCGCATGCGGCAACCACCATGACACCCTTCGACGATGCCGAAATAGGAGCGGCGCCCTTCGGATTCGACCGAGGGCAAGCGCAGACTACCCACAAGGGGCTTGCTGTCTGCTTCCTGCCCTGAAGCAGGAAACGGCATGGCATCCCTAAGTGCTTGAATATATTGGCGCACCTGAAGGGATTCGAACCCCTGGCCTCTGCCTTCGGAGGGCAGCGCTCTATCCAGCTGAGCTACAGGTGCGCGGACCCGCGCCGTATACGCGCAGCGACGCGCCATCGCAATCGGAAATGCACCCGGCGTTAGGCCGCGCGCAGGATCACCTCGGACAAGGCGCGCTCGACCAGCGCGGTATCTGCCCCGTCCCGATGTGCCCCCTCCGACAACACCCGCTTCCAGCCGCGGGCGCCGGGTCTTCCGGCAAAAAGGCCCAACATATGGCGCGTTATCTGGTTCAATCTGCCGCCGCTGGACAAATGCGCCTCGATATAGGGCAGCATTGCTGCTACCACGCTCTCGGCAGTCTGCCGCCCGCCCACATCCCCGAAGATTCGCGCATCGGCGTCGAGCAGGATGTCAGCCGGCATATGATACGCCGCGCGGCCCACCATCACGCCATCCATACCTGCCGCCAGATGCGCTTCCACCTCGTCGAGCGAGGTTATTCCCCCGTTGATCGACAGATGCAGGTCCGGGAACGCCCGCTTCATGTCATGGACCAGCGCATAGTCCAACGGCGGCACATCCCTGTTCTGCTTGGGGCTAAGCCCCTCCAGCCACGCCTTGCGGGCATGGATCGTGACCCGCCGGATGCCCGCCGCGCGGATCGCGTCAAGAAAGACCGGCAGCACCTCCCGGGGCTCCTGCTCATCCACACCGATGCGGCATTTGACCGTGATTTCAACCGAAACCGCCGCCTGCATGGCCGCCACACATTCCGCGACCAGCCCCGGTTGCCGCATCAGGACCGCCCCGAAACACCCCGACTGCACCCGGTCCGAGGGGCAACCGACATTGAGGTTTATCTCGTCATACCCATAACCTGCCGCGATCCGCGCGGCCTGCGCAAGTTCCGCCGGATCTGATCCGCCGATCTGGAGCGCCACCGGATGCTCGGCCGCATCAAACGCCAACAACCGCTCGGCGTCGCCATTCAAGATCGCAGGCGCCGTTACCATTTCGGTGTAGAGCAACGCCTGACGCGACATGAGCCGATGCAGATATCTGCAATGGCGGTCGGTCCAATCCATCATCGGCGCAATGGACAACCGCGCTGCTTTGGTGGCTGGGTTCAAGGGCATTCAGCGTTCTCCTGGGGTGCGTCCTTTACCGGAACAGACCCGCTTTGCATATCATATGCACAGGGGATCCACTCCGCCACCCTGCCCCGCGCAAACACACGCCGGCGGTGATCGTTGGGTGGGTCGCACACCTGCCCTATCGCAGAACTCTAATAGGTCGAGTTCAACGGCCGGATGATGCTCATAGTCCCGGAGATCCGATAAGCCGACACTTTTGCAGCGCATGCCGGATGGCCGGGACGAACCCGGAGCGGTCGATGTGCCGTGGTGCAATTTTAGGTATTGTCGGCGATGAGCAAACGGTCGGCGAATGCCCGAACCGGCTGGACCGTTACGCACGCGGTCGTTCGCAAGAGGAACATTGACGATCTCGCAAGCGGTTCAGCGCTTGGCCGACGGCGCGTTCAAGCGACGCGATAGGCGCGCTGGACAAGCAAGCGGACAGCGCTTTCGATCCGTATCCACGTGGCCTCGTCATCGGTCGCAAGGCCGACCACGTTGCCCGATGTCCGGTTGGCAAGCACGATGTAGCTGACGCCCGAGACGATCATGGCATTGATGGCGGGGGCATCCACGTCGGGGGGGGGCTGCAGCGTGCCGCGCGTCCGTGCCATCCATGCCCCCAACGCTTGCGACCGCGCGGCAGCGAGTGCGGCTACCGCGCCGGAGGTATCCGACAGCTCCCAGAGGGCGCATTGCAGGGCCAGTGGCTCGGTCCGCATGATACGAATGAGCCTGCGGGCCAGCATCTCGATCAAGTCGCCGTAGCTTTCGGGCGGGGTCGCCGGAGCCCCCTCAAGCAACCGGTCCTGCCACCATTGCGCCAGTCGTTCGCCCAAGGCACCCAGCAGCCCCTCAAATCCGCCGAAATAGCGGTAGATCAACTGCTTGTCGACGCCTGCGGCACGCGCGACGGCGTTCACGCCGAAGCCAGATGGCCCCTCCTCCGTCAGGATCGCCTGCGCTGCCTCAAGGATGCGCCGCTCCGTCGCGGGCCGGTCACGGCCCCGCTCAGGGGGCCGCGCAGTCCGTTCCGCCGGGCTATCCTCGTCGCTCGTCATCTCTATCCCTCGCCTTGTCACCTGTCGGTGATATTGCGCCTTGCGCATCCGCGCAACCTGACTGTGCGAAAATATCACCTCTTGGTGACTTCACATATCACCGGTTGGTGACTTATATATGTCACCAGTTAGTGACAAGAGGCGACCATGACCGATACCGTCTTCAAGAATCCTGTGACCGGCGATCGGGTCACGCTTCATTCCCCTCGACCGACACAAGCACGGGACGTGCTTGTGTTCTCGACCGAGCTTCCGCCCGGCGCGGCGGGCAGCCCGCCGCACCGGCATGCGCGCCTGACCGAGGTCTTCGAGGTGCTGGACGGTCACGTGACCTTTCGCATCGGCAAGACCGACCACGTACTTGCCAAGGGCGAGACGGTGACGACCCGGCCCAAGACAGTCCACGGCTTCCGCAACCCCTCCGACGCGCCCGCCGTCCTGCGCTGCACGGTGACGCCCGGCGCCGGGTTCGAGCGGTTCCTGCGCGGCATGCAAGCCGAAGCCGAAGCCGGTCGCACCAATGCCGCCGGTCTCCCACGCGATCCGCGCCACATGGCGCGGTTGCTGCTCGACGCCGATTTCCACTTCCCCGCCCTGCCGATGACCTTCCAGCGCGCGCTGTTCCGGGCGTTGGCCGCCCTCGCCCCCCTTTCGCCCCTTGCCCGAAAGCACCTGTCATGACACCTCGTTCCCCCTTTCTCGGCCTCTCTGCGATCGCAATGGCGATCGGCTTCAACCTGCCCTATGCCAACCTTGTGGCGGTCTATGACTATCCCGACATCCTGCGTCGTCCGGCCGTCGAGGCCCTGACGCGCTTTGTGGAAGGCGGGCCCGCGCTCATCCTGACGTGGCACGCCTTTGCCTGGGCCGCGCTACTTCTGGTGCCGCTGTCGGTCGGGCTGGCACTTACCTCGGCCAACCGCGCCACGTCGGACCGGCTGGCGCTGTTCGCGGCCATCGCTGGTGCGCTGTCGGGCGTCACGCAGGCCATCGGGCTGTGGCGCTGGGTCTTCGTGATCCCCGGACTCGCTCACCGCCACGCGAGCGGCGATGAAGCCGCGCAGGCCGCCGCCGAGGGCTTGTTCGACATTCTCAACAGCTGGGGCGGCGTCGCGATAGGCGAACATCTGGGCCAGTGGCTTCTGGTGTCCTTCGTGCTGGCGCTCTCGACGCTGCAATGGCGTCAGGGCAAGCGGCTGACCGGCGGCATCGGCTTCGTGACCGCGATCACCACCGGCATCGGCACGACCGAAGGGTTGGCAATCGCGCTGGGGCGGGATGGTGAGATTTTCTCGCTCTTCACCATCGCGGGTTTTCTCGGGCTGTCTCTGTGGCTGATCCTGATCGGCTTTCAGCTTCTTGGGCTGGCTCGGCCCCGCGCTGCCGCGTGATCCGCTTCTTCCTCCTTCACATCAGGGACGCTTTCCGATGGCCCCGTTTCACCTTGTTCTCGGCACTGGCCCCCTTGGCCTTGCCACCGCCCGTGCCCTCGTTGAGCGCGGCCAACAGGTCCGCCTTGTCAACCGTCGCGGCGCGGTTCCCGGCCCGACCGACGGCGCAACGATCCTGGCTGCCGACCTGTCCGACTGCAACGCCATGCGGCAGGCTGCGACCGGGGCATCGGCCATCTATTTCTGCGTGCAGCCGCCCTATCACCTCTGGCCCACCGAATTCCCTGCCCTGCAGCATCATGCGATTGCCCTGGCAGAGGCCGTCGGCGCGCGGCTGGTGGTTGCCGAGAACCTATATGGCTACGGCCCGGTGCAGGGCCCGATGACGGAAGACACCCCCCTGCAGGCCCGGACGCGCAAGGGATCGACCCGGGCCGCCATGCACCATTCCCTTAGGACCGCACATCAGGCCGGGCGGATTGATATGGTGGTGGCGCGCGGGGCCGACTTCTTCGGCCCCGGCGTAACCCAGGCCGCGTTGGGGGCCGAGGTGTTCAAGGCACTTCTGTCCGGCACAACGGTGCGCGTGGCAGGCAATCCCGACCTGCTCCACAGCTACACCTACGTCCCCGATTTCGGCACCGCGATGGCCATCCTTGGCACTGACCCGCGCGCCAGCGGCGGCGTGTTCCACGTGCCGAACGCACCCGTGACCACAACCCGCGCGATGATCGCCGAGGCCGCCGCGATGGCGGGGCATGCCCCCCGGCTGCGTGCCATCGGGCCGTGGCAACTGCGGCTGTTGGCGCTGGCTGTTCCGTCGCTGCGCGAGATGGTGGAGTTGTCCTATCAGGGCACATGCCCCTCCGTGGCCGACTATTCGAAGTTCGTGCAGGTCTTCGGCGACATCGCCACTCCGCGCGCGCAGGCGCTGGCCGACACGCTGGCCAGCCTGCGGCCTGCCATTCTCCCCCTCCCCGCATTCGAATGATGCCCTACCGGAAAGCCCAAGCAAGATGTCTCACCTTCAAATCAACGGGGCGAAGCGGTTCGTCCAGGACGCCGGCGGCACGGGTGTGCCGATCCTGTTCATCCATGGCCTGATGCTGCCCAGTACGTCGTGGCACGCCCAGGTGGCCAAGTTCTCGGACACCCACCGCGTCATCACCTATGATCTGCGCGGACAGGGCCGGTCGGAAATGACGCCACATGGCCTTTTTCATGGGAAGGTTCATCGGCATGCGGCTCGCGGCCCGGCGAACGGAACTGGTGCGGTCGCTGACCCTGATCGGGCCAAGTTCAGATGCAGAGGAACGGTCCAACCTGCCGCGCTATAGGGCTGATTGCTTTCGTGACGCTGTTTGGTCAGAGTCTCGTCGCGCGCCCCCTGATGAAAATCCTGTTCGGCGACACGTTTCTGGCCGATCCCCCCCCGCGCAGACGATACGCGACCATTGGCGCGCCGTGCTGCGCAATCTTCCGCGCACGTTGGCGCGCGCTGCCGCTGCCTCGGCCGGGCGAAAGTCGATCCGCGACCTTCTGCCCGTCATCAGCGCCCCAACGATGATCGTCTCGGGGAGCGAGGACCGCCCGATATCCCCCGAACGCGCGGCGCGCGTCCATGAGGGGATCGCCGGATCACGCTTCGTGGCGGTCCCACAAACCGGCCACGCCGTGATGATCGAGCGGCCCGATACCTTCAACACACTGCTCAAGGGGTTCTTGCAACAGGTGGAGGCTGGCTGACGTGAGTCCGCTTGCCCATCAACCATGAGCGGCCCAGAAGAAGGTCACGCGGCGGCGGCGGCGGCGTTGTTGTTGGGCAGAAAGCGATCAACTCTGGCCTGCCAACCAGATAAACGGACTCGCTTTGCCAACCGTAAGCATGCGGCGCCCGTGCTGCCACCCTGCCCGGCGCACAGACAGTCAGACGGCGCCGCTTGGGATATGTCACACGCAAACTGGCGCCCAGACTTGTCTAGCTCAGTGCCCCGGCACCTTCTCGAGTCGATGCAAGGATCGCGCGGCTGACACTCATCAGAAAGTCCCAATCATCGATCTCGGCGCTGGCGACCTTGTGCTTCATGTCGATGGTCAGGAACGAATGGCCATGGACAAACGACCAAAGCATGTAGGCGCGACGCTGGACCTCCGGATCGCCGGAGGTCAGGCCAAGGCACGCGGCAACGGCGAGAACGACGACGCCGAAACAGCTTTCGCCCTTGGCCAGCAGATCGGGGGCTTTTTCATGCCCTTCCGTCAGGCCGAAGACCAGTCGGAAGACCCCCGGTTCTGTCCGGGCGAAATCGACATAGGCCAGTCCGACAGCCGCGACGGCTTCGAGCGAACCATTTGGGTGGGCTGCAGCGCCTTCCTCCATGGCGGCGCGCAGACGATCCATTGCTTCGCTGACGACCCCGCGCAGAATCTCGTGGCGATCCTTGAAATGCTTGTATGGCGCAGCGGAACTGACCCCGGCGCGGCGAGCAGCCTCGGCCACGGAAAACCCGTCCGGGCCATGCGTCTCAACCAGATCTCGAACTGCAGCGATCAGTTGCGCACGCAGATCGCCGTGATGATAGGCGGCTTTGGGCGTTACTCCCATTGAGGCGTGCGCGGCAGTCGTTTCGTCGGACATGGTGTTTCAGTCTTCCAGCCAAGTGAGTGGCGTTCACTTTCCTCTTGACGAAAGTTAGCAGCTCTCACATATCTTTACAAGTCTCGGGCCGTGCCTCTGGAATCTGCAGTCGCTGAACAACACTTGCTGCGGCGGTCTTCGCCCCAACGAAGCCGTTCGTCAGCATGCCGCCGGCGGGGTGGCTCGACTGGACCATGAAAGGCCTGACCGATGCAGCCGGATGTCTATGTTTCTATTACCGGTTTGCAGGTGCGTCGGGTCTGGCACATCCCGTTCTTCTGGTCGCACGCGATAAAAGCCATGGCGCAAGCGCGCAATGCGGACGGCAACATTTCCGCGGATGCGCGCACCGTCAACGGCGTTCATCACACGCTGTCGGTCTGGACCGACAGGGACGCCATGCTGGCCTATCTGTCCGCCGGTCCACATCTCGAAGCCATGCGTCGGTTTCCCAGCATCGCGACGGGAAAAGTCGTCGGATACTTGTCGAAACAAGCTCCCGACTGGTCCGAGGTCCACGGAATATGGCTGGAACGGGGGCGGGTCGTATAAGCGCGCGTGTAGCTACCGCTGCATCGATCTCCTAGGTTGGCACAGGTCGACGTATCGCCCTCTCGCTTCCGTGACTTCTGTCGAAGGTTACGAGGCTGGACGATCGGCAGAAAGCCTTCCCGACAACTGACCAACCGCTGGAACGACCTTTGGCCAGTTTGAAGGCACCTGGGAATGCCATCAATCCCCTTAGTCGTGGCTGAAGCGAACCGGACGGAGCCGGTGCCCTCGGAATCGTTAATGCGCATCTGCGGCTTACCCATGTAGCGGGGCCAGCCTGCGAGACTTGGCTCAGATCCAACTCGGGGTGCCGAACACGCATTGACTGAACGGCGCTTGCTAAAGTGAGTGATTCTAACTTATGTAAGTGTATCTAACTTTACCGGAGCGTTCTGCCCATGACCCAGCATCGGACATCAGGTTTTCGAAAGGCGCTAGGTCGGATCCTGACCGTTACGGTGACGCTGATCGTCTGCGGTGGGGCTGCTGCAGCCGTCATCTGAGGCTTTTCCCTCATCGCTGCGGAGGGCGATGCCACCACCAGCGTCGCTGCCCCGCGAACCTCCGTCGGCGTGATGTCGGTTGAGTTCGCACCGGACTACGCCGTCACCCGCCGGTTCACCGGCCAGATCGAAGCCGCGGCGCGGACCGATCTGGGGTTTGAAATGAGCGGGCGCATTACCGAAGTGCTGGTCGAGGAAGGCGATGTGGTCGCCGCAGGCGCGGTGCTGGCACGACTGGACACCAGCGCCCTTGTCCCGGAACGCGCCGCGCTGGAGGCGGAACTGGCGGCCTTGGCCGCGGATGCGGAACTGGCGCGGCTGACACTCGCGCGCAATGACGCGCTGACGGAACGGGGCTTTCGCTCGGTCGCGGCGCAGGATGAAGCGCGGCTGACGCTGGCGCGCGCCGAGGCCGCGATGGCTGCCATTCGCGCCCGCATCGCGGGTGTTGACGTGCGGTTGGAAAAGTCCGTGCTGACGGCACCCTTCGCGGCCCGCATCGGCGCGCGGCTGGCTGACCCCGGACAGACCGCGGCGGCGGGCCAGACCGTTCTGGTCCTGTTCGATACCGCGACTGCCCGTGCCCGGGTCGGCCTGCCGCCAGAACTGGCCGCCGCACTGGCCGTGGGCGAAAGCGTGACAATCGAATTGGACGGCGTGGAATTGGAGGCCACCCTGCGCCAGATCCGACCCGATCTCGATCCGGACACCCGCAGCCGGTCCGTCGTCGTCACCCTCCCGGCGAATGCCGCACCAGTGCTGGGCGACACAGTGGCGCTTTTGCTGACACAGACGGTTGACGATCCCGGGTTCTGGGCGCCGTTGAGCGCGTTGCGCGAGGGTGTGCGCGGGTCGTGGTCGGTAATGGCCGTCGAGGCCACAGCCGAAGGCGACCGCACCCGGCCTGCAGCGGTCGAGGTCATCCACAGCGACGGCCCGCGCGTGTTCTTGCGCGGCGCCCTGCCCCCCGGCGCGCGGATCGTGGCCGAAGCGCCCGACCGGGTTGCCCCCGGCCAGCTTGTTCTGGCGCTAGCGGAGTAATCGCCATGGATACGCTGTTCTTCCGTCAACCGCGCCTTGTGATACTGGCCCTTCTGGTGATCCTCTCGGCGGGGATGTCGGCGCTCGTGTCCATCGGGCGGCAGGAAGACCCGACCATCACCAATATCTTCGCGACGATCACCACGGTATTTCCCGGTGCGGACCCGGCGCGGGTCGAGGCGCTGGTGACCGCCAAGATCGCGACCGAGTTGCGCACCATCCCCGAGATTGCTGAGGTGTCGTCAACCTCGGCCACCGGCATCTCGGTCATCTCGCTCGAATTGATCGAGACAGTCCCGCCCGAAATCATCGAGCAGCTTTGGGCTCAAGTCCGCGACGCGGTGGCCGACGCGCAGCGGGAGTTTCCGGCGGGCGTTCTGGAGCCCGATTTCGACAGCGACGGCGCGGGCGGTTACGCCGCCATCTTCGCTCTGACCATGCCAGAAGGGTTCAGCCCGACCCGCGCCGCGCGAGAGGCCGAGGCGCTGGCCGACCGGTTGCGCCGCGTGCCCGGCACCAGCGTGGTCGAACTGCACGGAATGCCCGAGGAGGAGGTTCTTGTCACTCTGAACCCCGACAGAACGGCCGCCCTAGGCCTGACTGCCGACGAAGTATCCGCTGCGATCCGCGCCGCCGACGCCAAGGTGCAGGCCGGCCGCTTGCGGGGCGATGAGACCGATCTGGTGCTGGGCATCACGGGAGAGATCACCTCACTCGACCGCCTGCGCGCCGTGGTCCTGCGCGAAGATGCCTTGGGCCGCGTGACGCTCTTGGGCGATGTGGCCGAGATCACCCGCAGCGCCCGCATGCCGCTGGCCGAGGCCGCGCTGTTTCAGGGCCAACCAGCGATCCTGATATCCGCGAAGGTGAGCGAGGGCCTGCAAGTCGACCGCTGGATGACCGACATTCGCGCCGCTGTCGCCGCGCAGGCAGAGGCGCTTCCTTGGAGCCTTTCGATAGAGACCGTTTTCGATCAGAGCCGCTACACCACCGAACGCCTTGCCGAGGTCGGCCAGAACATGGTGGTGGGCGTCGCACTGGTGGTCGTGGTCCTGTTCGTTACGCTTGGCTGGCGGGCGGCGCTGATCGTGGCGATGGTGTTGCCGGTGGTTTCTCTGGCGTCGGTCGCGACATTGAACGCGCTGGCGGTGCCGATCCATCAGATGAGCGTCACCGGCCTGATCGTGGCACTTGGCCTCTTGGTCGACGCCGCCATCGTGATGACGGATGAGGTGGGCCAACGGCTCCGCGCGGGGCTGTCGCGGATCGACGCGGTTGCCGGATCGGTGCGGCGGTTGACCATGCCGCTTGCGGCCTCCACCGTCACCACGATCCTGTCTTTCCTGCCGCTTCTGCTGTTGCCCGGCCCCGCGGGAGATTTCGTCGGCTCCATCGCGATTTCCGTGATCGTGATGCTGGCGTGGTCCTTTGTTGTGGCCGTGACCATCACGCCTGCCATTGCCGGACGCTGGCTGCGCATGGGCGATGGCCAGCCGACGCGCGACGGCCCGTTGATGCGCGGCTTTCGCGCCCTCTTGGCCCTGTCCATGGCCAATCCGCTGAGGACCGTGGCGCTGTCCCTGGTTTTGCCGGTCATCGGCTTCCTCTCGCTCCCGACACTGACGCCGCAGTTCTTTCCGGGTGTCGACCGCGACCAGTTCCACATCGAAGTGGACCTGCCCCCCGGCACCGGTATCGCCGAGACGATGCGCGTTGTCCGCGATATCGACGCGCGACTTGCGGCCGAGGAGGATATTCTGGACGTCGCATGGGTCGTGGGCCGGTCGGCGCCCGCATTCTACTACAACATGGTCGGCGACCGGGATCAGGCACCGGCCTTTGCGCAGGCACTGATCCGCACCGCGTCCCCCGCCGCAACCGCCCGACTGCTGGACGAGCTTCAGGCCGATCTGCCGCCTGCCTTCTTGCAAGCGCGGTTTGTCATCTGCGGCCTGACGCAAGGCCCGCCGGTCAATGCGCCGGTGGAACTCCGTCTTGTGGGTCAGGATATCGACGCACTGCGCCTTGCAGGCGACGACCTGCGCGCGCGATTGGCCGAAGTCTCCACTGTGGCCATGGTCCGCACCGGCATTGCCGGGGGCTCGCCCAGGCTGATGCTGGAGATCGACGAGGCCCGTGCGCGCCTCTTGGGCCTCGATCTGGGCCAGGTCGCCCGGCAGATGGAGGCGGGGCTGGAAGGCGTCACCGGCGGGTCGCTGCTGGAAGGGACCGAGGAACTGCCGGTGCGGGTGCGCCTTGGCGCGGGCTTGCGCGGTGATCCGGTGGCCATCGGCGACATGCCGATCCTGCCGCCGGGGGCGGCAGCGGTGGCAGGTGCGGGCCAGTTTCCTGCAGTTCCGCTGTCCACGTTGGGCACATTGCGGTTGGAACCGTCGGAGAGCACGATCACGCGGCGCAACGGCGAGCGGGTGAATACCGTTCAGGCCTTCCTGATGCCCGGAATCCTGCCCGCCGTAGCGCTGGCCGAAGCGATGGCGGCCCTCGACGCAAGTGGCTATGCCCCGCCTCGGGGCATCCGGCTGGAAACGGGCGGCGACAGTGACGCCCGCAACAGTACCGTGCAGGCGCTGATCGCCCCCTTGGGCCTGATCATCACCCTGTCAATTGCGGTAGTGGTGATGACCTTCAACTCCTTCCGCCTGACACTGATCGCCTTCACGGTCGCGGGGCTCTCGGCGGGGCTTTCGATGCTGGCGCTGGCGATCTTCGACTATCCCTTCGGGATCAATGCGATCATCGGAGTGATCGGCTCCATCGGGGTGTCGATCAACGCGGCGCTGATCGTGCTGTCGGGCCTGCAGGAAGACCCGCGCGCCAGTCGCGGCGACCGCGCGGCCATGGTCGATGTGGTAGCGAACTCCGCCCGGCACATCACCTCGACCACGATCACCACCTTCGGTGGCTTTCTGCCGCTGATCCTTGGCGGGGGCGGTTTCTGGCCGCCCTTCGCCATGTCGGTGGCGGGCGGTGTCGCGCTGTCGGTAACGTTGGCCTTTGCCTTCACTCCCCAGATGTTCGCCCTCACCCTCGCGCACCGGAAACCGGACGTGGGCCACCCTGCCGCTATTCATCCCAACATTAAGCCACACCACCTCGCGGGCGAATGACTCCAATGCCACAGGAAAGGGCGATGAGAATGACCAATCAACCGCACAAGGACAGTGCCCTGAAGCGCCGGTTTGGCCCCACCGCCCCTATCACGGGGGCGAGCGACGGTATCGGCCGCGCTTTTGCCGTCCAACTGGCCGAACAAGGCTTCGACCTTATCCTGGTCGCGCGACGGGGCGAGGTGTTGAGGGAAATAGCACTTGATCTGGGCACCCGTTTCGGCGGGGATGTGTGTGTGTTGGCGATGGACCTGTCCGATCCCACCAGCGTTCCAGACCTTCTGTCGCTCACGGAAAACGCGCCGGTGAGCCTTGTCGTGGCCGCCGCTGGCTTTGGCTCCATCGGGCCGTTCCTTGACCAGAACTTGGCCTCCCAGATCAACATGGTTGACCTGAACTGCCGGTCCGTCGTGGAACTGTCCTATGGGTTCGGAGGCCGTATGGCGGCCGAAAAGCGCGGCGGCATCGTGCTGTTCAGCTCGCTCTTGGGGTTCAACGGCGCCCCCCTGTCCGCCACCTATGCCGCCACGAAAGGCCTCGTGCAAAGCTTCGCCGAAGCCATTGCTGCAGAGATGCGCCCCAATGGCGTGAGTGTCCTGTCGGTCGCCCCCGGCCCCGTCGGCACCGGCTTTGCCGCCCGCGCGGGGATGCAGATGGGGCAGGCAGCAACGCCCGAAATGGTTGCCCGCAGCGCACTCGCGGCCCTGGGGCGCCGAATCACGGTAAGGCCGGGGTTTCTGGCGAAGGTCCTCGGCTGGTCGCTGGCGGTGCTGCCCCGCTGGGGCCGCGTGCGGGTGATGGGCGTCATCATGAAGGGCATGATCGGCAAGAACAATTCCCGCATCACGGCACAGGGTGCTGACGCCCCTGCAACGAGAGGCTGAGGCAATGTCAGCCGTGAACCCATGGGTCGTCTTTGCGGTATCCAGCGCTGCAGTGTTTCTGGTCTCGGTCGACGCCACGATTGCGGTAGCGGCATTTCCGGCCCTGCGTCTGTCATTCGCGGAAGCCTCGCCATCGGACCTGTCATGGGTTCTGAATGCCTACACGATCCTCTACGCGGCGCTGTTGTTGCCCGCAGGGCGTCTTGTCGATCTGCATGGCAGTAGAAAACTGTTTCTGATCGGCGTGGCGCTCTTCACTTTGGCCAGTGCCGCCTGCGGGATGGCGCCGGGCACAGGCACTCTCATCGCCGCGCGCCTCGTCTAGGCGGTCGGTGGCGCTATCCTGACACCGGCATCGCTGGCCTTGATCCTCGGCGCGTTCCCGCCAGAAAAACGCACGGCAATCGTCGGCATGTGGAGCGGTGTCGGCGCCCTTGGTGCCGCCGTGGGTCCCGGGGCGGGTGGCATCCTGATCGAACTGGCAACGTGGCGCGCGGCGTTCCTCGTCAATTTGCCCTTCGGGGCATTGATCTTGTGGTTCGCGTGGCGCCGATTGCCGATGTTGGGTGGAGGGGCTCGTGGCGAAGGACTGGATTTGGTCGGGATCGGCCTGATCGTTGCCGGAGTATCGAGCCTGACATGGGGGATCGTGCAGATCGAAAGCCTCGGTCTCGTTGCTCCGATGGTCTGGGCACCAGCGTCAACCGGCGCGATCCTTCTGATCGGATACGGATTCTGGGCGCGAGGACACCCGAACGCCGCGATTGACATGGCCCTGTTCGAGGATCGGACCTATGCACTCGTGACGCTGGCGACATTTGTCTTCGGCATCGGCTTTGCGATGATGTTCCTGACTTCGTTCCTGTTCCTGCGCGGGATTTGGGACTTCGGACAGGGCCTGACGGGTCTGGCGGTGACGCCCGGACCTCTGGTCGTGATCCTTGTGGCCGTGACGTCGGGCCGGTTGGTGACCCGCGTCGGGCATCGTGCGGTGATCATGACGGGTGGGCTGGTGTTTGCTCTCGGACAGTTCGTCCTTGGCTTGCAGGTCACTCCGGCTCCGTCCTATCTGGCCTTCTGGCTGCCCCTTCAAATCATGGGAGGGGCTGCGATCGGATTACTGCTTGTTGGCTTGTCCGGCGCCGCGGTTGCCGGTCTGCCGCCGTCGAGGTTCGGCGTGGGCGGTGCGGTCAACAACGCGGTCCGCCAACTTGGCGGCGTCATCGGCACAGCCCTTGCCGTCGTCCTGATCGGCCAGCTGGACACGCCGCTTGAAGGGTTCCAGACGGCTTTCTTTTGGATCGCAGGGCTGAGCGCCGCAACGGCGGTGATCGCTATGGGTATTCCGGCACACCGGCTTCCTGGACCGGCAGGGATCGTCGAAGTCGAGAGCGAGCGTATGGACGAAAAATCCGCCTAGTGATTGGTCTGTCGAATCCCTTGCTGGATCGCAGCAATAGAGTTGGCTCGCTTGCCCTTTCTGCTTCTTCCTTGTCTCTATCGCTGATGTCGGATCGAAGGGATCGCGCCGGCTCAGCGATGCGCTTTGAAGACGTCCGCGAATTGGTCGCGCAGGTCCTTCTTCTGGACCTTGCCCATGGTGTTGCGCGGCAGAGCGTCCATCACGGCGATGTGGCGAGGGCGTTTGAAGCCTGCAAGATCGCGCCGGATGGCGGCATCGATCGCCGCAAGGTCCAGCGTCGCACCCGGCTCCGTCACCAGCACGGCCACGACGCTTTCGCCAAAATCGGGATGCAGCGCGCCGACAACCGCGCTTTCGGACACGCCGGGAAGATCATCGAGGAACATCTCGATTTCCTTGGGATAGATATTGTAGCCACCCGAAATGATGAGGTCTTTGCCACGCCCGACAATGGTGATGTAGCCGTCCACGTCGACCATGGCGAGATCGCCGGTGATGAAGAAGCCATCCGCGCGGAGTTCCTCGGCGGTCTTTTCCGGCATCTGCCAGTATCCCTTGAAGACGTTTGGTCCGCGCACTTCCAGCACACCGATCTCGCCCTTTGGCAATTCTGTCCCGGTCTTGGGATCGCACACTTTCGCCTCCACCCCCGGCAGGGGGAAGCCCACAGTGCCCGCACGACGCTCGCCGTCGTAGGGGTTGGAGGTGTTCATGGAGGTTTCGGTCATCCCGTAGCGTTCAAGTATGCGGTGACCTGTGCGGGCCTCGAACCGCTCGTGGGTCTCGGACAGCAGCGGGGCGGAGCCAGAGATGAAGACGCGCATGTGCTGGGTGAGTGCGCGGTCGAAGCGCGGGTCGTCCAGCAGGCGGGTATAGAAGGTGGGCACACCCATCATGGCCGTCGCATCCGGAAGGCGGGCGATGACGGTGTCGGCGTCGAATTTCGGCAAGAAGATCATGGCGCCGCCCGCCAGCAGCGAGACATTGCAAGCCACGAAAAGCCCATGGGCGTGAAAGATCGGCAGCGCGTGCAGCAGAACATCGTCGGCGGTGAACCGCCAGCCGTCGACAAGGGCATGGGCGTTGGACAGAAGGTTGGACTGGGTCAGCATGGCCCCTTTGGAGCGGCCCGTGGTCCCGGACGTGTACAGCAGCGCCGCAAGGTCATCGGCAGCGCGTGGCGCGATTGGCGCGGTGGTGGGCTGGGTGGCGACCAGATCGGCGAAGCTGCCAGTGCCGTCTGCGGCCAGTGAATGAAGGGTGCAGGCATTCGCCGCCGCGATATCGACCAGGGCGTCGACTTCGGACGGATCGCACACGAAGAGGGTCGCGCCGCTGTCACCGACAAAATAGGCCATCTCGGTCGCGGTATAGGCGGTGTTGAGCGGCAGGAACACGGCGCCGGACTGGATGCAACCGGCGTAAAGCGCCAGTGCCTCTGGCGATTTGGTGACATGGACCGCAACCCGGTCGCCGGGCCGAACACCCAAAGCGCTCAGCGCATTGGCGTTCTGCGCCGTGCGTTCCATGAAGTCGGCATGGGTCATCGTGATGCCGTCTTGCAGATGCAGGAACGGGGTGCCCTGCCCCACATGGCGGGCCAAAAGGGCGTCGAACAGGGGATTTTCCATGGGATCGTCTTTCTTCGGCTCGTCTTGGTAAGGGGCGGTCATTCCACGATCTGCATGTAGCGCGTGAAGCCCGAATTGATGTGATGATGTGCCGCCGCGCGGGCAGCTTCGGCATCGCCCCCGATGACGGCGTCGGCGATCAGGATATGTTCCTCGAGCGAGCGCTCGAGATTGGTCACGATCGACAGGCCCCGACGGCGGTAGAGGTGCATTTCCTTGACCAGCGCGTCGTAGATCGTCTTGGCCTTCGGGTTGCCCGCGCCGTCCAGCAGCGCATCGTGGAACTCGATGTTGAGCGTGTAATAGCGCGCCGTGTCCTCGCGCGCGACGGCGGTCTGCATCGCCTCGATATGCCGCTGCAGGCGTTTGGGCAGGCCAGCCTCCACCCCGTCTGCGACGCGCCGCGCGGTGGCAGAGCATGCCATCGCAAAGACCGCCCCGCGCAGATCGTAAAGGTTGCGCACCTCGGCCAGCGTGGTTTCATGCACGAAGGCCCCGCGATTGGCGACCAGATCGATCAACCCGCTGTCGGCCAGCGAGCGTATCGCCTCCCGCACCGTGCCGCGGCTGACGCCCATGACATTGGATAGCGACAGCTCGTTCATCTTTTCGCCTGCGGCCAACTCACCACCCAGGATCATCCGCTCGATCTCGGTGCGCACTTCGCCCGCAAGAGTGGCGCGTCTGGGACCGATCATTTTTCCTGCCATGCTCATGAGTCCTTGTTGATAGTGGCGCCGGAATTTTGTCAACAATTGACATTTTCGTTGTCATCCGCGGCGACCCGACCTATACCAGATTTCAGCATATGGTCCATGAAGGAACACCCATGTCAGACGTCCAGAATGCACACGCGACCGGCCATGCCGGAGTGGCCAGCATGGCGCTTCGCGCGTTGCGGGTGCTGGACTTGACGCGGGTGCGATCGGGGCCCACCTGTGTGCGGCAACTGGCGGATTGGGGTGCCGACGTCATCAAGATCGAAGCGCCGGTGGACTCTGCGCAATTCGGCGGCCCGCGCTCGGGCCCGGATTTCCAGAACCTGCACCGCAACAAGCGCAGCCTGACGCTTGACCTCAAGCATCCCGAAGCCCTTGCCGCGTTTCGCAAGCTGGCGGATACGGCGGACGTGATCGTGGAAAACTTCCGCCCCGGAGTGAAAACGCGCCTCGGCATTGACTATGACACCCTGTCGCAAACCAATCCGAGGCTGGTCTATGCCTCCATCTCGGGTTTCGGACAGGACGGTCCCATGGCGGACCGCCCGGGCTTCGACCAGATCGCGCAGGGAATGGGCGGCTTGATGTCCATCACCGGAGAGCCGGGCAGCGGACCGATGCGCGTCGGCATTCCGATCGCGGATCTATGCGCGGGTCTTTTCGCGGCGCAAGGCATCATGATCGCCCTGCTGGAGCGACACACCTCAGGCAAGGGCCAGTGGGTCCAGACCTCGCTTCTGCAGGCGCAGGTGTTCATGCTGGATTTTCAGGCCGCCCGCTTCCTGATGGATGGCGACATTCCGACACAGGCCGGGAACAATCACCCGACCTCGATCCCGACAGGCGTCTTCAAGACCTCGGACGGCTACATGAATATCGCGGTCACGGGCAACAATATCTGGACGAATTTTGCGCGGGTGATGGGGCGGGAAGATTGGCTGCAGGATGACCGCTATGCCAGCGCCCCTGCCCGGTCCGAGAACAGGGACGCCTTGGGGCTGGAGATCGAGGCGCTCACGATCGGGCGCACCACGGCCGAGTGGATCGACACTTTCACCAAGGCGGGCGTTCCCGCAGGCGAGATCAACGATATCGGACAGGTCTTCAGCGATCCGCAGGTCCGGCATCTGGGCCTGGCTCAACCCGTCATCAGCCAGGAGCGCGGCGCGACGGAACTGGTCGGCCAGCCGATCCTGATGAGCCGCACGCCAAGCCACATCGCAACGCCGCCGCCGCTTGCGGGCCAGCACAACGCCGATATCCTTGCGGAGATCGGCCTGAGTGCGGCGGAAATTGCCGGCATGAAAGCCGCCGGCGCCATCTGATTGAGACAAGGGACTAATATCATGACCGACAAGATCCTGACCGAACAGTCTGGCGCCATCGCCCGCATCATCTTCAACCAGCCGGAGAAGCGCAACGCCGTCTCGCTGGAGATGTGGGAAGCGGTGGAGGCCGCGGTGACGCGCTTCGCGGCGGATGACAGCGTCCGTATCCTGATCCTGTCGGGCGCCGGAGGAAAGGCCTTCGTGTCGGGCGCCGATGTCTCCAAATTCGAGACCGAGCGCGCCAGCGAGGAAGCCGTGGCCCACTACAACGCCACCACCAAGCGCGTCTACGATCTGGTGGCGGCGTTTCCCAAGCCCACCATCGCGCAGATCGACGGCTTCTGCGTGGGCGGCGGCGTGGCGCTGTCGCTGTGCTGCGATCTGCGGATCTGCGGCGAAGGATCGAACTTTGCCGTTCCTGCCGCCAAGTTGGGGCTTGGTTATCCCTATCCCGGCCTCAAGCGGCTGGTCGATGTGGTGGGGCCGGCCTTCGCCAAGGAGATCTTCTTCACCGCCCGGCGCTTTAATGCCGAGGAATGCCGCGTGATGGGGCTGGTGAATCGCGTGGTGCCCGATGCGGAGGTATCCCAGGCTGCCGAGGAGATGGCGCAGATGATCGCGGCCAATGCACCAATGACCGTGGCCTCCACCAAATTCATCGTCGGACAGGTTCTGTTGCCGGAAAGCGAAACGGATCTGGCCGCCTGTGACGCCTGGGTGAAGGCATGTTTCGACAGCAAGGATTACATCGAAGGGCGCCGCGCCTTTCTGGAGAAGCGCGAAGCCAAATTCGTGGGCGCCTGAGTGGCCCGAACGCCCCCCCGGCGCGTCGATGCGGATGCGGCCCTTGCCCATGTCTCGACAGCACTGGCAGGCCACGAACAGGCGTTCGAGACGTTCTTCTTCGCGCGTTTTCTGGGGCTTGAATTCGCTTACATGCCGGAAGACTCCCCCGATGCCGCCAAGGACACCTGCCGGGTGACGTTCGAGGTCACGGAAATGCTCAGGAACCCGCAAGGTTCGCTCCATGGCGGCGCAATGGCGTCGGCCATGGATATCTCGATGGGGCATCTGGTGAACAAAGTCGCGGGCCCCGGTGCGACGATCGAGATGAAGCTGCAATTCATGCGCCCCGTCATGGCGGGCACCGTGACCGTCGAGGGGCGGTTCACCAAGCGCGGGCGCAGCCTGTCGTTCATGGAAAGTCGTCTTTTTGGGGCGGACGGCAAACTTGCCGCGCTGGCCACGGCGACGTGGAAGATGCCCTCGACCTGACGCCGGGAACGCCGATTTTCCTGTTTCCCGACACGGCCAGCAGCAGGAGTTCAGCGCCCACTCCGGGCACAGTTCCTGCAGGCAGTGCGGGTCATCACGCAAGGCACGGCCTAGGCCCCGGCCAAGGCGGTCAGTTCCCGCAACAGGTCGGGGGCGAGGGGAAACCCTTGCGCCCGCGCCGCATGTAGCGTGGCGATGGCGCGCGCGCCGGGCAGGCGGATCGGGGTATCCGGCTCCAGACGCGGGCTGGCTTCCACCATCTCACGGGCATCAGACATCCGACGCGACAGGGCTTCGGGTGGCAATAGACGCGCCGTGTCGATCACGATGAACAGGTGGCCGACATTCGCAATGGCCCCCGGCACAAGGTTGGCATTGGCGATCTCGGACAACATCGCCGCCCCCGAAAGCCCGCCCGCCAGAAGATCGAGACAGAGCGACAAGTTCGCGCCCTTGGTCCCGCCGATGGCCTGCATCAGACCCGCCATGGCCTTGGCGGCATCCGTGGTAGGGTGACCATCGGCGTCGGTGGCCCAGGTCTCGGGGATGGGCTGGCCCGCCTTTGCCGCCTGTCGCACCTTGGAGCGGGCGGCGACCGACAGCGCGATATCAAGGATCACGGGCACGCCGAAGGGATCGGGGATCGCAATGCCGAAAGGGGCGTTCCCCAGCACGGCCGTCTTGCCACCGGCGGGCGCGATCATGGGGGCGGTGTTGGTGGTGAAAATGGCCGCGAACCCGGCCTCGGCCGCAACATGCAGCAGGGGGGCCAGCGCCCCCAGATGGGTGGAGCCCCGGCAGAATGCCGCCGCCATTCCGACATCGCGCGCCGCCACCATGGCCGCCTGCACGGCGCAATAGGCAACAGCTGGTCCAAATCCGTTGCGCCCATCGACCCGCACCAACGCGGGAGCAGGCGAGGTCACCTCCGGCACGGCTGCGGGGTCGATCCCCCCTGCCCGGATCCTCCCGACATAATCCGGCACCCGGGCAAGGCCATGGGTCGTGATCCCCATCATCTCGGCCCGCACCAGCATGGCCGCGCCGTCCCGCGCCATCCCTGGGTTGACGCCCGCCCGCGCAAATACGCTCTGCACCAGGTCCAGCGCTTCGTGCTCGGTCAGGTGCATGGGGTCAGGTGCATAAGGTCAGGTCCCGGATTTCTCGGCCTCGCTGGCGCGTTTTCCAAAATGGTTCATCAACGGAAGGATCGCCAGCAGCAAGATCGTGACACCGATGATCCACAAAGACGCGGGCCGTTCCACGAAAATGATGAAGGATCCGCGCGAGATTGTCATGGTCTGGCGCAACGCCTCTTCCGCAAGGGGGCCAAGGACCAGCGCCAGAACCAGCGCCGCCGGAGAGAAGCCATAAAGCCGCATGAAGAAGCCGATGATGCCCGCACCGAACATGATGTAGGTCTCGATGAACGAGGCGTTCACGCTGAATGTACCCAAGGTGCAAATCACCACGATGGTCGGGCCAAGGATGCGGTAGGGCACCTTGATCAGCTGCACGAAAAGCGGGATGGCAAAAATGTTGATCGCCAGCAGCATCACGTTGCCCAGATACATCGATGCGATCAGACCCCATGCAAGTTCCGGATTCTGTTCCATGAACAAGGGACCGGGGCGCAGGCCCCACATCAGGAAGGCGGCCAGCAGCACCGCGGTCGAGGCCGATCCGGGGATGCCAAGCGTCAGAAGCGGGATCATCGCACCCGACGAGGCGGCATTGTTCGCGGTTTCGGGCGCCACCAGCCCCGCCATCTCGCCCTTGCCGAAATTCTCCTTGTTCTTCGACAGGGAGCGTTCGGTGGAATAGGCCATCAACGAGGCAATGGTGGCCCCCGCACCCGGAATGACCCCCACGACGAAGCCGAGGATCGAGTGACGCACCATCGTCATGCGGGTCGAGATGAAATCCAGCCTGGTGGGCCAGAAGCGTTCTTCCTTGTCGTAGTTCACGATCCCGCCGGTGCCAGTCTTGTGCATGCTCTGGTAGAAGGCATAGAACAACTCGCCCACACCGAAGAGGCCAATGGCGATGGGGATGAAATAGATGCCCCCGATCAACTCGGCCGAACCGAAAGTATAGCGGCCCTGCCCCGTTTCCAGATCGACGCCGACAGTGCCAAGCGCCAGCCCGATCAGCGCCGAGATCAGGCCAAGCTTCCAGTGCTCGCCGATCATCACGATCAGCGTCAGCAAGCCCATGATCGCGAGAAGGAAGTATTCAGGCGGGCCAAAACTGCGCGACACCTGCGCGAACATCGGCGCGAGGATGGTGATCAGGACCACGCCCACCGTGCCACCGACGAAGGAGGCGACTGCCTGCATCACAAGGGCGGGTCCGGCGCGACCGTTCTTGGCGAGGGGAAAGCCGTCGAACGTACTGGCCACGGTGGCGCTTTCGCCGGGCGTGTTGAGCAGGATCGAGGTGATCGTGCCGCCATACATCGCACCGTAATAGATAGCGGCCAACATCATGATGGCGGGGACCGGATCCATTCCGAAGGTGATGGGCAACAGGATTGCAAGACCCGCAGAGGGGCCGAAACCCGGGATCACACCCACGACCATGCCGACCATGGCACCCGCCAACAGGTAGAGCATGTTGACTGGAGTGATGGCGATCGAAAGACCCATCATCAGATCGCTGAAAATATCCATCACATCATCTCCTGGGCGCGCGATGCGGCGGCGGGGCCGCACAGGCAGTCGCGCGATTGGTCAAAACGGCAGATTGAGCAGTGCAGGAGGCATGCTGGCGTTCAACAGCCTGTCGAAAAGAAGGAATATCACAGTCGGTATGGCGACAGTCAGGATCGCGTTCTGCAGATGCCGCCCGGGATTGATGATCAACAGCGACAGGCCAAGATAGATCACCGTGGCCGGAAAGCCGCCGATAAGGCGCAGAAGGACGGTATATCCGAGGCCCAAGGCCATCAGCGCAAGGACGTCGCCCCATGTGCCCGCGTCATTCTCGGGCTCACGCCGTTCGCGCAAGGCATCAGCAAGTGCCCAGATCGTGAACGCCACCATTGACCCGCCCACAAGCCGGGGAAAGAACCCTGGCCCAAGACGCCCGGTGCGGGTCAGGAAGGACAGGTCCGCGAAGGCGACATACGTGTAGTAGACCGAGGCGGCCAGCACGAAGAACAGGAACGCGATGCGCATTGGGGAGATGTCCCGTGACGGTGTGGCGAAGGGCGAGATCATGATGCGAAGGCCGCGCACGTTGGGCGCGCGCGGCCGATCTTTGGGCTGCAATCGCCCGTAGGCGGGACGGCAGCGTTACTCGATTGCGCCAGATTCGCGCAGAACCGTTTCGAACCCGTTCATCGTCGTGGTCAGGAACGTGCGAAAATCCTCGCCATAGATGACCGTCGGCGTCAGAGTATTGGCCTCGAGATAGGCGGCCCATTCGGGCGTCGCGACAACCTGCTCCATGGTGGCGATCCACCACTCCTGCGCCTCGACGGGGGCATCGGGGGCAAGGATCAGACCGCGGGGCATCGATATGCCGATATCGTAGCCGATATCGCCCAAGGTCGGCACGCCTTCGAGGGCGGCCGGGGTGGAGGCGCCGGAATAGACCAGCGCACGCAACTCGCCCGCGTCGATCAGGCCCAGGATTTCGCCCGGATTACCCACCATCGCATCGACCGCATCGGACAGAAGCGCAGTTGTCTGATCGGCCATGGAGTTGAACGAGACGTACTCGAATTCGAACCCGGCGGCCTGCGCGCAGAGGGTCGGCACGATGAAGTCAACGTTGACCGTGCCGGTGCCCGCGATGTTCATCGGACCGGTCTGCGCGGCGGCAATGAACTCCTCGATGTTCTGGATTTCGGAAGTCCCGTTGACAACCAGCACAAGATCATCGGTGGCCAGAAGGGCCACGGGCGTGAAGTCCTCGGGCGCCCACGGCGTGTCGGCCTGAAGGGGCGTGGTCACGAAGCTACCCGAGGTGGTGGAAATGCTGTATCCGCTGCCGGCCTGGCCAAAGAGGTGGCCCCAGCCCACTGCACCGGACCCCCCCGCGCGGTTCTCGACAGCGATATCGCCGGGATAGAGGTCGTAGGTCATCAGGATGTCAACGATAGTGCGCGCCATGATGTCGTTGCCGCCACCGGGGCCGAACGCGATGGTCCAGTCCAGCGTCTCGTCTGGCGAGGGGTATTGCTGTGCCGATACCGGCGCGGCCAAGCTCGCCGCCATTGCGGCAAGTGCCGTGACCTTGAGCCACGAATTGGTCGAAGTGATCAAGTTCGTCATTTTATCCTCCCTAAATGACTTGGTTCTTCTTGGTGCGGATCCCCCTCCCTCGGCCCACTTCCCAAGGGTGGCGCCGCGGTGGTGTCTGAGCGTGTGGCTTGATCCATCGTTGCTAAAGCGTTTCGAGCAACCGGGCCTTTCCGTTGAGGTGATGCTGCGCGCCTTCCACTCGCGCGGCCTCTACATCGCCGCGCGCAATGGCGTCGACGATGCGCGCATGTTCGGCATTGGAGAGCGCCAGCTTTCGCTCGCCCGACAGAACCCGCAGGCGCATCAGCCGCACTTCCTTACCAAGGCTGTTGTACAAGATCTCTGTCCGGTCACACCCTGCCCCCGCCGCGATGGCGTCGTGGAAAGCCAGGTTAAGATCAAAATAGGCGTCTTCTTCGCGGGCTTTGGCCGCCGCGTGCATCTGAGCCACAAGATCGCGCAACGTCGCCATTACCAATGGATCGCCCGCCTCGGCCACCTTCGCGCACAGGTAGCCCGCCATCATCGCCCGCAGGTCGTAAAGCTCCAGCGCCTCGTCGATGGTCAACTTGCGGACGAAGACGCCTTGGTTTGCTACGGCGCGCACCAACCCGGCGCGCTCCAGCGCGCGGGCGGCTTCGCGCACCGGCCCGCGGCTGACTCCCAACCGATCCGCAAGGCTGTTCTCGTTGATCCGCTCACCCGACGGCAATTCGCCGTCGAGGATCATCCGCTCCAACTCGTCGCGCACCTCGCCCACCAGCGAGCGCTGGCGCAGTTTTTGAAGCGTGGTTCGGATGTCGGATTGTTGTTCCATGACGGCATGACGCCGCTGATTTTGTAAAATGTCAACATTATTCTGCCGATTGACAAACCTGGGACTGTCCCGGACAAAACAGTGTCGGAAGGATCTCGCACGGCGCGTCAGTGCACCGTCGGTCCATGGCACGCGTCGGGACCCATGTCGGGGCCCATGACAACCACAAGAACTCGGAAGGAATAGTCCAGCCATGACCGACAGACCTTTCTCAGGGAAAACTGCTTTCGTGTCGGGTTCCGGTCGCAATATCGGCCGGGCCATTGCCGTGCATCTCGCCTCGCAGGGCTGCAATGTCGTGGTCAACGGTTCTGCCGACAGGAACGCTGCCGAGGCCACGGCAGCAGCGGTTGAGGCAGAAGGCGCGCAAGCCTTGGTCGCGATGGGGGATGTCGGTCGCTCGGATGTGGTGGCATCGATTGCGGCTGCAGCGTTGGCACGGTTCGGGACGATTGATATCCTGGTCAACAACGCCGCCCGCCGCCCTCACAAACCGTTCCTCGAAACGACCGACGAGGATTGGCAGTCCGTCATCGATTCCGCGCTGACCTCCGCGTTCTTCACCAGTCGCGCTTTCCTGCCGGGCATGGTCGATAAGGGCTGGGGCCGGATCATCAACTTCGCGGGAATGAAGGCGATCAAGGGCTACTTCGAGGGCGCGCCGATTTCGGCCGCCAAGCACGGCATCTGGGGGCTGACCAAGGCGCTCTCGACGGAATTCGCGCCCAAGGGGATCACCGCCAACTGTATCTCGCCGGGCCAGATCCGGAGCGATACCGCAACCAAGGACGATCCAGCGCGCGCCGCCCGGATCCCCACCGGATTCATGGGGCAACCCGATGACATTGCGGCCATGACCGCCTTCCTTGCCTCGCCGCAAGCGCGCTTCGTCACGGGCCAGATGATCGCCGTCAACGGGGGCGAGACCACCTGAGCCGCAGCGCGATGATCCGTGCTGCCGGTGAATGGGTGCGCGCGCGTTCCGTGCGCCAACAGGCCCTGACACTGATCGTGGCCGCGGTCGGTGCAGGGGTGTTCTGGGCGATGGGCCTGCCCCTGCCCTTCCTCTTCGGCCCCTTGGCTGCCTGCCTGATCACCGCGCTGGCAGGCGCGCCGTTGAAGGGGACAAAAGGCCTGAGCCAGGCGATGCGGACCATCCTCGGCGTGGCGATCGGTGCGTCGCTGACCCCTGCCGTTGTGGGTAGTCTGCCGACAATGGCCCTGTCGCTGGCTTTGGTCCCGGCCTACGTGATCCTGATCGCCCTTGTCGGCGTGCCCTTCTTTCGCAAGGTATACCGCATCGACGGCGTGACATCGTGGTATGCCGCAATGCCCGGCGGCTTGCAGGACATGGTTCTGTTCGGACAGGAGGCGGGCGCCGATACGCGCGCCCTGTCCCTTATTCACGCCACGCGCGTGATGATCATCATCACACTGGCCCCCCTGATCCTGACGCAACTGTTCGACGCAAGTCTCGACAATCCCATCGGCGCGCCTGCCAGCACCATCCCGCTTCGGGAGTTGGTCATCATGGCCGTGACCGCCGTGGTTGGCTGGAAACTGGCTGAACGGATCGGCATGTTCGGCGCCCCTATGTTGGGGCCGATGATCCTTGCGGGAATCCTGTCGCTGACGGATGTGATCCACCATCGGCCCCCAGCCGAGGCGATCCTTGCGGCGCAGTTCTTCATCGGGATCACCTTGGGTGCGGGCTATATCGGCGTCACGTTGCACGAGTTGCGGCGCGATGTTCTGGCCGGTGTGTTCTTCGTGTTGCTGCTGTCCGTGGTGACGATCGCGTTCACCGAATTGGTCATCCTTGCGGAACTCGCCCCCCCGGTCGACGCCTTTCTGGCGTTTGCACCGGCCGGGCAAGCCGAGATGACCGTCCTTGCCATCGTCGTGGGCGCGGACCTTGGCTATGTCGTGGTGCATCATCTGACGCGGGTATTTCTGGTGATCACCGGAGCGCCGATTGCCGCGCGGCTGTTCAAGGTCGGCAAGGGCTCGGGGCGGCCGGAGGAGTAGGGCCGGACAAGCGCCGTTAGTGCGCCCCTTTCCCGAATTCGGTGTGTCCTTGCTCTGCCCAGGCGCGGCGCAGCATAAGCATCCACGTCCCCATACGGCCTTGGGTTGCCTAGGCACTCTATGGATTCAGGTCGCAAACAGGCGACCAACGGCCTTGCCGTGAACGCCCAACCTGTCATCGCGCATCAGGAAGAGGGCATCGAGGCCCTGTCGATGCGCCATCTGTGCCCCGTCTTCGACGCCCAGAACCATCAGCGCGGTGGCCCAGGCATCCGCTTCGGCACAAGTCCGCGCGATCACCGTCACCGACGCGGGCGGCGCAAGCAGCGGCGCGCCGCGTGACGGGTCTATGGTATGTGAAAGGCGGCGCCCTTGTACCTCCACCCAATGGCGATAGTCGCCGGAAGTGGCGACTGCCGCATCATGCAAAGCAAGGATCGAATGCGGTGCACGACGCTCGCGGTCGGGCGCTTCCACAGCGACGGTCCAAGGGGTGCCATCGGGCCGCAAGCCCATCGCGCGCATTTCACCGTCGATGCCCACCAGACCCGCAGGGATGCCATGAGCATTCAACGTCTCGGCCAGACGGTCGACGCCATAGCCCTTTGCGATCCCGTTCAGATCGAGGGCGATATCGGCTGTCTTGCGAACGCGCGCGCCCGCAGGATCAATCTCCAACGTATTCCCGGTTCGACGACGCTCCATCGCATCACGGATCCGCTTCGGATCAGCCACATCCGCGCCGAACCCCCATGCCGCGACTGCATCCCCAAGCCCCATATCGAATGCCCCACCAGAGGCCAGACCTATATCGCGCCCAAGCACCAATACTTCGAGCAGCCGCGAAGGGACTGCCAGCCAAACCCCGACAGGTGCCGCATTCAGCCGCATCAGGTCACTGTCAGGTTTCCAGGTGGACATCTGCGCGTCGACTTCATCGACCGCAGCCTGCAAGGCGGCGCGCACCGACTCCGGGTGAAACGGCAGGTCTGAATGGAACAGCGCGGACCAGCGGGTGCCCATTGTGGGCCCGTTGAGCGCGTGGCAGGTCGGATCAATAGACATCTTCGACATAGCGCCCCCCTGCCCGCAACGCTTGAGGCGTCAGCCCCATCGGCGAAAGTATTTCCGCCAGCGCTTCCGTGACGCCTGCCGCCATGCCGCGACCACCGCAGACCATGATGCGTGCGCCGTCGCGGATCAGGCGGGCCACTTCGCCCCGCTCGGCACGCAGGGCATCTTGCACATAGCTTGGTGTGTCGGCACGCGAAACTGCCGTGTCCAGACGGGTCAGATATCCTTTTGCCTGCCAGTTTGAAAGCTCTTCGCCATATAGGAAGTCATTCTGCAAGTGGCGCATGCCGAAGAACAGGTGAATCGGCCGACGCTTCTTGTTGCCGCGAATGAACCCTGCCAGCGGACCGATCCCGGTGCCCGCCCCGATCAGGATCAGGGGCGCGCGGCCCTTGCCAGGTTTGAAACCCGGATTGTGGCGCACATACCCCAACGCTGTGTCGCCCGGCGCAAGCTGGGTCAGTTGCGCGGAACAGAGTCCACTTGGCTGACGCTTCACGACGATCTCGATGAACCCGTCGCGCCAGTCGGAGGCCAGCGAATAGAGACGCGGGATTGTGGAGCCGATCGGCACGATGCCCAACAGATCACCGGCTTCGAACCGGGCAAAGCCCTGCCCGGTCAGTCGTTTCCAGACGGTCACGCGCGGCAGGGCAAATCGCAGGATTGACGTCGGGGCCTGCATTTCCGCCCCATAGTCACGGCGCGAGACAAGGGTCAGCGTTTCGGTCACAGGCAGAACGGGTTGGTGGTCCAGTTCCAGATCAATCCCGAGGGCCTCACCCAGCCCCCGCCCCCAACGCGCGAAATCATGCGGCGATTGGCGGTTGATGGTGTCAAAGGGCAAGAGCATGTCCCAGCCCTGCGTTTCGGCCATGTCCGCAACCCTTTGTGCGAAGCCGCAGTAATCCGGATAGCCGCGATCGCCAAACCCGAGCACCGCCAGCGGTGCGGCAGGAACGGTTGCCAGTGTCTTCAGACGCTCGATGAAGCCCTTGGCGGTTTCCGGCGCATCGCCGTCGCCATAGGTAGCGGCAAGAACAATGAACCGCTGCGCCATGCCATGGAGCGCCGGGTCAAAGCCCGACATCGGCGCGACATGCACAGTCTGGCCCGCAGAACTCAACGCCCGATGCAGCGTTGCCGCAAATCCCCAGGTGCTGCCGCCCTCGCTGCCGACCAGAAGGATCGTCTCGGCCCGTGCGGCCGGCTGGTTGCCCTTGATGCGGGGTCTGCTGCGTCGCCCCGCCAGCCAGACGAGCAGGCCCGTCGTCGCAAGGATCGGCACGCCAAGCGCCATCAGCCCCAGAACCACCCCAAGCAAGGCGGCCCCCTGACCGGTATGCAGCATGTAGATCGTTTCCGACACGCGTTCCCATCCGGTCAGATCGGTCCAGCCAAGGGACGCGCCCGTCCCCTGATCCGAATATCCCGTCCCCTGATCGGTCTTCAGGGTGAAGACGTCGGTGGTGTCGCCGGGATAGGGAAAGTTCAATTCGCGCAAAGCGGCCACCTGAGTCCGGGCCAACAGGTCGATGGACAGGATCGGGACACCCGTCTCACCGCTCACCTCGCTCGGAAACGCCGGTGCGGATTCCGCGATGGGAATAAGCCCGAAGGTCGCCGCCGACATCCACAGGGCTGTCAACGAGGACAGGGCAAGGCCCGGAACGGCGAGGCGCGCAATCTCGACATGCAACTTCCCCGACAGTGGACCACGCAGAGGCGCGAACCAGCGCCGCCAGCCCCCGGCCCGGCGCGCCACGAGGACCGAGCCCGATATCGCAAGGATCAGCATCGCCGCCGCCCCCAAGGCCATGGCAATCCGTCCGCCATCGCCCAGAAACAGCGACCGGTGCAGGTTGGTCAACCAACGCTCGACCGGGTTGGGATCGGCAGACCCCACCCCCTCGCCTGTCGCGGGATCGATTACGGCGGCCCCCGGTGCGCCATCGACAAACCAGTAGGCCGTGATCCGACCCGACGGAGACCGCCTGATCTGCTCGACACCGGGAAACGCGGTCTGGATACGGGCCGCAAGTGTCGCCACGCTTTGCCCGGTTTCAGCCTGCGGCGCCGTCAGGCGATCGGCCGCCGGAAAGACCGACAGAGCAGCCCCGCTGAGCGTCATGACGATAAGAAGGGCAGCGGCCAGAATACCCGGCCACCGGTGCAGAGCGCGGATCATCGCCGGGCCTCCTTACATGTCGTACGTGAAATCGGCGATGTAGCGACGACCGCTGACTGCGGTGCCCGCCCCGTCTGTCGTCAGGGGCACCGAAACCTCGTTCGGGCTGTCGCGCATATCCTCGACGGCGGCGTCGATGCGGAGGGTATAGCCCGCGTCAAAGAGCGCGTCGGCCAGATCCAGCGTGATCTCGAGCGTTCGGCCCGCCCCGACACTGGCCCCAGTGATCCCGTCGATCTGAGCGGTATCCCCGGCGGTGGCGCGGTGCCAGTCGCTGAGATGTGTGTAATATCTCGATCTGCCGCCCGCCATCCAGAGGCTTCCGGCATAGGCCCCAGATGCATCGGTCACATAGAACGCCAGATAAGCGCCGTCTCCGCCGTAGTTGGTCAGTGTGGTCGTCAGTGTCACCGGGCGCGCAAGTGCCAGCCCGGGAAGCGTGAGCGCCGTGGTCAGCGCCAGTGTTGCGAGAAGCGTTTTCATGGGATCTGTGCCTGCTTGGTAAAAGGGGATCTGAGGTCGAGGTCAGTTCATCTGAACGATGGGCGGTGTGCCGCTTCCGAAAAGCCCGTTCTGTGGCGGGGCGACGGTGCCTGCGGGCGCTGCATTACCGGCCGTGCCGCCGCAATTGTCGCCGTCATCATCGTCTTCGCCATCTTCGTCATCGCAATCCTCGTCATCGTCGTCGTCCTCTTCGGAACGCGAGCCAGGGCGATATTCACGATCGTCATCATCTTCGTCACTGGCAAGAACCAGCTGGGTCGCATCCTGATCGAGTTCGAGAACCGCCGCGAAGGGCATGGTTGGGATTGCGTGCGCCGCATCCGTCGCGCTCCAGCCTGCTACGCCGATGGCCGCCGAAAGGGCTGTTGTCGCAGCAAGAACGGTGAGGGTCTTTTTCATGGTAGTGTCTCCTTGAGTGTGGTGGGTTCAATCTGGCGAGCCCACCTGAGGACTTCCTGACAAGAAGCACTTTTTTGCTTCAGCTTGACGTCAGCAGGCGCACCCCGACAAAAAAAGGCCCCACCGAACCGGGTGGGGCCAGAGGACGCCGAAGGGACAGTCGGCGTGGGGGAGTTTCACGAAATATCGCCGGGATCAGGGGCGCGCTTGTCGCCGGTCAGCATGGATCGCGCGAGGTTTTCATCATGTCGGAAAGAGGCCAGCACTACCCCGCCGACATGGAGCGCGATCAGAAGCAGCATGAGATTGGCCAACACCTCGTGCACCTCTTTAACCGCTTCGGAACTGCGCGCGCCTACCCCTTCGTCATCGTCATCCGCAAAGGCCGGAGAAACGATCTGCGGGAGATCAGGCAAGAGGGCAATGCGCCCCCCCTCTTCCAGCAGCCACCCCGTAAAGGCAGTGCCCGCAAGGGTGAGCAGCAGGGCCACGACCATCACCGCGCCCGCCGGGTTATGGCCAAGATAGCGACGCTCCCGACCGCCCACGAGGTCACTAAGATAGCCGATCGTTTCCGACGGCCCGCGCAGGAATTGGGTGAAACGGGCGTATCTGCTGCCGACAATGCCCCAGATCAACCGGAAGGCAATCAGCCCGGCAACGGCATAGCCTGCGATCTCGTGAACCGTGCTCAGCTCTTCGGCGCTGAGATAGGCCACGACGAAAGCGGCAACCAGACTCCAGTGAAAGACCCGGATCAGCGGGTCCCAGATGCGGACCTTATGCGGCGTCGCCTGCGGCCCTGATGGCGCATCGCGTTCAGTTGTCATCGTCATCTTCCTGATCCTCATATTCGAAACCGATAACTTGCAGGGTCTGCGGGTGGATGGTGACTTCGATCCGGCGCCCTTCTGCATTCCGGCCCTGGATTTCATAGCAACCGTCGTCGATCTTGATCCGGCGCACGGTCCAGCCATTGTCCGCCGCCATCTGTGCCACCGCTTCGCGCGGCTGCCAGTCGGCCATGGGAACAAAACAGTCATCATCGTCGGCAACTGCGGAACCTGCCGACAGAGCTGCAAGAAATGTGAGCATTGTCAGCGTCTTCTTCATGCGGCAAACTCCGGATTGCGGCCAACTTGATCAGACCCTGCGCCACCAACCTGACAGGTTCCTTAAGCACGCGGGCTGATATGCGTCAGCCTGGCGTAAGCTGGATCGTTCATGATGGCCGGTGAACCTATGGAGCCCGGCAACCCATGCGTATCCTGCTGATCGAGGATGATACCGTTCTGGGTGCCGCCGTGCGGGACCAGGTCGTCGCCGATGGCCAATCCGTGGACTGGGTGACACGGCTCGACGCGGCGGGTGATGCGATGGCGGTGGCGGCCTACGATCTGATCCTGCTTGACTTGATGCTGCCCGATGGCCTTGGCGCGGGCTTTCTGAAAAACCTTCGCCACCGGGGTGACGTAACCCCGGTGATCATCCTGACAGCGCTTGATCAGATTTCGGACCGGATCGCGGGGTTGAATGCCGGTGCTGACGATTATCTCGTCAAGCCATTCGACCTTTCCGAACTGACCGCCCGGATCGGATCGGTTGCCCGCCGCTACAGCGGCAATCCAAATCCGATCATCACCCATGGCGCGCTCGACATCGACCTTGCCTCGCACAGCATCCACAGGAACGGCAAATCACTCCACCTGACGGCGCGGGAGTGGGCCCTGTTCGAGGCATTCGTGTCGCGCCCAGGCCAGCTTTTGTCAAAGGCGCAGCTTGAGGAAAAACTCTATGCCTTCGGGACCGAGATCGACAGCAACACGATCGAAGTCCATGTCAGCCGACTGCGCAAGAAACTCGGGGCAAGCGTGATCCAGACCGAACGCGGCATGGGTTATCGTCTGGGCGAACCATGAGGTTACCTAGCAGCCTTCAGGCCCGTCTGGGCCTGTCACTAGGTATTGCCCTGACGCTGTTGTGGATCGGCGCTGCCACCGTGACTGGGATAAACCTGCGGCACGAAATGGACGAGGTTTTCGACTCTGCCCTGCAGGAGACTGCGCAACGCCTGTTGCCGCTTGCCGTGCAGGAAATTGTCGGCCGCGACGATGACGGCGTCACTCAACGGCTTGGCTCGGTCCGCGAACACGCCGAGTTTTTCACCTACATCGTCCAGGACGCGCGTGGGCGCATCCTGCTGCAATCGCACGCCGCCGATCCAGCCGTCTTCCCCCCCTATGACGGGCCGGGATTCCGACAGACCACGACCCACAGGCTCTATAACGATGATGCCCTGCAGGGCAGCCTGCGCATTTCGGTGGCCGAACCGCTCGACCACCGTGCCACCGTCGCGCGCGAGATCCAGATGGGGCTTGGCCTGCCGCTTCTGGTGGTGATCCCGCTGGCGCTGCTTGCCATCGTGCTGGCAGTCAGGGCAGGCCTTGCCCCCGTTCGCCGTTTTCGCGAAAGCCTGGGCGTTCGCAATGCCCGCGACCTGTCACCGGTGCCAACGACGGGCATCCCGGCAGAGATTGTTCCGATGGCAACAACCCTGAACGGCCTTCTCGGTCGCTTAAAGGACGCGTTCGAGGCGGAGCGCAGCTTTGCCGCCAATGCCGCCCACGAATTGAGAACTCCGCTTGCCGGGGCCATTGCGCAAGCGCAGCGGCTTCAGACGGAAACCGCTGACCCTGCGGCGGCTGCGCGGGCAGCAGACATCGAGGCGACGCTTAAACGGCTCACCCGACTGTCGGAACGGCTGATGCAACTGGCCCGCGCCGAAGGCGGCCGCCTGCGGCTTGAGCATACCTCGGATCTGCGTGACATCGCGCGGATGCTTGTCGACGAAATGGCGCGCGCCACCCCCGCGGCGCCCATTGCGTTGTCGCTACCGGACGACCCCGTCATGTCCGACCTCGACCCCGATGCCTTCGCCATCCTGCTTCGCAATCTGATCGACAACGCGATCCGCCATGGGGCGGAAGCCGAAACGATCGACGTCGCCCTTTCGCAGGACGGCACCTTGATCGTGGCAAATGCCGGGCCCGTGGTGGCGGACGAGAAGCTCGGGAACCTGACCGCCCGATTTGAACGTTCAGGCTCTAACACCAGCGGAAGCGGTCTGGGCCTCGCGATTGTCGCGGCAATATCGGACCGGATCGGCAGTCGCCTTATCCTCACTTCCCCCCGGGTCGGCAAAAGCGAAGGTTTTGAAGTGCGCATCGACCTTCCGATATCTCCTGCGGACAGGTGACCGTGGTGCCGCGTGGCGCCGGGTGTTCAGAAAGCGTTTTGTCCTTAGGCTGGTCGGCATCCGCGATCCCGCAAGCCTCTGCACGGCAAGCAGGTCCGCAAGCGGTGCTGCCAGCCCGATCATGCCATCGTCACAACGCGCTGGCTTGGGCAGATTGTGTCCACTACTCTCGCATTGGCGACACCGGAGGGCATGGGATAATGGCTGCCATCGACCAGGAACTGGTGCAGGCCCACAGGCGGGCCGAGGCTGCTGCGGGCTGGCAGCTTCTGCGGTCCTGTCCCAACACGTCCGCCGTTGGCCTCGTCCGATATCTCGATGGCCTGTCGCAGGCGGAAGTGGCTGCCCTGCTGGATCAATGGGAAGCGCATGACGCCCTGCCGGAGGCGGACCATGCAACCATCGACGAAACGAACGCGGCATTGGCGCGTTTTCCGGCGATGGTGGCCTACAACACCGCCATCACGCAACCAGGCCGCAGCATCATGACGGTTCCGATCAAGACCGTAGCGGCCAGCCTTGTCGATATCGGTGGCACGCTGGAGGACTGGGCGCGCATGTTCCATCTGGGGCCCGAGGGTGTTCGGCTGCATCCGCCACTGGTTCGGGACATCGCCGATCTCGTGTCGGTACCGCCCCGCGTCCTGCGCCAGACGCTGGAAGGGGCCGCAAAGCTTGGCTTCGAAGCGAAAGCGCAAAAGGTCGACGCCGAAGAAAGCTGGTATATCAGCAAGATCGACGGTTGGGATGTCGCACTCGACGTCCTGTTCGCCTCCAACAAGGGGTGGAAAAGGAGCCACCAGTTCGACTATGGCCTTTGGGTCAAATCGCCTGCCGGAAACCGGTCCCGTCTGGATGGTTACGAAGCCCTGTGGAAGGTCCCGGCGACGTGGAACTATATCACCGTCGAAAACGCAGACCGCTCAGCGGCTCATCTGATGCGCCTGGTCAGGGTGATGCTGAGCCTGACACGGGACTAGAAGCCATTTAGCGCAGGGACGTCGGGACCCTCCGCAGCGGCTCAGTGCGTGTCATGCCCCTACCGGCGATCTGGCCGAAGACGACGGAAAAGAGTGTCTCGGCAACGCCCCGGTGTCGTCGACCTTGTCGAAGTGCGTTTCTTCTTCGTTACGATCAACGGCACTATTTGTGACCCATGGATCATCCCGACCGAAACGGCAGGAAGCCGCCTGACCTGTGCCGAAAAGCTAGGCTGTTCACAGGGTGTCCAGTCGGACCTGCGCGTCGGTAAAGAACGTCTCGCTCCCGAAATTGCCGGATTTGAGCGTCAGCGCGATCTGATGACCGTCCGAGCGGCAAAAGGTCCATGGCACGCCCGGTGCGATTTCCGCGCCGATGTCGAGTTGGGTGACACCAAGCGCCTGAGTGACGGCGCCAGAGGTTTCTCCACCCGCGACGATGATGCGCCGGGCGCCCGCATCTCGCGCGGCTCGGGCGCAGGCGGCCAGCGTCTCCTCGACGATCCGCCCGGCCCTTGCCACCCCCAGCGCCTGCTGCGCGGCTTTCACACTGGCCGGATCGGCCGTGGCATAAAGGATCGGAGCGCGACCAAAGTCCTGGGCGAGCACCCATGCAAGCGCCGCCTGCGGCCCGTTTGCGGCCAGATCCAGCGGGTCCAGCTGCAAGAAAGGTGCACCTTTTCCAACATAGTGGGCGACCTGACGATTGGTCATTTCCGAACAACTGCCCGAAAGGACGACAGTTCCGGGCCCCACCCGTGGCGGGATCACATTTGACGCATCTGCGGCAAGTGTGCCGTCGGCCAAGTAGAGCGCGGGCAATGGCCTGGCGAGCGCGCTACCGCCGGTCATCAGCACTCTGTCACGATACGCCGAGGCGATGATTTCAAGATCGCCATCGGCCACGGCATCAACCACGACATGGGCGATCCCCTGCCCCTTCAACCGATCGAGTTCGCGGCGCAGCGCATCAGCACCACGCGCCACCGTCAGACGATCCACAAGGCCAACGTCGCCCACCACCTGCGGCGCAAGCAAGCGCATCAGGTTGCTGTCGCGCATGGGGGTCAGCGGGTGATCCTTCATCGGGCTTTCCGACAAGAGCCGACGACCGACAAAAAGATGGCCCATAAAGACCGATCGGCCGTTCTCGGGGAAGGCCGGGCAATAGATGGTCTGATCCGTGCCAAGATCGGCCATCAACGCCTCGGCCACCGGGCCGATATTGCCCTCGGGCGTGCTGTCGAACGTGGAGCAATACTTCCAGAAAAATCGCTCGGCACCCGACATTTGCAACCATTTCAGCGCGGCGCACGCATCAGCAATGGCCTCAGCCACCGGCGCGGTGCGGGATTTCAGGGCGATCACTTCGAAAGGAGCGGTCTGCCCGGGCGGCGACGTTGGAACGCCGATCCGTAGCGAGACCGGCACGCCGCTGCGCGCCAGAAGCCCCGCAAGATCCGTCGCACCCGTAAAATCGTCGGCGATGCAGCCAAGCAATGTGGCCATGGTTGGCATCCTTATCTCAATGAGCGGCGGGTTATCACCGCGCAATCTCGAACGCGGTCCAACGGCACTCAAACTCCTCGAATGCCACGTCCTCCACGTCAAGCGGTCCCGGCACCAGTGGCTCACTTTGTTGGAGTTTGTCGAGTGCGACCCCCGGCGCCGGGATGACGTCGGGCGCAATAAGCCCTTGGTCTTGATCGAGGCGGACCGCAGCATATGCGGCGTCCCTTAGAAAATGCCCACGGGACTTGTTGCCTCCCTCGCCACAAGCCGCGACCGCTCAAGTTTTCCGCATCATCCCGCTCACCCGTATTGCGGTAGTCGCCAGAGACGATGAGGAAGCATGACGCACCCTGAATGACCATGGGCACAATTCCTGACCAAGACCACTTTCGGGAGGAGGCACCGTCTTTTTGAGCGTGATGCCCGGCACTGAAGGCGGACAAGGACGACGCGGCAATCGATGAGATCACTGGGCGCAGTGCCCACCCACGCCGCGGTCGGGTCAGCACCGATGACGCCTCAGAACAGGGCCGTGCGCGTGATCACCACAAGCGCCTCACGGACCGGAATCGATCGGCATCGTACTTCTATGCCGCAGGCTTCATGGCCTTGCTCGTTCCGCTGGCGACGATACCGGCATCAAACAATCTTGCGATTTCCGTATCGTCGAGCCCGGTAACCACGCTGAGGATTTCTTCGGTATGGGCGCCCAGAACGGGAGCCTCTCTCGGCGGCACGCGGTCAAGGGCCGAGAAACTTGCGGCATGGCCCGGAACCGGAAAGCAGCCAAGCCCCTCTTGCGCAAGTTCGGTGAAAAGCGGGTTCTCGGGGCCGAGATCGGGGTCGTGTGTCACGGCCTCCTTGATCGTTCGGAATTCGGACCAGGTCAGTTTTGCTGCGTCGAACATCGTTCCGATGGTGCTGGCGGGGCGAGAGGCAAACCAGGGCGTCAGGATCTCGGTGATCTCCTTGCGCAACGCCCATCTCACGCCCTCTTCCGACAGGTTTTGCCCGGTGCGGTGTTCCAGCGCGGCCATCGTCCCCTCGGTGCCCGTGGCACTTACCAGCCCCGACCATTGCCGACTTGTCAGCCCGATCACCATCACGCGGCGCCCATCGGCGCAGAGGAAATCCTGCCCATAAGCCCCATAGAGGGAATTGCCCGATTTCTGACGTTCCGTCTCGTTCAACAGCGCATCGCCGATCATCCCGAGATGCCCCAGCGTGGCGGCGGCGACATCCTTCAGCCCCAGCGTCACCTCCTGCCCCTCGCCCTTGCGCAAGCGGTGGCGCTCGGCGGCCAGAACTGACGAGACGCACAGATGCCCCGCGATCAGGTCCCAGGCGGGCAAGGCATTCGCGACCGGATCGCCATGCCCCTCGGGGCCGGTGATGTCGGGGATACCGAGCGCCGGATTGACGGTGTAGTCCACCTGCGGTCGGCCATGCCGATCCCCCAGCAGCGTCACCGTGATCAGGTCGGGTCGGTGCTGGCTTAGTGTCGCGTAATCCATCACGCCGCGCATCGGCAGGTTGGTAAGGAACACGCCGGCATCCTTGCCCGGCGCGGTGATGGTGCGGGTCATCACCGCGCGGCCTTCCGGATGGCTCAGGTCCACGGCGATGGAGCGTTTCCCTTTGTTCAGACCCGCCCAGAACAGGCTGCGCCCTGATGGCGCCAAGGGCCAGCGCCCGGCATCGAGGCCACCTTCCAGTCGGTCAAAACGGATCACATCCGCGCCCATTTGCGCCAGCGTCATGCCCGCCAGCGGGACCGCAACGAAGGCAGAGCTTTCGACGATCCGCAGCCCGTCCAGAATTCCATTCATGTCAGTCCTCCCAGTCCGCTGTTGCCTTCATGCCGATATGCCCGGCGGCAGCGACGGTGCACATCTCCAGTCCGCCCGCGTCGGTCTTGGTGGCGCGCAGGTGCATGTCGCTGTCGTGGAACATCGGGTGCACGCCGCGAAAGCTGAAGCGATCCGGCCGGCGTCCCTTCCATGCGGTGGCTTCGGCGATCAGCAGGTTCGCTTGAAGCGGTCCGTGCACGACCAGCCCGGGATAGTGTTCGACCTCGCCGGCATAGGGCAGATCGTAGTGGATGCGATGCGCGTTGAAGGTGATCGCGGAATAGCGAAACAGCAGCGGGGTCGAGACGGGCTGTGCTATATCGAAGACCAGCCCCTCGGTCGGGCCTTGTCTCTTGGGCGGCGGCGTGAATCTGGGCGCGATGGGCAGGTAGACGATCGTTTGCGTCTCCTCGATCGCAAGGCCCCGCGCGGTGTGCAGGCTATGCTGGACCACGACGAAAACCATGCCGCCGGTCGAGCCGGTCTTTTCGTCCACCGCCGTGATGGTCGAGCGTTGCTCGATCTCTTCGCCGACACGCAGATCGTCGAAGAACGCGAGGCGGCCACTGGCCCACATGCGCCGCTCGTAGGTGACGGGCGGCAGGAAGCTCCCCAACGCCGGGTGGCCATCGGCGGCGAGGGCATCCATGCCCATGGCGGGCGGGAAGGCATACCAGTGCCACAGCGCGGGCATTGCGTCGCCGTCCTGAGGGCAGGGCAGACCGGGCCGGGCCAATGTCGCATGGATGGACCGGGCAACGATCGGCGGCACGCAGCCGTGCTGCGTTTCCGTGCGACCGATCCAGCGCGACAGGTCAGAAGCCTCGGCCTTGGTGCCTTCAGAGGTCATGCGATTGCCCGGTCTGCGGCTGCCATCCATCGAAAGTCTACGCGGCTTTGGGCGTTTGCGCCAGCAGGCGCGCAACTGTTGCGCCCATGGCCGAGGGGTTCGGTGCCACGTCGATCCCGCTTGCGCTTAGCAGCGCCACCTTTTCCTGCGCGCTTTCGCCAAAGGCCGAGATGATCGCCCCGGCATGGCCCATCTGGCGGCCTTTCGGCGCGGCAAGGCCCGCGATGTAGGCCGCAACGGGCTTGGTCATGTGATCACGGACATAGAGTGCCGCCTCCGCTTCCTGAGGGCCGCCGATCTCGCCGATCAACATGACGCCATCGGTCTCTGGATCGGCTTCGAACAGCTCGAGGATGTCACGGAAGGACGAGCCGTTGATCGGGTCTCCCCCTATACCGATCGAGGACGAGATGCCGATGCCGAGCGCCTGCATCTGTGACGCGGCCTCGTAGCCCAACGTGCCCGAGCGGCCGACGATTCCGACCCGTCCGGGGATGTAGATATGCGGCGGCATGATGCCCATGAAGCCCTTGCCGGGGCTGATGATGCCAGCGCAGTTCGGGCCGATCAGGCGCATCTTCCGCTCCCGCGGGAAGCGGCGCAGGAAGCGTTTGACGCGCATCATGTCCTGCGCCGGGATGCCGTCGGTGACGCAGACGGCGGTGCGGATCCCGGCATCTGCGGCCTCCATCATCGCATCAGCAGCCCCCTGCGGCGGCACGAATAGAAGGCTCGCCTCTGCCCCGGTTGCATCAACCGCCTCGCGCATGGTGTTGAAGACGGGGCGGTTCAGGACGGTGCTGCCGCCCTTGCCGGGGGTGACGCCGGCCACGACATTGGTGCCGTATTCGATCATTTCCTGTGCATGGAACTGCCCGATGCGGCCCGACAGGCCCTGGACGACAACGCGGGTCGCTTCGGTGATGAGGATGGCCATGATTTGTCTCCTATTGCGCGGCGATGGTGGGCGGGCGGGCAGCGACAGCCGCTTCGGCAGCCTCGGCCAAAGTATTGGCGCTGATGATCGGAAGGCCGCTTTCGAGGATGATCTTGCGGCCTGCGTCGACATTCGTGCCCGACAGCCGCACGATGACCGGGATCTTGATGCCGACTTCCTTGTAGGCCTGAATGACACCGTTCGCGATCCAGTCGCAGCGGTTGATGCCCGCGAAGATGTTCACAAGGATCACGCTGACATTCCGGTCCGACAGAACCGTGCGGAAGGCCTGACACACCCTCTCGGGGCTTGCGCCACCGCCGATATCGAGGAAGTTGGCCGGCTCACCGCCCGCCAGCTGGATCATGTCCATCGAGGCCATGGCGAGCCCGGCACCGTTGATGATGCAGCCGATATCGCCGTCCAGCCCGACATAGGCGAGGCCATGGTCGGCGGCGAAGCTTTCGCGCGGGTCTTCCTGACCCGGATCGCGCAGGGCAGCGACCTGAGGCCTGCGGAAAAGCGCGTTGGTGTCGAAGGACATCTTGGCATCGAGTGCCACCAGCGAGCCATCGTCGCAGACCACCAGCGGATTGATTTCCACCATGGTCGCGTCCAGATCACGGTAGGCACGGTAGCAGGCCTTCAGCACCGTAACCATCTGCCCGATCTGCTTGCCCTCAAGCCCCAACTGAAAAGCCAGTTCGCGTGCCTGATATTCGGCGAGACCGGCGGCAGGGTCGATCACCATGCGGATCAGGCTGTCGGGATCGTTCTCGGCCAGATCCTCGATCTCCATCCCACCATGGCCAGAGGCGACGATCATGATGCGCTCGGTCTTTCGATCCAGAACGAAGCCCAGGTAAAGCTCGCGCGCGATCTGCGAAGCCTCTTCCACCCAGAGGCGGTCGATCCGCTTGCCTTGTGCCGTGGTCTGCTTGGTGACAAGGGCCTTGCCAAGGAGCCCCGCCGCAAATTCCCGCACCTCGGCATCGCCGTTGCAAAGCTTGACGCCCCCCGCAGCGCCGCGCCCCCCGGAATGGATCTGCGCCTTGACCACGCAAGTCCCGCCGCCCAACTCGCGGCAACGAAAGGCGGCCTGCTCGGGCGAGAAGGCAAGCCCCCCGTTGGGCACGGGCACGCCGAATGATGCCAGAATTTCCTTGGCCTGATATTCGTGAATATCCACGGATTCCCCTCCTCTTGGGCGCCTAAGCGGCGGCGGTCATTTTAGCGGCGATGGCATTTGCGGCGTCGATCACGTTGCGCGCCATCTTCTCGCTGGCCGCGTCGATCATCTTGCCGTCAAGGCTTGCGGCCCCTTTGCCGGCGGCTTCGGCGATGCGCAGCTCCTCTATGATGCGATGGGCCTTGGTCACTTCGGCCTCGGGCGGCGTGAATACGTCGTTGGCCATGGCGATCTGGCTGGGATGGATCGCCCATTTACCCTCGCACCCCAAGGCCGCCGCGCGGCGCGCGCCCGCGATGTAGCCTTCGGGATCGCTGAAATCCCCGAACGGGCCATCGATGGCGCGCAACCCGTAGGCGCGGCAGGCAATTACCATCCGCGTGATCGAGGCGTGCCATTGGTCGCCTGGGTAATCCGGGTTCAGCCCGCCGATATTGGTGGTGCGCGCCCGCATCGAGGCGGCGTAATCCGCCACCCCGAAATGCAGCGCCTCCAGCCGCCCGCCGAACTGGGCGATCGCCTCCACATTGGCCATGCCAAGGGCGGTCTCGATCAGCGCTTCGATGCCGACGCGGGTCGCAAGGCCGCCCGCCTGCTCGGCCTGATTGACCATGGCTTCGACCATGTAGAGGTCTGCGGGCACGCCCACCTTGGGCACCAGAAGCGTGTGCACGCGGTCGCCTGCCTGCTCCATTATGTCCACCACGTCGCGATACATGTATTGCGTATCAAGCCCGTTGATCCGCACCGAGACGGTCTTGCCCTTTGCGGCCCAGTCGATGTCGTTGAGCGCCTGAATGGCGTTCTTGCGCGCCTGCACCTTCTCGGGCGGGGCCACGGCGTCTTCGAGGTCGAGGAACACGAAATCGGCCGGGCTGTCCGCCGCCTTGTCGATCATCGACGGGTTCGACGCAGGAACCGCAAGTTCGGATCGCTGCAGGCGCTGCTTGCGCAGGGGATGAAGGGTATGGGACATCGGGGTCTCCGTTGAATTGGATTGTCGTCCGGGTCGCGTGGTGGGACTATTAGGCTGCGTCCTGAAACAGCGCTGCGGTCGTCTCGGAGCGGGTAAACCACGCTTGGGCCGCGCCAACGCCTGCGCCAAACTGTATCGGCACTCCCGCGCGAAAGAGCGCCATTTCGGCGATCGACAGCGCAGTCAGGCACATCCCCTCGTTCAGGTCGCCCAGATGCCCGATGCGGAAAACCTTGCCGGCCAATGGCCCCAACCCGCTGCCGAACGAGGTGTTGTAGTCGGCATAGGCGATGCGCAGCACCTCGCGCGCGTCGATATTCGTCGGGACACGAATGGCCGAAACCGTATCGGAATAGAGCGTCGGGTGTTCAGCCACCAGCGACAAGCCCCACGCCGAAATGCCGCGCCGCACGCCTTCGGCCAACCGGTGATGGCGGGCGATCACGGTGTCGAGCCCTTCGGCAGCGATCCGGTCCAGCGATTTGCGCAGTCCGTGGAACAGTTGGGTTGGCGGCGTGTAGGGGAAATAGCCATCGGCATTCATCTTCAGCATGTCGGAGAATTCGAAATAGGCGCGCCGCATCGTGGCGGTTTTCGCAGCCTCCAGCGCCTTCGCGCTGACCCCCAGAATGCCCAGACCGGCAGGCAACATCAGGCCCTTCTGGCTGCCGGTGACGACAAGATCGACGCCCCAGGCCTCCATCCGAAAATCCAGCGAGCCTATCGACGAGACGCCGTCGACAAACAGAAGCGCATCATGAAAGCTTTCGTCCAGCGCCCGGCGGACGGCTGCCACATCCGACACGACGCCGGTCGCAGTCTCGTTATGGGTGACGAAGACGGCCTTGATCTTATCGTTGCAATCCGCGCCCAACCGGGCCGAAAATGCGTTGACGGGAACGCCCGCCCCCCACGCCACGTCGATCACCTCGACATTGAGGCCGAGCCTTTGGGCCATTTCGACCCACAGCGACGAGAATTGCCCATGCCGCGCCATCAATACCTTGTCGCCGGGGTTCAGCGTGTTGCTGATAGCCGCTTCCCACGCGCCGGTGCCCGAGCCGGGGAAGAACATGACCTTTCCGGTTTCGCATTGCAGAACGGATTTTACGCCATCGAACAGCCCGAGCGTCAGGTCGCCGAAATCGGAGGCTCGCATGTCCTGCATCGGCACGTTCATGGCTTGACGCACGACTTCCGGCACGTTGGTCGGGCCGGGAATGAAAAGATGTGAATGTCCGGTTCGCACGAGGGATCTCCTTAGTTGAGACTTCCCTAATGCCCGAATACGCAATGCTGCAAAGGCAACCGGGTCCTGCTGTGAATGCACAAGTTCACAAAACTACAAGCTTGTGAAGTTGTGAATTTTTGCTTAAAACGGGCAGCATGAAAACGTATATCGGACCCCGTCTCAGGCGCTTGCGGCGCGATGCCAATCAGACCCAGGCCGAAATGGCCAAGGCGCTTGGGATCAGCAATTCCTACGTCAACATGCTGGAGAAGAACGAGCGCAGCGTCTCGGTGCCCGTCCTGCTGCGCCTGTTCGAGGCTTACGGCGTCGATTGGCGCGATATGTCCGACGAGGATGATGCCACCGCCCTCAACAACCTGCGCGCAACGTTTCAGGATCCGCTGTTCGACGATACCAGCCCCGATCTGCCGCAGTTGCGGGCGCTTCTGTCCCATGCGCCAGACGTTGCGCGCAGTTTTCTGCAATTGCACCATGCCTATCGGGCGGCAACGGATCAACTGCTGGTGTTGTCGAATGCCAGCGAGACCGATCTCGATATCCTGCGGGCCTCGCCCGAAGCGATTGTTCACGACTTCTTTCGTGACAATCGCAACCACTTCCCCGAACTCGAGGACGCCGCCGCGCAATTCTGGGACGGCGCGGCCTTCGACAGCGATGATATCTACGCGGCGCTGAAAGCGCGGTTGCGCAACAAGATGGGTCTGACCACCCTGCTGATCCCGGTAGCCGAGATGCCCGATACGCTCCGCGACTACGATCAGGCCAAGCGTGTGGTGCGCCTGTCCGAAGGCCTCGATCATCCCAACCGGGTATTCCAGTTGGCCCATGTGATCGGCCTGATCGAACAGCGCGACCTGATCGACACGATTCTGACCCGCCTTAACAGCACCGATCCCGCCGGATTGAACCGCTGCCGCGTGGAACTGGCCAACTACTTTGCGGCCTCGGTCCTGATGCCCTATGACGCCTTCCTGAAAGAAGCGCTGGCCAGCAAATACGACTTCGCCCATTTGTCATTGCGCTTCGGGGTCAGTTTCGAGCAGGCCTGCCACCGCGCCACAACCCTGCAACGCACCGGCGCGCTGGGTGTGCCGTTCTTCTTCCTGCGCATCGACAAGGCGGGAAACGTGACTAAGCGGTTCAATTCAACCGGTTTCCACTTGGCCGAATTTGGCGGGGCCTGCCCAAGGCTGGATGTGCATACCAGTTTCCGCAGCCCGGGCAGCATCGTGTCGCAACTGGTCGAAATGCCGGACGGAAGCCGTTTCTTCGTATTCGCAAGAACCGTCAACCGGCCCCGCTTCACACGCAATTCACAGGACAAGCGGCTGGCCATCGCCATGGGATGCAGGATCGAACATCTGGCATCTATCGGCTACGCGGAAGGCCTTTCGCAAGCCAATCCGAGGGTCACTGAGGTGGGCATCAATTGCCGTATCTGCCCCAGGGGCAATTGCGACCAGCGCGCGCATAACGCCATGATCCTGAAAGAGCCGGTCAACATTCACCGCCGGGGCGCCACCCGCTACGCGACCTGAGGGGCTGCGCCTGCGCGCCAGTTGTCGATCGTGTGGCGACCATGGCACCAACGTCGGTGTCGTCGTAGTGCCAGCTTCCAACCAAACCGGAAGATCGGCGAACGACCTCATCCTGACACCTGCGTTGCATCCGATGGCGCTCTGCAAATTCTCGTTGGGTGGACGCCGCGGACACAGGACTTATATCATCATGGCGACCTGCTACACACGGATTTCCCTTTTCCCGATCGGACTTTGAACGTCATGGCACACGCACAAATCGGCCTTGTCGGTCTTGGAACGATGGGGGCCGCTCTGGCATCGAACATAGCGGACAAGGGTTTCGATATCGCGGTGTGGAACCGCACCCAGTCAGTGACCGAGACGTTTGTCCGCGCTGCGGGCGATCTTGCGCCGCGCATTACCGGCACAAGGACGCTGGCCGACTTCGTTGCCGCCATCGGCAAGCCGCGCGCGATCATCCTGATGGTGTCCGCCGGACAGGCGGTGGACGACCAGATCGCGGCACTGCGCCCGCTTCTGGACGCCGATGACATGATCATCGACGCGGGCAACGCGCTTTTCCACGATACCAACCGACGCTCGGCCGAGGCTACGGGCCCGTTCCTCGGCATCGGGGTGTCGGGCGGCGAGGAAGGCGCGCGATTTGGCCCCTCGATCATGGGCGGCGGTGCCCGCGCCGACTGGGACCGCGTGGCCCCGATCCTTGAAGCGATCAGCGCAAAACACCACGGCACGCCCTGCGCCACCTGGATGGGCGAGGCGGGGGCCGGCCATTTCGTCAAGGCTGTTCACAACGGCATCGAATACGCCGACATGCAAATGATCGCGGAAGTCTATGGCGTGATGCGGGACGGCTTCGGCATGGCCGCCTCCGAGATCGGCGCGGTATTCGAGCGGTGGAATGAGGGCCCGTTGAAGTCCTACCTCATCGAGATATCGGGCGCTGTGGCCAAGGCAATCGATCCCAAAACAAGCGCCCCGGTTCTCGACATCATCTTGGATGCCGCCGGACAAAAAGGCACCGGTCGCTGGACGGCGATCGAGGCGCAGCATCTGGCAGCGCCCATCCCCGGCATCGAGGCTGCCGTCGTCGCGCGCAACCTGTCGTCGCGCCGGGAGGAGCGCGCCGAGGGAGAGGCGATTTTTGGGGCTGCTCCCGTCGCCATCCCGCGTGGATCACTCAGCATGGACCAGCTTGAAACCGGGCTTATCGCCGGCAAGATCATCAGCTACGCGCAGGGTTTCGCGATGATCGACGCCGCCTCGCAGGCTTATGACTGGGCCCTGCCCCTGCCCGATATTGCGCGGGTCTGGCGGGCGGGCTGCATCATCCGTTCTGCCATGCTCGATGACATGGCAATCGCCCTTACCGAGCATCCCGACCGCAACCTGATGCGCGCGCCAGCCTTTGCCGATCTGCTCAAGGCCCATCACATGGCGCTGCGCCAGCTTGTCGCCACGGGAACCCTGCACGGCATCGCCATGCCTGCGCTGTCGTCAAGCGTCGCCTATTTTGATGCCATGCGGACCGCGCGCGGCACGACCAACATGATCCAGGGGCAACGCGACTACTTCGGCCGCCACGGTTTTGCCCGGATGGACGGCGGCGAAGGATGGCACGGCCCATGGGCCGACTAGCATCAGGTCAGGATTTCGCTGTCAACTGATACCCGGGTGCCGCGATCGCCTGCACGGTGGTTATCGGATCGCGCCCGATCCATGTCGTGCGCTCGATCACCAGCAAGGCCTGACCCACCTCTGTGGCGAGGTGCCGGGCACTGTCACTCTCGGCATTCACGGCATGGAAACGGACATCCACCCGGCTGTAGGGCTTGTGCCGCACCAGCCATTCATTCGCGCTGTCACGGCTTAAGTCGACGTTCAGGATTTCCGGCGCCGAGGTGAGGTCGATCCAGCGATCCTCGACCATATAAGGGCGGCTATCGGCCAGATGCAGCGCCTTGACGCGCAGCATCCGGGCGGGCTCGGGGAGACCGAGGCGCGCCATGATCGGCAGGGGTGTGACTTCCATCGCGCGGCTGATCAGGTGATACCCATATCGGCCACCGCGCTGTTCGACCTCCAGCCGGGTGATCGGGATCTCGAAGGTTGCGCGGGTCACGGGATCGGCGCGGACATGAGTGCCGCCTTTTCGCTTGCGCTCGACCAGGCCGGACAGGGTCAGGTCCTGCATCGCCCGATGAACGGTGGTGCGCGCACAGCCCAGTTCTGCGGCTAGATCCTCGTCCCGGGGCAGTTTGTCGCCGGGGGCATAGGTGCGATTCAGGATGCGTGCGCGCACCTCGTCGCGCACATCGGCCCATGACAGGCGCGCCTGCACCGTCAAATCGCTGTCTCCAACTGGCGCATGGTCCGTTTGAAGGTGGTGATGATGGCGTCGCGATTGCGGTGGCGACCATCGCGGACGACATGCCGCCCGGCGCTCCACACATCGCGGATGCAGGCCTGCCCGCCGCCACTGAAGATCAGGCTGTCAAGCGCCGCATCGCCCAGCCGGTTGCAGAGCCATTGGTTATCGTCATCAAGCCCGATCAGATCGGCCCATGCGCCTGCCTCGATCCGGCCCGCGTCTCGCCCCCCCGCCTGCGCGCCGCCCTTGGCCGCCGCCTCGATTAGCACTCGTCCCGTGGAGCGGCTTGCCTCGGCGAGCGCGGCGCGCGAAAGATCGCGCAGACGTTGCGAGTATTCGAGCGATTTCAACTCCTCGAACAGCGAGACATGGACGTTCGAGTCTGATCCGAAGCCGATCCTGCCGCCCTGCCCCAGAAACCGGGTGCCAGTGAAGATCCCGTCCCCAAGGTTGGCTTCCGTCACCGGGCAAAGCCCCGCGACGGCGCCGGTGGCGGCCAGTGCGCCTGTCTCGGCCTCGGTCATCTGGGTGCAATGGATCAGGCACCACCGCGCATCGACCGCGTGATTTGCCAGCAGCCATTCGGTCGGACGCGCGCCCAGATGGGCAAGCGTTTCCTCAACCTCCGCCACCTGTTCGGCCAGATGCATGTGGATCGGGCCGGTCTTGGCCTGCGCCAGAATGGCGGCAAGTCCGGCCGGATCGACGGCGCGAAGGGAATGCGGCGCCATGCCCGAGGCGAAGTCGGCCGGCCCTTTCGCCGTCGCCACCGCCGCATCAGCATGAAGCCGCAGGAAACGGTCAGGGTCGTTTCCGAACCGCCGTTGCCCGCCCTGCAGCGGGCGCCGGTCGCAGCCGCCGAACTGATACTGCACCGGCAAAAGCGTCAGCCCGATGCCCGTTTGCAGGGCCGCCGCAACGATGCGCTCGGACATTTCGGCAAGGTTGCCGTAGGGAACGCCGCCGACATCGTGGTGCAGGTAATGGAACTCGGCCACCGCGCCATAGCCCGCTTCCAGCATCTCCATGAACACCAGTGCGGCGATCGCCTCGACCTGATCGGGCGTCAACTGGTCAAGGAACTTGTACATCAGCCGCCGCCAGCTCCAGAAACTGTCCCGGGGATCGGGTCCGCGCGCTTCCGTCAGGCCCGCCATGGCGCGCTGGAAGGCGTGGCTGTGCAAGTTCACCGGTGCGGGCAGCAGCAGCGCCACCTTGTGGGCGGCCCCGGCACCCTGCGGGCCGACCGCCGATATCCGCCCCTGCGCATCGATGCTGACCGCCACATCACGTTGCCACCCCTGCGGGGTAAGGGCCTGTCCGGCATGAATGATCGGCACGGCAACAACTCCGTTGACTTTATTATGTAGCTACATATTATTTTCATGTAGGCTTGAAATCAAGGAGTCTCGATGCACCCGCCCAAGATCATCGCCGATGTTACCGTGGCCACCATGGCGGCGGATGGCGGTGATTATGGCCTGATCGAGGACGCCGCGATCGTGATCGCGGATGAAGTGATCGACTGGGTCGGCCCGGCAGCGGACCTGCCTGCCGCCCATGCCGGCTTGCCCCGCGACGGGCAAGGTGGCCGCCTTGTCACCCCGGCGCTGATCGATTGCCACACCCATATCGTCCATGGCGGCAACCGCGCGCGGGAATTCGAGATGCGGCTGCAGGGTGCAAGTTACGAGGAGATTGCCCGCGCGGGCGGCGGCATCGTTTCGACCGTCGCGGCGACACGGGCAGCGTCCGAAGCGGACTTGCTGGCCAGCGCCCTGCCCCGCGTCGATGCGCTGATCGCCCAAGGCGTGGCGGTGATCGAGGTAAAGTCGGGCTATGGGCTGGATATCGAAACGGAAGTGAAGTTGCTCCGCGTCGCCCGTGCATTGGGTCGGCAACGAAAGGTGCGCGTGGTGACCAGCTTTCTGGGCGCCCACGCGGTGCCGGCAGGAATGGATGCCGACGCCTATATCGACGAGGTCTGCCTGCCTGCCTTGCAGGTCGCCCATGGCGAGGGGCTGGTCGATGCGGTGGACGGGTTTTGCGAAAGCATCGCCTTCAGTCCCGCCCAGATCGCCCGCGTCTTCGACAAGGCGCGGGCTTTGGGCCTGCCCGTCAAGCTCCATGCCGAACAGTTGAGCCATCAGGGCGGCACGGCACTGGCGGCCAGTTTCAACGCGCTCTCTGCCGACCATGTCGAATACGCCACCCGCGCGGACGCCGCCGCCCTTGCGGCTTCGGGCACCGTCGCCGTCCTGTTGCCCGGCGCCTTTTACACCATCCACGAAACCCAGCCCCCCCCGGTGCAACACTTCCGCGACCATGGCGTGGCCATGGCCGTTGCCACGGACTGGAACCCCGGATCATCGCCCTTGGGCTCGATCCTGCTGGCGATGAACATGGCCTGCACGCTCTTTCGCCTGACCCCCGCCGAGGCGCTGGCGGGCACCACCCGCCACGCAGCCCGTGCGTTGGGATTGGGCGATTGCGGTGTCATCGCGCCGGGCAAGCGTGCCGATCTGGCGATCTGGAATGTGGGCGACCCCGCGGAATTGTCCTACGGCATCGGGATCAACCCGCTGCATGCGCGCATCTTTGGAGGGGTGACATGACCCAGATCCTGCACCCCGGCTCGACCAGCCTGTCCGACCTGGAAACCATCTGGCGGGGGAATGGCCCGCTGGCCCTCGATCCCGGCGCGAGGCTGGCGGTCGCGGCCTCTGCCGCTATTATCGCCGCGGCGGCGCGGGGCGATGTCCCCGTCTACGGCGTCAATACCGGCTTTGGCAAACTCGCCTCCGTCCGCATCGCGCCGCAAGATACCGAGACGTTGCAGCGCAACCTGATCCTGTCGCACTGCTGCGGCGTCGGTGATCCATTGGAGCTCGCCACCACCCGGCTGATGATGGCGCTGAAGCTGCTGTCGCTGGGGCGTGGCGCATCGGGCGTGCGGTGGGAGATTTGCGCGCTGATCGAGGCGATGATTTCGCGCGGGGTCCTGCCGGTGATCCCGGTTCAGGGCTCGGTCGGCGCATCGGGCGATCTGGCGCCGCTGGCACATATGGCGGCGGTGATGATCGGGTCGGGCGAGGCGATCTTTGAGGGCCGGACGATGCCGGGGGCGGAGGCGTTGCAACTGGCGGGGCTGACCCCCGTCGTGCTTGGCCCAAAGGAGGGCCTTGCGCTGATCAACGGCACGCAATTTTCCACCGCTTGTGCGCTGGCCGGGCTGTTCGAGGGCTGGCTTGCTGCCCGCGCAGCGGTGGTCACCTCGGCGCTGTCGACCGACGCCATCATGGGATCGACCGCGCCCCTCAACCCCGCCATCCATGCCCTGCGCGGGCATCGGGGCCAGATCGAGGTGGCGGCGGAAATGTCGCGCCTGCTGGATGGCAGCGCAATCCGCGACAGTCACCGCGAGGGCGACACCCGCGTGCAGGACCCCTATTGCATCCGCTGCCAGCCGCAGGTGACGGGCGCCGCCATCGACCTGCTGCGCTTTGCTGGCCGCACGCTGGAGGTCGAGGCCAATGCCGTAACGGATAACCCGTTGGTCATTGTCGACACCGGAGAGATCCTGTCTGGCGGCAACTTCCATGCCGAACCCGTCGCCTTCGCCGCCGATCAGATCGCGCTGGCCTTGGCCGAGATCGGTGCCATTGCGCAGCGCCGCGTGGCTCTGATGGTCGACCCGACGCTCTCCTTCGACCTGCCGCCGTTCCTGACGCCAGAGCCGGGCCTGAATTCCGGCCTGATGATCGCCGAGGTCACCACGGCGGCATTGATGAGCGAAAACAAGCATCTGGCCAATCCCTGCTCGACCGACAGCACGCCCACCTCCGCCAATCAGGAGGATCACGTCAGCATGGCGGCCCACGGCGCGCGGCGATTGCGGCGGATGACGGCGAACCTGTCGGTCATTCTGGGGATAGAGGCAATCTGCGCCGCGCAAGGCATCGAGCAGCGCGCGCCGCTGGCAACGTCAGGGCCGCTGCAAGCCGCACTTGCAGGTCTTCGCGGCGTCGTGCCGACCTTGCAACAGGACCGCTACCTTGCGCCCGATATCAGGGCTGCGGCGGCATCCGTATTCGACGACAGCCTCGCCAGCGCCGCCGGGCTGGAGATGGCGCTGTGAGCGGTGTGGAGGTCACGCACGGCGATGGCCCGCTGGTTCTGGGCCTGCCCCATACCGGCACCGACATTCCGTCCGAGTGCCTCGCCCGACTGAACGACACGGGCAAGGCCATTGCCGATACCGATTGGCATATCCACGACCTTTACGACGGGCTTGTCGATGGGATCAGCACCGTTCGCGCCACGACCCATCGCTATGTCATCGACGTGAACCGCGCGCCTTCGGGCGACAGCCTTTATCCCGGCCAGAACACTACGGGCCTCTGCCCTCTGACTGATTTCGACGGACTGCCGATCTACCTCGAAGGACGCGAACCCGACGCGGCAGAGATCGCCTGCCGTGTCGCCGACTTTCACGCGCCCTACCACGCCGCCCTTGCCGCGGAAGTTGAGTGGGTCCGCTCCCGGCACGGCTTCGCCATTCTCTACGATTGCCACTCGATCCGGTCGCGCATCCCGTTCCTCTTCGACGGCACCCTGCCCGATTTCAATATCGGCACCAATTCCGGCACGTCCTGCGCTCCGGGCATCGCCAGCGCGGTCCACGGCATTTGCCAGCAAGCGGACGGCTACACGTCCATTGCCAACGGCCGTTTCAAGGGCGGCTGGACCACGCGCCACTATGGCCAGCCCGACCGCCATATCCACGCGCTCCAGATGGAGTTGGCGCAATCCACCTACATGACCGAGTCCCCGCCCTGGGCCTATGCCCCGGACAAGGCCGCAAGCCTGCGCCCGCATCTGAAAACCATCCTCGAAACCCTGTCCGATTGGAGGCCGCAATGAGCGATCCCCGCAAGAATAGCCGCGACATCTATCCCCCGACCGGCACCAAGCTGACAGCCAAAAGCTGGCAGACCGAGGCGCCCCTTCGGATGCTTATGAACAACCTGCACCCGGACGTGGCCGAGAACCCGCACGAGCTGGTCGTCTATGGCGGCATCGGGCGCGCGGCGCGAACATGGGCGGATTTCGATTGCATCGTGGCCAGCCTGACCGATCTGGAGGCCGACGAAACGCTGGTGGTGCAATCGGGCAAGCCGATCGCCATCGTGAAAACCCACGCCGACGCACCGCGGGTGCTGATCGCCAACTCGAACCTCGTGCCACATTGGGCGACATGGGACCATTTCAACGAACTCGATAAACGCGGCCTTGCCATGTATGGCCAGATGACGGCGGGCTCGTGGATCTACATCGGCACTCAGGGCATCGTGCAGGGCACATTCGAGACCTTTGCCGAGGCCGGACGCCAGCATTACGGTGGCGACCTCACGGGTCGCTGGATCCTGACCGGGGGCCTTGGCGGGATGGGCGGCGCTCAACCACTTGCCGCCGTGATGGCCGGGGCGTGCTGCCTGGCCGTCGAGTGCAACCCCGACAGCATCGATTTCCGCCTTCGCACCCGCTATGTGGACGAGCGCGCCGATACGCTGGACGAGGCATTGGCGATGATCGACCGCTGGACCAAGGCAGGCGAGGCGAAATCCGTGGGCCTACTGGGCAACGCGGCGGATGTCTTCCCCGAACTCTTCCGGCGCGGCATCCGGCCCGACATGGTCACCGACCAGACCAGCGCGCACGATCCGCTGAACGGCTACCTGCCACAAGGCTGGAGCATCGCGGAATGGAAAGCCAAGCGCGAGAGCGATCCGAAGGCGGTGGAGAAGGCGGCGCGCGCCTCGATGAAAGTGCATGTCGCGGCGATGGTGGATTTCTGGAACGCGGGCGTGCCGACACTCGATTATGGCAACAACATCCGGCAGGTGGCCCTTGATGAGGGACTGGAAAACGCCTTCTCCTTCCCCGGTTTCGTGCCCGCTTATATTCGCCCGCTGTTCTGCCGGGGCATTGGTCCGTTCCGCTGGTGTGCGCTGTCGGGCGACCCGGAAGATATCTACAAGACCGACGCCAAGATGAAGGAACTCTTTCCCGACAACACCCATCTGCACAACTGGCTCGACATGGCGCGGGACCGCATCGCGTTTCAGGGCCTGCCTGCGCGCATCTGCTGGATCGGGCTCGGCGACCGGCACCGCGCCGGTCTGGCGTTTAACGAGATGGTGGCCTCGGGCGAGTTGACGGCCCCGGTGGTGATCGGGCGCGATCACCTCGACAGCGGATCGGTCGCGTCACCCAACCGCGAGACCGAGGCGATGAAGGATGGCTCGGACGCGGTATCGGACTGGCCGCTTCTGAACGCGCTGGTCAACACCGCCTCGGGTGCCACATGGGTCAGCATCCACCACGGCGGCGGCGTCGGCATGGGGTTTAGCCAGCATTCCGGCGTGGTGATCTGCGCCGATGGCACGCCAGAGGCCGCCAAGCGGATAGAGCGGGTGTTGTGGAACGATCCGGCCAGCGGCGTCTGGCGCCATGCGGACGCGGGATACGAGGATGCCATCGCCTGCGCCCGCGAACACGGGCTGCGCCTTCCCCGAATTCTCGGGAACTGAGGATCATGCATTACGACCCAAACACCGAGGAATGCCCGCTTCCCTTCTCACCGTTCAAAAGCTGCACGGTGCCGCGCCCGATCGGCTGGCTGTCGACGATCAGCCGCGACGGCGTCCACAACCTTGCGCCCTACAGCCAGTGGCAGAACCTGACCTTCGATCCGCCCATGGTGATGTTCGCAGCCAACCAGTATCCTGACGGGCGGCGCAAGGACACGGTTGTCAACGCCGAGGAAACCGGCTGGTTCGTGTGGAACATGGCGACCTATGCCCTGCGCGAAGCGGTCAATATCTCGGCCATGGCCCTTCCCCCCGAGGAGGACGAGTACGACCGCGCTGGCGTGACCAAGGCGCCCTGCATCGACGCGCCGGGCGCGCGGGTGGCGGAAAGCCCTTGCCATTTCGAATGCCGCTACCTGTCCACCCATCGCCTGCCGGGCAACAGCCCGGTCGGATCGGTCGATGTGGTCTACGGTCAGGTCATGCGCATCCATGTGGCCGACGACGTGCTGTTGCCAAGCGGCAAGATCGACATTCCGAAGATCGAGCCGATCGCGCGGATGGGCTATTACGACTACGCCCGCATCAGCGAGGTGTTCGAAATGCGCATCCCAAGCGCGTCCGGCGCGGCGGAGGATGGGCTGGAAGGCAAGCCGACGGTTCAGACACTGGGTAGCTGAGGGCGTTTCGGGCCGCTGGCGACATCGTTGTTTCGCGGGCCTGCCGCTGCGCCGGTCATGCAGGCCGCTGTGCCTTTGCTGCTGACTGCTTGCCCCCCACAAGAATGACGCCCGCCCCACCCGCGTAAAGGGCCTCGACCGCCTCTGCCCGTTCCGCCAGAACCCTGCGCTGATTGACCGAGCCCTTGTCGGTCACCTCGCCCCGAGCGAAATCGAGCGGTTCTATCAGCACCAGCGCCCGCATGATCCGCATGCTGGAGCCGGTGGCCTTGCCCGCCAGCGCAGCAAGGCGCTGCGCCAGAACCGATTGCGCGTCCGGGTGAGTGAACAGGGTAGCGTCGTCCAGATAAGCCCCTCCTGTCACCAGTTTCTCGAACGCGCCCCGCGCGGGCACGATCAGCGCGCCCAACTCATCGTGCCCCTCGCCGGTGATGACCGCGTCCCGCGCAAGGCCGCCCATTGCATCGACAAAGACCGCACGCAGCGTGCCGACCGCAACCCATGTGCCGGAGCCAAGCTTGAAGTTCTCCGCAATCCGCCCATCGAAAACGAACCCTTTGGCGGCGTCGCCCGGCACCGCAAAGCGGACGGCATCGCCGATACAATAATACCCCTCGTCGTCGAACGCCTTGGCGGTCAGGTCCGGCGCGCGCCAGTATCCGGGCGTGATGTTCGGCCCCTTCACGCGCAATTCCAGCTTGTCGCCCGTTGGCACCAGCTTCATCTCCATCCCCTTGGAGGGGACGCCGACATTGCCCGGCGCGTCCTGTTCTTCCATGCAACTGAGCGCGAAAGGCGCGGTCTCGGTTGCCCCAAGGCCGGTACAAAGCAGGGTCCGCGCGCCGACCGACTGCACCGAGAGTTCCCGCAGGGCCGTCCATGTATGCTGCGCCATGCCGGCGCCCGCATACATCAACAATTTGAGGCGGCTGAAGAAATTGTCGCGCAGCGCCGTGTCGCCGCGCATCGCCTCGACCAGCGCATCATACCCGACGGGCACGTTGAAATACCACGTCGGTGCGATCTCGCGCAGGTTGCGGATGGTCTCTCCGATCAGGTCCGGCGTCGGCTTGCCCCCGTCGATGTAGAAGGTGCCGCCGTTGTAGAGCGCCATGTTGAACACCTTGATGCCGGACGCGACATGGTTCCACGGCGCCCAATCGAGGATCACCGGGGGCTCGTCGGCCATGAAGGCATAGCAATCGCGCACCATTTCCATGTTCGAGCACAGCATCCGCTGGGTCTGGATCACCGCCTTGGGCGAGCCGGTCGTGCCGGAGGTGAACAGGAATTTGGCGACGGTATCCGGGCCAGTCCGTTCATGGGCGGTCTGCGCGTCAGGGGTCGGCGGGGCGGTCAGGGCGTCGGACCATGCCATAACCTCGCGATCAGGCAACTGGCCCCTGACGGCGATCACGGGAATATCGCGCCCGAACACGGCCGCGATGGCGCTGCCAAAGGGGGTAACGTCATCGACGAAGATCGCGCCCGGCGTGATCTGTTGCGCGATATCCGCGAGCTTCCCGAAGCCGCCGAACAGCGAATAGGCCGGGGCCAGCGCGGCCGACGCGATGCCCACATGCTGCGCCGACAGCGCCGCAATGGCGTGGTCGAGGCCATTGCCCGACAAGATCAGCAGCGGGCGGTCCACCGACAGCCCGAGGTCCAGCAAATGGCCACCTACCCGCGGCAGATACCCGACCAGATCGCCATAACTGCACGATCGCCAGCCCCCCTCGGCGGCGTCGTTGCGCTCGGCCATCCAGGGGCGGTCCGGCACCGCGCGGGCCCAGTGCGCGATGCGGTCCGACAGCCGCAGGGGATAGTCCGGCAACGCACCCGCCTGCCGCACCAGCAGGGTGCCGTCGGCGCGCTGTTCCATGACAACGTCGGGTTGCCAGACCCTTACAGGCCTCAGGGTGCCATCCATCTTGTCCTCCCCCAAGCCCCCGTGAACGGACCTTGACCGCCGTCCACCTGAAATACTTTCCTGCAAGAAACTTTACGTGGAAACTTTTTAGAAGTATAGCGGTTTGGAAAGCTTGCCCCGGCAAGCGCAGGGGGAAAAGAACCGTGCCGAAGGACGATGTAACGACCGGGTTCGTGACCTACGAGTTGGACGGCCCCGTGGCCGTCATCGGCCTCAACCGTCCCGAAAAGCGCAACGCCATCTCCGACAGGTTCGTGGAAGAGATCAACCGACAGGTCGAACGCGCCCGGACAGAGGCGAAGGCCGCCGTCCTTTTCGGCCACGGCACTCATTTCTGCGCCGGGCTGGATCTGGCGGAGCATGTCAGCAAGACGCCGATCGAGGGCGTGCATGGCTCCCGCCGCTGGCACGAGGTGTTCAGCCGGATCGAATTCGGCCCGATCCCGTGGTTCATGGCGCTGCACGGCGCGGTTGTCGGCGGCGGGCTGGAACTTGCGGCCTCGGGCCATGTCCGCGTGGCGGACGAGACAACGTTCTTCGCCCTGCCCGAGGGCACGCGCGGCATCTTTGTCGGCGGTGGCGGGGCCGTGCGCGTGGCGCGCCTGATGGGCACCGCGCGGATGACGGACATGATGCTGACCGGACGGTCGGTCGACGCACTGACCGGGCAATCTTGGAACCTTTGCCAATATGTCGTGCCCGAGGGTCAGGCGCTTGCCCATGCCATCGGCTTGGCCAAGAAGGCCGCCAGCAACGCCGAATTGTCGAACTACGCCATCATCAATGCCCTGCCCCGGATTCAGGCCATGGCGCGCGATGACGGATTGTTTGTGGAAAGCTTCATTTCCTCCTTCACCTCGACCTCGCCCGAGGCGGAAGAACGCCTCAACGCTTTCCTGCAGAAGAAGGCCGGCAAGGTGATGCGACCGGATGGCACCTCATGACGCCGCCCACAGAGAAAACTCCGCGCCTTGCGTCCAGCCAAAGGGTCGATCTGGGCGAATTGAATACAACGCTCGGCTTCCTGCTGCGCGTCGCGCAGGTACGGATCTTCGACAGTTTCTACGAGCGTTTCGGCGACGACGGGCTGCGACCGGGTGAATTCTCGACGCTGTTGCTGATCGACTGCAATCCCGGCATCCGGCAGGGCCTTCTGGCGCAGACGCTGTGGATCAAGCCCGCGCATATGACCAAGATGATCCGTCGGCTGGAGGATCAGGCGCTGATCACCCGCGAGATACCCGACGACGACCGCCGCTCGGTCAAGCTGGACCTGACCGAGGCGGGCCGCGCCTATGTCGCCGACCAGCGCCTGCGGCATTCGGGTGCCAACGATTATCACCGCCACGACCTGACGCCCACCGAGGAGCGGGAACTTGCGCGCCTGTTGCGCAAATTCACCGGCCTCGACCGATGACCTTTGCGCCTGAACCGGGAAAGACCCCATGAACGTTGACGACCTGATTGCCATCGACTTCCACACCCATGCGGAAGAGCCGTGCAAGCATGGCCGAGACGACGGCTATGACGAGTTTCAGGCCGGGATGGCGCAGTATTTCAAGAACCCCGCCGGCAAGGATGGGATGCTGCCCACCGTGCCGCAGACCGCCGCCTATTTCCGCGAGCGCAGGATCGGCTGTGTGATTTTCCCCGTCGATGCCGAACGCGAGACCGGCTTCCATCGCTATTCCAACGAGGAAGTGGCGCAGCACGCCGCCGAGAATGCCGACATCATGATCCCCTTCGCCTCCATCGACCCGGCCAAGGGCCGCGCCGGCGCGCGTGAGGCGCGCCGGCTGGTGCGCGAGTTCGGCGTGCGGGGCTTCAAGTTCCACCCGACGATGCAAGCCTTCTATCCCAACGACCGCAGCGCCTATTACCTCTACGAGGCGATCGCCGAGGAAGGCGCGATTGCGCTGTTCCACACCGGCCAGACAGGCGTTGGCGCGGGGATGAGGGGCGGCATGAACATGCGCCTCAAATACTCGGACCCGCTGCATCTGGACGACGTGGCCGCCGATTTTCCGGACATGCCGATCATCGCGGCGCATCCGTCCTTTCCCTGGACCGAGGTCGCACTCAGCGTCGCGACCCACAAGCCGAATGTCTACATCGACATGTCAGGCTGGTCGCCGAAATACTTTCCCGAGATCTTCGTGAAATACGCCAACGGGCTGCTGAAGAAGAAAATGCTGTTCGGCTCTGACTGGCCCGCCATCACGCCCGACCGATGGCTTGCCGATCTGGACGAGACGGCGATCCGGGACGAGGTCAAACCCCTGATACTGAAGGAAAACGCTCGGCGTCTTCTTCGGCTCTGAACCGAAACCACACTCATCACTTCTGGGAGGATAACGATGAAACTGTTAGCCACACTGACCATCCTTGCGACCGGCACGGCCCTGATGGCGGGCGCTGCCGCCGCACAGGATCTGCGCTTGGCCCCTGCCGCGCCGCCGGCGCACCCGGCCTATTACACCTACGAACATTTCGTGGAGTATCTGGCCGAGGAATCCGGTGGAACGATGACCGGCACCATCCTTGGGCCGGAAGTTGTGGCGCTTCCGCAGATGGCTGACGCGCTGTCCACCGGGCTGGTGGATGTCGGCAACGTCCTGCCGCTCTACTTCTCGGCCGACTTCCCGCTCACGGGGGTGTCGGGTGATCTGGCGCTTCTGGGCCGCTCTCCCCATGCCATGGCGTTGGCGATGACGGAATGGACGGTCAATTGCGCCGAATGCCAGGCCGAATTCAACACCTTCGGCGCGGTCTTTACCGGCGCGGGAAGTTCGGACGTCTATGGCGTGATCTCGACCCAACCGATCGCTTCGGTCGCGGATCTGCAGGGTCTGCGCCTTCGTTCGGGTGGCGCGCCCTATTCGCGCTGGGCCGAAAGCTTCGGCGCGACCGGCGTGCCCATGAGCGTCAATGACATCTTCGAGGCGATGAATCAGGGCACGGTCGACGGCAGCATGGCGTCAATCGTCGACATGCTCAGCTTCCGGCTGGTGGATGTCGCCACTGACCTGACCCTGTTGCCGCTTGGCACCTACCACTGCAACTCCAACTTCACGGTCGCAAACGCCACCTGGGCGGGAATGAGCGTGGAGCAGCGCGGCATGTTCCTGCGCGCGGCCAACCGTGCCAACTTCGACCTGACCGATCGCTGGGCCTTCCAGCTTCCGGAAGCGGCCCGCGCGGCCGTTGACGGGACGGACATTGTCGTCGTCGACGCGCCGGCGGACCTGCTGGAGGCATCGAATGCCTTCATTCAGGCCGATGCAGCCGCTGTCATCGAAGCCTCGGGCGCGAGCGCCGCAAACTTCGTGCGTCTGGTCGAGGAATGGACCGCCATCGTCGAGGGGATCGGCAACGACCCGGACGCGCTGGCCGACCTCGCGTGGGAGCGGATCTGGAGCCAGGTGGACCTGACGACCTACGGCCTCTGAGCGCCTAACTTGCAACGCCCCCGGTCCGCGATGGTGCGGGCCGGGGTCTTTCTTGCTGGACAGATCCCGATGATCACCCTCGTCACGACCGCATCGAAGATCTCGCGGCTGCTTGCCATTCTGGGCGCTGTCGCGGTGCTGGCGATGATGGGGCACATCTGCCTCGACGTCGTCCTGCGCAATCTTTTCAGCATCAGCTTCGATGTCACCAACGCCATGGTGGCGCGCTATTACATGGTGCCGTTGGCCTTCCTGCCGCTTGGCTGGATCGAGTTGAGGGGCGAGATGGTGTCGGTCGAACTGGTGGACGGCGCCTTGCCGCCTGCCCTCTTGCGCGGCTCGGACGTGGTGGTGGCCCTGATTGCGGCCGGCATCTACGGCGTCCTCACTTGGGCTACCTGGGGCAATGCAATGTCGAACTACACGCGTGGCACGTTCCTGCTGCTGGGCGAAACCCGCTTCTACACCTGGCCCAGTTACGGCGTGCCGGTCTTGGGCTTTGCCCTAGCCGGGGTCGCTTGCCTGATCCGGGGTATCGACCGCGCCCTCGGCATCACCCCCGGAAAGGCATCTGCATGAGTGTCGAGACAGGGTTTATCGGCGTCGGCATCTTGCTGGTCCTGCTGTTGCTGCGTCTGCCCGTCGCCATGGCATTGATCATGGTCAGCTTCGGCGGTGTCGTGGCCCTTGTCGGCGTGACGCCCGCTATCGGTATCCTGGCCGGAACGCCCTATGATTTCGTGGCATCTTGGACCCTGTCGGCGGTGCCGATGTTCCTGCTGATGGGATTTGTCGCCTACTATACCGGCATGACCGGGGGCTTGTTCGACCTGGCCAAGCTGATGCTGCGCAAGCTGCCGGGCGGGCTGGCGATCTCGTCGATCTTCGCCTGTTCTGGCTTTGCCGCCGTCTCCGGCTCGTCACTTGCCTGCGCCGCCGCAATGGGGCGCATTGCAATCCCCGAGATGGTGCAGGCGGGCTACCGTCCCTCGCTTGCCGCAGGGTGCATCGCCGCAGGCGGCACCATTGGCGCTTTGATCCCGCCCTCGATCCTGATGATCATCTACGGCGTCTTTGCCGAAACCTCGATCATCGAGGTGTTTTTGGGCGGCGTCGGCATCGGCCTTCTGACAGCCTTGGGTTACTGCGCCGTCATTCTGGTGATTTGCCGGTTCCGGCCCGACCTGATCCCGTCGCACACGATTGATGTGGGCGTCGGCGACATCCGCGCGGCGCTGAAATCGGTGCTGCCGATCATGGTGCTGATCGTCTTCATGTTCCTCGGCCTTGTCCTCGATATTTTCTCCGCGACCGAGGCGGGGGCGATGGGCGCCTTTGGCACCATTGTGATCGCGGGAGTGGCCGGTCGCCTCGACCGCGAGGCGATCTGGCAATCGCTGCTGGAGACCGTCATCACCACCGGATCGCTGTTCATCATCGGCGTCGGCGCGATGATGTTCACCCGCTTCCTCGGCCTGTCGGGCCTGTCGGGGTTCATCAATTCCTGGGTGGCGGGCGCGGACCTGAGCTACCTGCACCTGATGATCATCATCGTGCTGGTCTACCTTGCGCTTGGCACCTTCATGGAGCCGTTCGGCGCGCTTCTGATCACGCTGCCTGTGTTCCTGCCCGTATTGCGCGATCAAGGCGTCAGCCTCGTTTGGTTCGGGGTTCTGGTGGTGAAATTGCTTGAAATCGGGATGATCACGCCGCCAGTGGGGATGAATGTATTCGTCATCAAGAACGTGGCGCAGAAATATGTGACGACGGCGCAAATCTTCGTGGGCGTGATCCCGTTCCTGATCGCGGACCTGCTGGTGGTGGTGGCGGTCATCGCGGTCCCCGCCATTGTGCTCTACCTGCCGGACCTGCTGCGCTGACGCCTGCCCGGCGTCCGGGTCTACTGCAACCAGCCAGGAAGTGCTGCCGACACCCTGCCGGTTTGCGCCGCCTCGGCGCAGGCCGCCAGGCCGCCGAAACGAACCTCCCGCCCACTCAGACCCGGAGCGTAATGGGCATACTTGCCGGAGTTCGTCATCAGGGTTCTGGCGGAGGGGGGAAACACGGGCTCGGAAATCGAACACCAGCACAGATCCGCCACCACCTGCACGCCAGCGGCGGCAAGCGTTGGCATCAATCCTTCTGCCTCGGCCTGCGCACGGGTATCGCGCCCCAGCGTGATGATGACGGCGGTATCGGGGTGTCGCTGGCGGCCCGACATAAGACGCGCGAAGGTACGGGTTTCGTCGAGCGAGAAATGCGGGCTGCCAAGGGCGATCAGGTCCACCTTCTCCGGTCCCGCATTGAATCGCTGCCAGACCGCCGCAAGATCGGCCTTGGTAATCCTGTGCCGGACAGCATCCGCCGAGGGTGGCATGTCTCCTTCGGGGGTCACCCCCGCCACATGCAGCATCGGCGCCGCCGACGTCGTGCCGAAGGCGGCACAGATCGCGCGCAGGTCGTCAGGCTTGGGTGCGGCGTGCTCCAGCCCCGTGATCAACGGAATCCGGTCGGGCGCAAGACTGCCGACCAGCCACCCCAGCAGCGGCCAGATCGCGTCGTCAGAGGCGTGCGGCAAATCCACCTCGATCACGGCGCGCGCCACGCGGTTCTCGGGCAGGTAGACGCCCGACATCGGCGCTCGTCCGGTCAGGGAGATGAAGAGATCAAGGTAATCGGGGTGCTTCGTGGTCCGGGCCCCCAACACGGTGTTGGCATAGATGACGGCATTCGATTCAGACCAGCCGATGTTCTCGCCAAGGGCGGGCGCATCTTCGGCCTGATAGGGCGCGCAGGTGAAGTTCGACCGCGCACCCATGCGCGTATAGGCATCCGCCAGGCGGCTGGCCGGAAGGCCGAACACGGGCGGCACGCCTTGGGCCTGCCAATGCAGGCGATCCACCGAGATCGCGTTCATCGTTGTCGGGATGCGCACCTTGCCGCCCATATCGGCCATGCGCTCGGCAAAGCCGAGGTTCGCCAGACCGCCCAGGATACAGCCATCGATATGGGCGCGGGTGACGTCGATCAGACGGCGCGCGCCTTGCAGCACTGCCATCGTGCACAGCATTTCCATCGCTAGCTGAACGGCTGGTCCCTCGGCCCCGTCACGCATGGCGTGGTCGGATGCAGACAACTCCAGACCGTCGGAGGACAACAGGCTCAGCGGCAGAGAAATCTCACCCGCCGTCAGGTGGCTGTCGGTTATCCTTGCACGCGTCTGACGCGCGACGGCGGCGTAATCTTCGGGCGACAAACGCACCACGGCAACCGGTCGGTCGAACATCCGCGTTGCGACCATGGCGCCAAGCGTCACGATATCCTCGTCCTTGTGAAAGATCAGCGCGGCCGGGGCATGACCGCTCAGCGCCATCTCCAGCAGGCCGCCACTGCCCGAACACGATCCGCGCGTCGTCGGCATCATCACGATCTTGCCCGCAAGCGATTGCCCGTGCCCTTCATGATGCGCGTCGATCACAACGCCCGTCTGCGGGTCGATCCCACCCCAGAAGCTGAGGCCCTCGGAGAAGGCCACGATCTCCCCCTCGGCGGAGACGGGAACGATCAGATGCGCCATGGAGCCGAACCCTTTACGATAGCCGCCCTGCCCCCAGTCAATGGCGCAGGATCTTGCTGAAGAACTCCCGCGCGCGCTCGGTCTTGGGCGCATCGAACAGGATATCGGGCGGGCCTTCCTCGACAACCTGACCCTTGTCCATGAAAATCACCTTGTCTGCCACTTCGCGCACAAAGGCCATCTCGTGGCTGACAAGGATCATGGTCATGCCTTGGGACGCAAGCCTGCGGATCGTGTCCAGTACTTCGTTGACCAGTTCGGGATCAAGTGCCGATGTGACCTCGTCGAGCAACAGGATCTCGGGATGCAATGCGAGTGCGCGCGCAATGGCGACGCGCTGCTGTTGCCCGCCCGACAGCTGGTCGGGAAATGCGTTCAGCTTTTCGGCCAACCCCACCATCGCCAGCAACTGCTCGGCATCGGCGCGGGCCTCGGCCTTGGGGCGTTTCTTGATCTTGATCGGCGCGACGGTGACGTTGTCGATGATCCGCATGTTCTGGAACAGGTTATATTGCTGGAACACGATGGCCATCTGGTCGCGGGCCCGCCTGACCGAGGCCGCACTGGCGTAATCGATCGCCTCGTCATGGATCGTGATCGACCCGCCCGTCACCGGCGTCAGGCCCACAAGCGTTCGCAACACCGTGGACTTGCCGGAACCCGACGGCCCGACAAGGGCCACGACCTGGCCCTTTTCCATCAGGAAACTGACGCCCTTCAGGACCTCAAGCGCGCCGTATCTTGCGCGCAGATCGTTCACCGCGAGGTGTGGCAAGCCGTTTCTCCAGATATTGGCCCAACATGCTGAGCGGGAAGGACATGAGGAAGTAGCACATCGCGATGGTGCCAAAGACGAGGATGCCAGAATAGCCCTGATTGTTCAGTTCCTTGCCCCGGAAGGTCAATTCGAACACGCCGATCTGGCTGACCAGTGCGGTGTCCTTGATGAAACTGACGGCGAAGGCGATCGCGGGCGGCACGATGACGGGCCAGGCCTGCGGCAGGCTGACCGTGACCAGCGTGCGCAGACGCCCGAAATTCATCGCCCGAGCGGCATCGATCTGGGTCTGCGGCACGGATTCAAGGCCACCCCGGATGATATCGGCGGTATAGGCGATGGCATAGAGGCAGATCGAGATCACCGCGATGGTGAAAAGCGAGGCGTTGCTCGCGACGGTCTGGATGAAGAACAGGACAAGGTAGACCACCACAAGAAACGGGATGCGGCGGAACACCTCGACATAGGTGACGCAGACTACCCGCAACGGCAGCGCCCAGAGGCCCGGCGTCTGGCGCAGATAGACAAGCACAAAGGCCAGCCCAAAGCCGATCAGGCAGCCCACCAGCGTCATCGCCAGCGTCAGGCCCGCCGATTGCAGCAGCAGCGCCATGTTTTCGGCGGTGAAGAAGCGCGGGATTTGGTCGAGGATATGCTCCATCAGAAAATCTTCGCCCGGACGCGAAAGGCCCACCGGCCCAGTAGCGCCAATCCGATGGAGGCGATGAAAGTCAGCACCACGTAGATCACCGCCACGACCGAGAAGTATTCCAGCCAGCGATAGTTTACTGATGACAGGTTGATCGCCTGTCCCGTCAACTCATCCACCCCGATCAGCGCACCGATGGAGGTTCCCATGACCAGCACGACGATGAAGAAGTTGGCCAGCGCCGGATAGACCGTCTTGGCGATATGGGGCACCACGATGTATCGGATTTGCTGCAGGAGGGAGAAACCAAGCGTCTGCCCTGCCTCCAGTTCGGTCAGGCGCACCGACAGGAAACCTGCGCGAAGGATCATCGTCAGATAGGCACCCGCATTCAGCACAAGTCCGATCAGCACGCAGGCCTCGTTCGACCAGCGCACGCCCAGTTCGGGCAATCCGTAATAGAGGAAATAAATCTGGATCAGGGCCGGCGTGTTGGTGATGAACACCACGTAAGTATCGACCAGCCAGCGCAGCGGCCGGGGCCCGTAGGACTTGATCGAGGCACCGATCAGCCCGATCACCACACCGCCCGCAAACGCAAATACGCCAAGCTGAAAGGTCAGCCAGGCACCCTCCATCAAGGTCCAAAAATTGTCCCAGACCACGCCGTATTGGAATTGATAGTTCATGTAGGGTCAGGGCACCTTTACGCCCCGCCAGACAATCAGGTCCGGCGGGGCGCATGAGGGAGGAGATCAGAAGTAGGGGATCGGCTCAACCGCGCGCAGCATCGGGGCGCCGTAATAGGTTTCCCATGTCGCGTTGATCGTGCCATCCGAGTGCATGTTGTAGAGCAGGATATTGAGCACCTCGGTCAGGTTCTCGTTGCCCTGCGCCACGCCGATGGCGCAATAGGCGACGAAGATCGGGGTCTCGACCACGCGCCAGTTCACGTCGGGGTAGTTCTCGGTGAAGGCCATGAAGAAGTCGATGTTCTCGACGATAGCATTGGCGCGGCCCTGCGCCACAAGGCGGACGGTATCGGCCAGAGTGTCGACCAGTTCGATCTCGACATTGGGCATGTTCTCCTCCGCCCAACCGACGGTCCAGTTGCCGCGCATGTTGGCAAGCGTCATGCCCTCTACGTTGAATTCTTCCCATGTCTCGCCCGCGACCTCGTCCGTGGTGAGGACGGCCAACACCTCGGTATGAAGCGGCACGGTGAAGTCGATCAGCATCGCACGCTCGGCGTTCCGGGTCAGCGCGCCTAGCGAGATGTCGATGCGATCGGACACCAGGAACGGCACACGCTGCGGCGTTTCGGTCGGCACCCATTCCACCGCTACACCCATGCCAGCGGCCAGCGCATTGCCGATGTCGATGTCGAATCCGACCCACTCACCCGCGTCGTTGCGCGTGCTCATGTTCGGAAAGTTGGGGTTGATGCCGATGCGGATCACGCCCGCTGCCACGATCTCGTCAAGCGTGCGCGCCTGCGCGGCGGCAAAGGGAGTGGCCAGCATGGCAAGGCCCCCGAGGGCAGCCAGGAAACTGCGTTTATACATTCGTCTTCCTCCGAAGTTGGGCGGCGCGAGCGCATCGCGCCACGAAAGGGAAAGAACGAATGCGTCTTGTGCGCATTGCGAACTTTCGTGCGTTTATTGGTGGAGGCTTTTGGGATTCTGTCAATCCCCGGCGTCTGAACCGCCCTGCGAAACCACTGCCTCCGCTTCGATTTCCACGTCGTAAGGACCGATCAGCGTTATCCCTGCCAGCAGCGTGTTGGCGGGGCGGGTAACTCCGAAATAGCGCGCGTGAATGGCGGAAACCGCCTCCCAATCCGCCGCGTGACGCAGGTAGATGCGGGTGCGCACCACATCCTCCAGCGAGGCGCCCAAGGAACCGAGCGCGGCCGAAATCTTGTCGAATATGTAGATGGCCTGCGCCGCCGCGTCGCCCTTCCCCATAGCATTGCCTTTGGGGTCGGTGGCGGTGGTGCCGCTGACCCAGATCCTGTTGCCGCTGCGCGTGGCGCGCGAGAAACCCGCTTTCTCTTCCCATATCGATCCGCTTTCGGCGCGTGTCCGGCCGGGTCGGACCGGGTTTTGCAACACCGGAAATACAGGCGGCAAGGCGTCGAGGTGATGGCTCAGATCCCCCGAGGCGGTCAGGAACGGTGGCTTGCGGTATTCGTCGCCGCAATCGCCGGGAATCATCTGCAACCCGGACACCGCGCCATCGATCGACGCGTGGTCGTCGGCATCCAGCGTGAGGGACAAGGCGCGCGTGTTGTCCGCGCGGTGCTCACCCTCGCCAAGGCGCGCGCCGATGATGGTGGCGGTGATGGCGGGATGGCTGAGTGTCCAGGCTGTTGCAACGTTCGTGGTCGACACACCATGCTTGCGCGCGACCTGCCCCAATGCACCCAGAAGCGTCTGAAATCCGCTCCAGCCACCGCTGGCGTCGATGAAGCGCTTGTATTTCATCCGGCTCCAGTCGCCGATCCTGTCGGGTTCCTTCTGCCCGGCCCATTTGTCGGACAGGAAGCCACCGCACAGCGTGCCAAACGCCAGAATCGCCACGCCATTGGCCTGCGCCACATCGCTCAATGCGCCCGCCGCCCGACGGTCGAGGAGCGAGAAACAGACCTGGTTCGAGGCGATCTCGATGCCTTCCCGCAGCACCAGTTGCAGATGCGCCGCGTCGAAATTGGTCAGGCCGATTTCTCGGATCAACCCTTCCTCCCGCAAGCGCATCAGGTGGCCCAGTGCCGTCAGGTATTCCGGCGACTCGTAGCGCCACCAATGGAACTGCATCACGTCGATCACCGGCAGATCGAGCCGGCGCAGCGCCGTCTCCACGCCCTGCCGAACGATCCCGGCATCCATCGCACCGGGTTCCGGGCACCACTTGGTCAAGATCGTCGGCGGCACCTCACCCGCATCCCGCAGCGCCTTGTGCGCCATGCCCGCCACAATCTCGGCGCTGCCGTAATGATCGGCCATATCGAAGCTGTCGAATCCGTCGCGCGCATACGCCACCAGGGCTTGCGCGGCGGCCTCCAGATCGAAGGGTTTACCGTCCCGCTCCTGATCGGCCATCTGCCACAAGCCGGTGACAAGCCGACACAAGGGCACAGCCTTGCCAATGGTGACTTTCTCTGGCTTGGCGCTCATGGCATCCTCCGGTTTGCGAACAACTCTGCGGATATTGAACGCCGCCGCAAGCGCGATTGCGGACGGCAGGGCAAAGGGACCCCGGATGAAGATCGAACTGCCCGAATGACCATCGGACTGATCGTAAACCCCATCGCCGGACTGGGCGGGCGGGTCGGGCTGAAGGGCACGGACGGGCCGGGCACGGTCGCCGAGGCCTTGGCGCGCGGGGCCGTGGCGCAGGCGGGACTGCGCACGCGCCGTGCCTTGGCACGGCTGGCGGAACGGGTGCCGGGGGCGGCTATCACCGTCGCACCGGGGGCACTGGGGGCGGATTGGGTCGAGGGGCTGGATCTGGCCGTCACGGTCTGCGCACTGCCGCACGCGACAGGATCGGCCCGCGACACCCGCGCCGCCGTGGCGGCCATGGCAGACTGTGACCTCGTTGTCTTTGCGGGCGGAGATGGCACTGCCCGCGACATCTGCGCATCCCTTGCCCCCGGTCAAGCGGTCCTCGGCATCCCCTGCGGTGTCAAGATGCACTCGGGCGTCTTTGCCATTTCGCCCGAGGCGGCGGGGGCGCTCTTGGCCGAGATACTGACCACGCCCGCGCGTGTCGGATGGACCGATGACGCAGAAGTCATGGATATCGACGAGGCAGCGCTGCGCGCAGGCCGTATCGCCCCGATGCTCTACGGTCATGCGCGTGTGCCTGTCCTGCGAAACCGCATTCAGGCTGCCAAAGGCGGGCCGCGCGTCGACTGGGGGCGCGCACTCATGGCCGCAGCGGCAGAGATCGTCGCGCAGATGCAACCCGGCACGCTCTACGTCATCGGGCCGGGCACCAGCGCCGGGGCCGTCATGCGCGCGGCAGGGCATGTGCCCACGATCCTCGGCATCGACGCGATAAGGGACGGATTGGTCGTCGGGCGCGATCTGGGTGCGACGGCCCTCGCCGAATTGGCCGGGAGCGGGGCGGTCAGGATCGTGCTGGGGGTCACGGGACAACAAGGCTTCCTCATCGGGCGCGGCAACCAGCAGATCGGCCCGGATGTTCTGCGCCGCGCGGGGCGTGAGGGGCTGATCGTGCTGGCATCCGAGGACAAGCTTGCCCACCTTGCGCAGCCCGTCCTCTGGGTCGACAGCGGGGCGCCCGATCTGGACGCCGAACTGGCGGGTTACCTTCGGGTGCGCACCGGCAGGGGCCGCGAGACGGTGATGCGTCTCGCCTCCGGCTGAATCGGGATGTGCGTTATGTGAACTTTTGTGCAATCTTTGCCCGGCAGTCAGAATCAAATCCGTCGCGCCACCCATGACGCGCGGAAGAGGGAGGCACCCATGCAGTCAAACACCCGCGCGCACCCCTGGATGGCCCTTTCCGCCCCCGGTGCGCTTGACGCGATGCTGGCCGAAATCGGCGCCGCTTCCATCGCCGAGTTATTCGAGCAGATCCCGCAGGACCATTACCGCAAGACGCCCCTTGACCTGCCCCCGGCGCTCACATCCGAAATGGAGTTGCGCCGCGATCTGGTCACCCGCCTCAAGCGCAACGGCGATTGCGAAAGCAATCTCAGTTTCCTTGGCGCGGGCGTTTGGCAGCATCATGTGCCTGCAATCGTCGACGAAATCGTCGGCCGGACGGAATTCGCCACCAATGTCTGGGGCAGCTATCAATCCGATCACGGGCGCAATCAGGCGTGGTTCGAGTTCTCGTCGCAACTGGGCGCCTTGCTGAACCTCGACGTGGTGCAGTTGCCGGTCTATTCGTGGGGCTGCGCCATCGGGCACGCGCTGCGGATGGCGGCGCGGATGACGGGGCGCACCAAAGTGCTGGTGCCGCATTTCTCGGACCCCGAGCGTCTGTCGGTGATCCGCACCTATTGCCAGCCAAGCGGCATGGCGGGCAGTCTTGAGGTTGTGCTGGTCCATGCCGATCCCACCTCGGGCCGCCTCGACCTTGCCGACCTGAAAGCCAAACTTGGGCCCGACGTCGCCGCCGTCTATTTCGAGAATCCCGCCTATCTCGGCACCATCGAGACCGGCGCGGCCGAGATCGCGCGGTTGGCCCGCGCCGCAGGGGCCGAAACCATCGTCGGCGTCGATCCCGCCAGCCTTGGCATCCTCAAAGCGCCGGGCGACTACGGCGCGGATATCGTGACTGGTCCGGTGCAACCCCTTGGCGTGCATATGCAATGCGGCGGGGGTGCCGGGGGCTTCATCGCGTCCCGCGACGAGGAGCGGTATGTGCGCAGTTATAACGGGTTTCTGGTGTCGATCGCCGAAACCCAAAAGGACGGCGAATTCGGCTTCGGCCTCGCCTGCCCGCACCAGAACTCCTACGGGATGCGGGAAGAGGGCAACGACTGGACCGGCAACTCGACCTATCTTTGGGCGATCGCGGGCGCGGTCTACATGAGTCTTTTGGGGCCAGAGGGCTTCGCCGAACTGGGCCGGCTGATCGCGGCGCGCGCGCGCTATGCCGCCAAATCGCTGGCCGAGGTGCCGGGGGTGCGGGTGGTCTGGCCCGACACGCATTTCAAGGAATTCGTCGTCAATTTCGACGCGACCGGTCGATCGGTGGCGCACATAAACGACGCGCTGCGGGCGCATGGCATTTTCGGCGGCAAGGATCTGTCCGGCGAGGGCCTGAACCTTGGCCAATCTGCGCTCTATTGCGTGACCGAGGTGCATTCCGCCGCGGACATCCGACGCCTGTGCAATACCCTCAAGGAGGTGCTGAAATGACCCGTCTACCCGAATTTCATGCCGCCAAGTGGGACGAGCCGCTTGTGATGGAAATCGGCCGCCCCGGTGGGCGCGGCCAGATCTTCCCTGCCCCCGAGGCCGAGATCACGCAAGCGGTCGGCAGCGATCTGATCCCCGCCGCCATGGCCCGCAAGGACCGCCCCGATCTGCCGGAAATCACCGAGTTCGAGGCGCAGCGCCATTACCTGCACCTGAGCCAGATGACATTGGGCATGATGGGCATCAGCCTGTTCGGCACCTGCACCATGAAATACAATTCCAAGACCTCGGAATTCGCCACCCTGCGGCCGCAGCTGGCCGAGGTTCATCCCTACCAGCACCCCGACACCCTGCAGGGCGTCTTGAGCATCATCCACGACTTCGACGGCATCCTCCGGTCGCTGTCGGGGATGGATCAGTTCATCTTCCAGGCCGGAGGCGGGGCCGATGCGGCCTATACCATGGCCATCGTCGCCCGCGCCTACTGGGCGGACCGGGGCATGTTGGGCCAGCGGACCGAGATGGTGACGTCGGTGCAGGCGCATCCCTGCAATCCCGCCACAGCTGCGGCGGCGGGCTTCAAGGTGGTGAACCTGCCGCTGGAAGAAAACGGTTACCCCTCGCTCGACGCGCTGAAAGCGGCGGTCAGCGACAAAACTGCGTTGATCATGATCAACAACCCCGACGACATGGGCATCTACAACCCCGAGATAAAGGAATGGGTGCGGGTGGCGAAGGAAGCCGGGGCGCTGTGCTTCTATGACCACGCCAATTTCAACGGGGTCATGGGCAAGCTGTCGGCACGCGAACTGGGCTTCGATGCCTGCATGTTCATGCTCCACAAGACCTTCGGCGCGCCCAAGGCGGGCGGCGGGCCCGCTGTAGGGGCGTTCGGATGCTCGGACGCATTGGCGCCCTATCTACCCTGCCCGGTCGTGGCGAAAGACGGCGATCGCTACATCCTCGACGAGGATCGCCCGAAATCGGCGGGCAAGGTGCGCGAATTCTGGGGCAATGTCCCGCAGGTTGTGAAGGCCTATGCCTGGGCGCGCGGCATGGGGGCCGAGGGGATCGAACTGGCCTCGGACATCTCGGTGGTGGCGAACAACTACATGGACAAGCGCCTGTCGCAGATCCCCGGACTGGCCAAATCCAACCCCGCGATCACGCAGCACCGCATGGAAATGACTCGCTGGTCGCTTGGCCCCCTGACCGAGGAAACCGGCATCGGCACGGTCGACTTCGCCAACCGCATGGCGGATTACGGCATTGATCCGTGGTGGATGAGCCACGAGCCGTGGATCGTGGCGGAACCCTTCACACCCGAGGCGGGCGAGTTGTGGTCGAAGGAGGATATCGACCGTTGGATCGACGTGGTGGCTCAAATCGCGCAAGAAGCGCGCACCAACCCCGAGTTGGTGAAATCCGCGCCCCACAACCAGCCCATCGCCCAAGTGAAGGGCGACGTTTTCGAGGATCCCGCCAAATGGGCGATGACGTGGCGTGCCTTCCAGCGCAAACGCGCCGAAACCAACAAAGCCGGTCGCGGGGTTGCATGAGGCAGAGCGCCAGCCCCTCAATCCGCAAGGACGGATATTCCCTTGAGGGAGGCAAGGCTGCGCTGGCCCAGAACCATCTCGGCCGTCACCTGCGCCGTCATTGGCGCGGCACTGAAGCCGACCCATGGAAACAGGGCGAGGAAGAAGCCGGGCTTGCCCGGCAACTCTCCCAGAATAGGCCGCCAGTCCGGCGTCCCGTTGACCCATGCCGTCCAACTGCGCAGCGCGCGCATCTGGCCAAGGCGCGGCACGACATCGGCAGCAATGGCCATGTTGCCGGTCAAGCTATGGGGATCGGTCGCCAGCGTCCCGTCAGGCCGGATGGACGAGGACCAGCCGCCGCCGATGATGCAGCCCCCGTTCGGGGCCTGTTTGAGCGACAGTTTGCCAGCGGCCGAATAGATAAGGTGGGGTATCAGGGGAGCCGTGGGTTCGGTGACTGTGACTTGCAGCGGAAAGCCGTCGATCTCGACCTTTGCTCCCAGCATCGCTGCGACGTTGCCCGCCGAAGCGCCCGCCGCGTTGACGATCCGACGCGCATGGAACTTGCCCTTGGGCGTGTCGACGGTATATCCGCCGCGCTCCGCCTCGATCGCTGTCACCGGCGTATGGCTCAGGACCGTTACCCCCGATGCGGCCACCTTCGCCTGAACGGCGGGCGTCACCCGCAGCGTGTTCGCCTTCCCCTCTCGCGCGCACAATCCGCCGCCGATGGCCTTGTCCGACAGATAGGGTGCCATGGCGCGCAGGGCGTTGCGGTCCAATATCTCGGTCTCGACGCCATGGGCCGCCTCGATCCGCGCCTTGGCTTCGATATGCGCCATCTGGGCGTCGGTCTGCGCCACGACGATGCCGCCGCCGAGTTTCACGCTCAGATCCTCGCCGGTGCGGGCGGGCAAGTCCTGCCACAGGTCCAGCGATGCCTTCAGAAAGCCCAGGCAGGGGCCATAGGCGCGCGCCCAACCCTCACCATACTTGACGAATTCGGGGTACTGGATCTGCAGATGCAGGCTACCCGCGTTCGCCCCCGAGGCCTGCGCCCCCAGGTCGCCCGCCTCGAGCAGCACCACATCGGCCCCGGCCTCGGCCAGGTTCCACGCCGTCATCAGCCCGGTGATGCCGCCGCCGATGATCACCACATCCGCCGTTCTCATTGCACATTCCGCCAAAGGACCACCCCATGAGCCATACGCCCTTCTCCGGCAGCTACACCGTCACCGTCACCCCCTTCACAGAAGGCGGTGCGGCCATCGACTACGCCGCCTGGACCCGCTTTCTCGACTGGCAACTGGCCGAAGGCGTGCCGGGGATCATCATCCTTGGCACCACGGGTGAATTCCTGACCATCACCGATGCCGAGCGTGAGGCATTCGTCGGCGCGACCGTCCAGCACATCGCGGGGCGCATCCCGGTGATGGTCGGCTCGATGAACGCCTACACGCCCAATGCCGTGCGCTACTCGCGGCAGGCGCAGGATCTGGGCGCGGACGGGTTGATGATCATCCCGCCCTACTACTACACGCCGACCGAGGACGAGATCTTCAACTACTACAAGGCGATCTGCGAGGGCTGCGATCTGCCGATCATGCTCTACAACAACCCCTATACCAGTCGCGTCGACATGAGCGCCAAGCTTGTCGGCAAGCTTACCAAGACTTTCCCGCAGATCCGTTACATCAAGGAAGCCTCGCAACGCATTGAACGCATTCACGATATCATCGTGGAGAGTGATGGCCTGATGAATGTCTGGGCCGGGCAGCGTGTACTGGAAAGCTACAAGATGGGCGCCAGGGGATATGTGAACCCCTATGGCAACTACATCCCGCGCGCGTCGGTAAAGTTCGTGGAATGGGCCGAGCAGGGTCGCTGGGACGACGTGCAAGCGGTGCAATCGGTGATTTCCGAGTTCGACAAGATCATCACCGCAGGCCACCCGCTTTACGGGCATCAGTGCTACTCCAAGGCGCTGGCGGCGGCGGCGGGATATCCGGTGGGCGACGTGCGCGCGCCGATCACCACCTTCGCCTCGCTGGGGGCAGAGGGGCGCGAGCGTGTGGCGCAGATGGTGCCCCTGATGGCCAAGCTCGATCGGATCGTCGATGCGATCGACGGCCGCCACAGCGCCGCTGCCGAGTAATCTCATCTGATATAGGCCGCGCCGTTCAGGTCGATGGTCGCCCCCGTCAGATGGCGGGCGCGGCCAGAGGCGAGGAACACGGCCGTTTCCGCGATATCCTCGGGCGGCACCCATTCGCCCATCGGCAGGGTCGCCGTCACGGCGGCCTCTCCCCCCGTTCTGGCGGCGCTGTCGACGGACATCTGCGTGCGCACAACGCCCGGCGCGATGACATAAGCAAGGATACCCTGCGCCGCGTAGTTCCGCGCCACAGTCTTGGTTGCAGCCGAAATCGCGGCCTTCGACGCGGCATAGGCGATGGCCCCGGGATTGGCGGTGCCTCGCGTCGAAACCCACGAGCCGATGCCGATGACGGCGCCTGGCGTGCCCGCCGCCAGCCATCCGCGCACCGCATGGCGCATCAGGCGCGCAGGCGCTGCAACATTGACGGCCATCGCCTCGGCCCAGACCCTGTCCCAATCCTCGATCGGGTCGCCGATACCGCCTGTCTGGCGCATGATGCCGGCATTGTTGACGAGAACGTCGATGCTGCCACCCGCCACCTTCACCGCCTCGGCCCAGAAGGCATCGACGGCACCCATATCGGTGAAATCCGCCTGAATTAGATGCGCATGGCCGCCCGTCGCCGCCTCGGCCCCGGCCCTGTCGCCGCCATAGTGCCCGATAACGAAGGCCCCTGCCCCAACCATCGCCTTGGCCGTCGCCGCCCCGATGCCTTTCGAGGCACCGGTGACGATGACGGTCTTGCCGGTCAACTCCGCCATGGCCTAGCTCCTTGTCACAAACGGTTTTGCAGACAGCGCCGGATTGCTGCGCGCATATTGCGCCGGCAGCGAGATTTCCGCGCCAAGCGCCAGAGCCGCCTTCCACGTCCAGCGCGGGTCCCACAACATGCCGCGCGCCAAGGCCACCAGATCGGCCTGCCCGGTCGCCACGATGGTCTCGGCCTGAATCGGCTCGGTGATCTGGCCCACCGCCATCACCGGCAGACCCACCTCGCGCCTGATCGCTTCCGCAAAGCCCACCTGATACCCCGGCCCGGTGATGATCTTCTGCCGCTGATCGAGCCCGCCAGAGGTCACGTCGAGTGCCGCACATCCGCGCGCTTTCAATGCCAGCGCGAACGCGAGCGAGCCTTCCATGTCCCACCCACCCTCGATCCAGTCGGTCGCGGACAGGCGCAGCATGACCGGGCGGTCCGCCGGAAAAGCCTCGCGAACGGCCTCGAAAACTTCCAGCGGATAACGCATCCGGTTTTCCAGCGATCCACCATAGGCGTCGGTGCGGGTGTTGGTGATCGGCGACATGAACTGGTGCAGCAGATAGCCATGGGCGGCGTGCACCTCGATGATATCGAACCCGGCGCGTGCGGCGCGGCGGGCGCTGTCGGCGAAGGCGTCCCGGACGCGCGCCAACGCGGCGGTGTCCATGGCATTGGGCGCGGGCCAGCCCGGCAGGTATGCGACAGCCGAGGGCGCATCGGGCACCCAGCCGCCCTCCCCCTCGATCCGGCCACCGCCCTCCCATGGGGGCACGGTATTGCCCTTGCGCCCCGAATGACTGAGCTGGATGCCGACGCGGCTGTTGCCGACCGATTTCATGAACGCGACGATCTGCGCAAACGCCGCCTCGGTCGCGTCATCGTAAAGTCCGGTGCAGCGAGGCGTGATCCGACCCTGAGGCTCCACCCCCGTCGCCTCGACAAAGATCAGCCCCGGCCCGGACATGGCGAACTGCCCCAGATGCGCGTGGTGCCACGCCCCCGGCACGCCGTCCGTGGCGGAATACTGGCACATCGGCGAGACCACGACGCGGTTCGGCAAGAGCAGCCCACCAAGATCGAAGGGAGTGAACAACTGGCTGGTCATGGGCGGAAAACACCTTGCTGAGAATGCGATTGATCCGCGTTTGAGTGGCGGTATAGTGCGTGCGGTAGGGTAACGTTTGTGCGTTATCTGAACACGCGCCCGAAACCCTGACAAGCGGAAAGCCCCACCATGCCCCAACTCGACGTCGCTGCCAGCACCTTTCCGTTCCTTTACTCCCATGGCGGGCTTGATGCCCTCAAGCATCTGAAGACATTGGGCTTCGACACCTTCGAGATGATGATTTTCCCGCCGCATTGCTGGCCGCGCGAACTGACAATCAAGGACCGGCGGGAGTACAAGGCTTGGTTGAACGGCGAAGGCGGGCGGTTCAGCAGCTTTTGCTACCCCTTGTTGGACAACAACCCGAACGGCGTCGACCGGCTGATGCGCGCCTACACGCTGGATCGCTACAAGGAGGCGATCGATCTGTCGGCCGAATGGGAATGCCCCTACGTCGTGGCGATCCCCGGCCCCGTCAACAGCCTGATCAACCCGCCCCATGACTGGATGCTGAACTGGTTCGTCGAGGGCATGCGCGAACTGGTAGCCTATGCCAAAGGCACCGGCGTGCAGCTTTTGCTTGAGAACGTGCCCTTCACCTACCTGCCCACCGCCAAGGACATGGCCGAGACCGCCGCCCTGATCGGTCCCGAGATCGGGGTGAATTTCGACATCTGCAACAGCGCCTTCATCAAGGAGGATCCGGCCGACGCCATCCGCATGTTGGGCGATCTGGTGAAGAACGTGCACATCTCGGACTCGGGCTATGGCGATTTCAAGCACGCGCGTCTGGGAACGGGCATTGTCGATCCTGCCCCGTCAGCCAAGGCGCTGAACGATATCGGCTATTCCGGCGTGACAGTGTTGGAGATCATCACCGACGCGCTGACACCGAGCGCCGATCCCGATGGCGACATCAGGGCCAGCCACGACATTCTGGCCGCAAACGGCTGGAAAGCACGCGCCTAGGGAAGGCCCGCCTCGACCGGCAGCACCACGCCGGTCATGCCGGCCGAGGCATCGGAGGCCAGAAAATGCGCCGCATTCGCCACGTCCTGCGGGGTGGCGAGGCGGCCAAGAGCGGACCCGTCCGCCAGATCCTGCAAGGCGATCACGGGTGCGGGTCCACCGGCGCGGTGCCGCGCTTCGATCCGCTGCACCAGCGCCTCGGTGGCGATCGGGCCAGGGGCCAAAGCGTTGACACGGATCTGGCGCGGGCCAAGGTCGAGCGCCGCTGCCCGCACGATGCCGATCACGGCATGTTTCGATGCCGTGTAGAGCACCTGTTTGGGGTGCGCCTTGTAGCCGTTGATCGAGGCCATGGCGATGACCGACCCGCGCCCCGACCGCTCCATCGCCAGGGCAAAGGCCCCGATGGTCGCCGCCAGCGCCCAGACATTGACCCGCATCACCCGGTCCCATTCGGCCCGGTCAAGCGCGTCCATCCCGCGCCAGGGCGGGACGATCCCGGCATTTGCCACTACGATGTCGACGGTGCCCAGATCTGCGGCCAGCCGCTTCAGGGCCGCGTCGGCTGCATCGTCGGACAAGTCGATCGCCTCGACCCGCCAGCCCGCCGGCACCTCGGCGAAAGCCCCCGGCACGTCAACCGCCACGATGCTCGCGCCCGCCTGCGCCAACCGCTCGGCTATGGCCCGCCCCAGCCCGCGCGCGGCACCGGTGACCACGGCAATGCGCCCGTTCAATGTCTCGTCCTTTGCCAATATCCCGCCCTCCGCCTAGGGTGCTGCAATACCGATTGATAGAGCCGCACAGTTGTGCGTTATGTGAACACATGCAAGAAAAACCGTCATTTCCCCTGACCGACACGCGCATCGTTATCCTCGGCGCGGGATCTATCGGCGTGGCCTTTGCGGCCGTGTTCTCCGATGCCGGTGTGCAGGTGGTGCTGGTTGAGCCGGATGCGGATCGGCGCGACGCGGTTCCTGCCGGTCTGGCACATCAGCGCCAGGCGATTGCGACGGCAGGTCTGGCCATGGATCACCAAGGCGAGGTGCGGGTTGTGGCTGACGCCACCGACAACCTGACCGGTGCAGCGATGGTGCTGGAATGCGGGCCAGAAGATCTGGCGATCAAGCAGGCGATCTTCGCCAACCTACTGCGCGCTACCGGTCCGGAAACCGTGCTTGCCACCGCTTCGTCCGCCATCACGATCTCGCGCATCGTCCCCGACGCAGCCCGGCAAGCGCGCTGTCTTGTGGCCCACCCCGTCAATCCACCCTCGGTCCTGCGCGTCATCGAACTGGTGCCGGCGCCGGGAACGACGGCCGCAATTGTCGCCAATGCCGCCATCCTTTTCGATGCGGCAGGCTTTTCGACCGTCACACTCGGCCGCGAAATCGAGGGCTTCGTCCTCAACCGCCTTCAAGGCGCGGTCTTGCGCGAGGCCTATCGCCTGGTCGACGAAGGCGTCACCGACGTCGCCGGGATCGACGCCATCATGCGTTTGGGGCTTGGGCCGCGATGGGCACTGTCGGGCCCGTTCGAGACGGCGGAACTCAATACGCCCGGCGGCATCGCCGCCCATGCCGCGCGGATGGGCCCGGCCTACAGGCGCATCGGTGAAGGGCGCGGCGAAACCGTCGATTGGCGCGCCGATCTGGTGGCGCGCGTCGCGACCGAGCGTCGGCGGATACTGCCCGAGGCAGACATCCCCGCCCGCGTGAAATGGCGCGCCTCCGCCGTGGCGCGGCTGGTGGCCGCCCGCGATCAGTTGATGGAAAAGCGCGCAGATGACTGACATCACCTTCACCTTTGACGGCCAGCCGGTCCCGGCCCGCACGGGCCAGAGCCTTGCCGCCGCCCTGACCGAGGCCGGGCACCGCAGTTTCCGCGACACGGCCAAGGACGCCGAGCGCGGCATGTTCTGCGGCATGGGCGTGTGCCAGGACTGCCTGCTGACGGTCGACGGCGCCCCCAATGCGCGCGCGTGCATGACGCAGGCGACGAAGGGCATGACGGTGACGCGGCAGGGGGCGTTTCCGGCGTTTGGCGGCAGCCTGCCCTCTCCCGGCCAGAGAGCCCTTAACCTCACCCCCGATGTGCTGGTCATCGGCGGCGGCGCGGGCGGCTTGACTGCCGCGATCACCGCCGCGCGGGCGGGGGCAAGCGTTGTGGTATTGGACGAGCGCAAGGTGCCGGGCGGGCAGTATTACAAGCAGGCGGCCGACAAATCGGTGCTGGACGGTCAGCAGCGTGAAGGGGCCGATCTGGTCGCCGCTGCGCAGGCTTCAGGCGCCACGATCCTTACGGGCGTCGAGGTCTGGGGCGCGTTCGACGGCCTGCTGTTCCTCGCCCAACAGGGCGATCGCGCCATTGTCGCGCGGCCGAGAGCTGCGATCGTGGCGACCGGCGCGTATGAACGCCCGGTCATGGTCCCCGGCTGGACCCTTCCCGGCGTGATGACAACCGGCGCGGCGCAGACCTTTTGGCGCAGTTACGGGACCCTGCCGGGCAAGCGCGTGGCGCTCTGCGGATCGGGGCCGCTGAACCTGCAGGTGGCGCTTGAACTGGCGCGCGGCGGGGCGGAAATCGTGCGGATCGCTGAGCGGTCGCCGTCCCCTCTTTCCCGCCCGATTGCCGCGCTGCGCCTGCTTGCCGCCGGACCGGCGCAAACGCTCAAAGGTTTGTCGATGCTGCAGGCCCTGCGCCGTTCGGGTGTCGTCCCGCATTATGGCACCGAATTAACCCTCGTGGTCCGGGATGGGCGCGGCTTACAAGCGAGCTTCGCGGATCGGACTGGACGCGAGGACACCATCGGCGTCGACGCGGTATGCATGAATGCCGGGTTCGAGCCGCAGAACGAGATCTTGCGCTTGCTTGGCGCCGCCATGCGCTACGACCCTGCCATCGGCTCTTTGCGCTGCCAGACCGATGCCACGATGCAGACAAATGTGCCGGGCCTCTATGCCGTTGGCGATTGCAAGGGCCTTGGCGGCGCGCCCGCCGCCGTCGCCGAAGGCACCATCGCGGGGGCCCACGCCGCCGCCGCGACCGGGCATGGCGACGCCTATGACCTTTTCGCCGCCAACTGCGCGCTTGCCCACCATCGGCGGTTCCAGTCACGCCTCTGGCGGCTCCATGACATCGCGCCCGGCGACACCGGGGCGATGCCGGACGAGACCATCATCTGCCGCTGCGAGGAATTGACCCTTGGCGATATCCGCACAGGCCTTGACGGCAAGCCGGGCCATGCGGGCACCCTCAAACGCGCGACGCGGGTCGGGATGGGGCGCTGTCAGGGGCGCTATTGCGGGCCCGTTGCAGCGCGCATGGTGGCGCAGGAGACCGGCAAAGCCATCGAGGATCTCAGCTTCTTCGCCCCGCGCGTTCCGGTGAAACCCATCGCCATCGCCGCCATCCTTGCGGCGGAAGAAGCACTTGATGGCCAAGGCTGACATCCTTGTCATCGGCGGCGGCGTGACCGGCACCATGGCTGCGATCACGCTGGCCGAGGCGGGCGCGCGCGTGGTGCTGATCGATGCCGGCGTGAATGCCGGGTCGGACGCCAATGCCGGATCGCTCCACGTGCAGATGCAAAGCCGCTTCATGCGGCTCTACCCCGATCAGGTGCCGAATGTGGAGGCCGCCTTGCCCTTCTACCGCGCGGCGGCAGAGGAATGGGTGCGGCTGGACGCCGAGCTTGGCGGCGTAGACCTTGTGCGCAAGGGCGGCCTGATGCTGGCCGAGACGCAAGAGCAACTGGTGTTTCTGGGGGCCAAGGCAGCGCGGGAAGCGGTGCAGGGTCTGACAGTCGAGATATTGGACCGCGCCGCCCTTGACCGGATCGCCCCCTGGCTCGGACCGCAGATCGTGGGGGCAGAGTTGTGCCGGGACGAGGGCAAATTGAACCCGCTGCTGGCCAATCGCCTGTTGCGCGCCCGCGCAGAGGCGGCGGGGGTGGAGCGGCTGACCGGTAGGGTCATCCGCCTGACGGCCAGCGCGCAGGGCATCGAGGCCACGACGGCAGACGAAACCATGCGCGCCGACCGCGTTCTTGTCGCTGCCGCCTGGGGCGCTGGCGCGTTGGTTGCGGGCTTTGGTGTCACGATCCCGACCAAGGCCGAACCGCTGCACATGAACATCACCGAACCCGGCGCGCCCGCGATCCACCATCTGGTGCAGCATGCGGAACGCTCGATCACGCTCAAGCAGTTCGGCTCGGGGCAAATCGTGATCGGTGGCGGCTGGCCCGCGACCAGCCGGGGCGACAGCCTGCCACCCGCTGTCCGCCATCAATCAATGCTGGCGAATGTGGCCCTGGCGGCGAAACTTGCCCCTGCCATTTCGGGCCTCAAGGTGATCCGGACATGGGCCGGGATGAACACCACTATCGACGGCGCGTCCGTCATCGGACCCCTGCCCGGCCATGATCGGATCATCATGGCGATACCCGGCGACGCGGGCTATACCCTCGGACCGCTAGTCGGACAGATGGCGGCGGCGCTTGCGCTCAACGCGCAAACCGCCTTCGACCCGGCCCGCTTCTCGCCCCGGCGCTTTGCCACCTAGCGCCGCAAGGCGCGAGAGATGTTCTCGACCGTTGCCTGCAACTTCGGCAGGATCTCCTCCACCATCCCCTCGGGCGTCATCCTCAGGGTCGGGATACCGACGTTGACGCCGCCGATCATGGCGCCGGACGCAAGATACACTGGCACCGCAATCGACATCAGCCCGATCTCCAACTCCTGATCGACAAGCGACCAGCCCTTGGCGCGCACATCCTCAAGGATCGCGCGGAACTGCACCCGGTCGGTGACCGTCCGGTCGGTCATGCGGGTCAGCGGGATGGCAGCAAGCATTTCTGGCCATTGCTCGTCCGGCAGGGCCGCCAGCAGAACCCGGCCCGTCGCGGTGCAATGCGCCGGAAAGCGGCGACCGACGGCAATTCCGACGCTGATCACCCGATGGAATTGGGAACCGCTGACATAGACGACGCTATATTCGTCCAGAACCGCCGCCGAGACGCTTTCGCGGATTTCCTCCGACAGATGCTCGATGAAGGGCCGCGCCACGTCCCATGTGCCCTTCGAGGACAGCACCGAGAACCCAAGCTCCAGCACCTTGGGGGTCAGGTCGAACAACCGTCCGTCCGCCACCGCGTAGCCCTCACGCACCAGTGTCAGCAAGATCCGCCGCGCGCCCGCGCGGGTATTGCCGGTCTCGGCCGCCACCTCGGACAGGGTCATCTTGCGACGCGTTCGGTTGAAGGCGCACAACACCTCCAACCCGCGCGCCAGCGAGCTGACATAATCGCGCGAATTCAGGCCATCGCCCGCGACATCATCGATCTCGTCTGGCGACGCCGTCATCAGACCGGTGCGGGTGGGGCCGTCCGCATGGATCAGGCGCTTCTTGGCTGTGGATACCTTGGCCATGGTATCTCCTTGATTATGTGGCGCAATGCCGCGTCGTTCACGCCAATGCAGGTCTCTGTCGCAGTCGTTCTATCACAAGTTTCGGCGTCGCCGCACCTGTCGAGTTCGTGAAAAGAGCTTGCACGACTCAGGCGAACGATGAATTATCGCACAATCGTTCGCTATGTGAACAAATCTAACTGGTGGGGTATCTCGGTGACTAAAAACTCGATTCTCGCGAAAGGCATTTCGCGCCGCACGGCCCTTCAGGGCATGACCGCAATGACCGCTTTGGCGTCGATGCCCTTCGCGGCCCGCGCCCAATCCCCTGCCACGATCCGCTGGTGGTCGCCGCAAGGCGCGCCCGCGCAGGTGGCGGCCTATGAATTCCAGATCGCCCAGTTTCAGGCGCTCCACCCCGAGATCACCGTGGTGTTCGAGACCACCTCGGATGAAGGCTACGCGCCGCAACTGGCTGCGGCCTTTTCGTCGGGCGAAGTGCCCGACATCGTAACGCACCTACCGTCCTTCGCGGTGCAGTCCTATTACTCCAATGGCCTGATCGAGCCGCTGGACGACGTGATCGCCGCCATCGGGGCGGACGACTTCTATCCTGGCGCCAACAACGTCTACCTGACCGCCGATGGCAATTACTGCGGCACCGGTATCGGCAACTCTGCCGCCAACATGATGTGGGTGCGCCGCGACCTGATGGAACAGGCCGGGATCGAGAACGCACCGACGACATGGGACGAGATGCGCGCCGCCATGGCCGCGATGCAGACCGGCGGCCTTTATGGCGCGCCGCTGCCCTACGGCACCAACTCGATGACGTCGCTGATCTTCATCGGCTTCATCCATCAGGCGGGTGGAACGGTGTTCACGCCCGATCTGCAGGTTGCCATCGACAACGAAGGCACCCGTAACGCGCTGGAATTCTACCGCGAGATGCGCGAATTCTGCCCGCCCGGTGCGACCAACTATTCCTGGGGCGAAAGCCTGACGGCCTTCGTGTCGGGTGCCACCGCAACCGGCATCTACACGGGCCGCGTGCTGGCCAACGTGCGCGACCAGAACCCCTCCATCGCCGACCACATCACCTGCGTCACATATCCGACCATCTCGGCCGATGTAGCACCCTGGACGTTCAACGACTTCCCGTCGGTGTTCATCCCGGCCCAGTCGCAACAGAAGGACGCAGCAAAGATGTTCGCGGCGTTCCTGTTCGATCCGGAAGGCTACATCCAGCAGCTGCACGCGGCCCCCGGCCACGTTCTTCCGGTGCTGCAGTCGATCAACGCCAACCCGATTTACCAGGACAACGACATCATCCAGAAATACCCGACAGAGGTGGATCTGATGTCGGCTGCGGCGGCGGGCGGCTACAACCTTGGCTACGAAAGTGCCGAGCACGTGTCCAACGACAAGGCCGGCGAGATCGTCGGCTCCAACGCCATCGCTGAACTGGTGCAGCGCGTGGTCCTCAACGGTGATAACGTCGACGAGGCGCTCAGCACCGCCTCTGCGGCCATCGAAGCCATCATGCAGGCCTGACAGGCTCACGCACCCGCTTCAATCGACACCAAGTCGCGGTCGTCCCGAAATACAAGGGGCGACCGCACAGTGAAAGCACCGCATGTCCTCTCCCTCCACGATGCTGGAACGGCGCTATGCCGCTATGGGTCTTATGCTGATCGCCCCCACCGTTCTGGTGTTCTGCGCGGTCATCATCTACCCGCTGGTATCGGCGATCTACCTGTCTTTCTTCACCATCTTCACACCCACGCTGGAGGGTGAATGGGTCGGGCTTGGCAACTATGCCGAGCTGTTGTCGACAGGTCAGTTCTGGAACGCGCTTGGAAATACGCTGATCTGGACCGTTGGCACCCTGACATTGCAGATCCTGCTCGGGATCGGCATGGCATTGGTGCTGCACCAGAACATCTGGTTCCGCAGCCTTGCGCGATCCCTGATCCTGTTTCCCTACTTCATCTCAACCGTGGTGGCGGTGCTGGTGTGGAAATGGCTGTTCAATGATCTTTACGGGATCATGAACCATCTGCTGATCGGCGCGGGCATCATCGACTTCCCCATGGATTTCCTTGGGACCATGCCGAACGCCATGGTTTCGGTCATTCTGGTCGGCGCGTGGAAATACTTTCCCTTCGTCGTCATCGCCGTCCTTGCGCGCCTGCAATCCATCCCCGATGCGCTCTACGAGGCTGCCAAGATCGACGGCGCGGGGCCTGTCGCGCGGTTCTTCGACGTGACGCTGCCGCAACTGCGCGACGTGCTGGTTGTCATCATCCTTTTGCGCGCGATCTGGGACTTCAAGGAATTCGACCTGATCTTCCTGCTGACCGGCGGCGGGCCGATCGACAATACCCGGACCCTGCCCTTACTGGTCTATCAGGAGGCTTTCGCGCTCAACGACATGGGCATGGCCTCGGCCTATGCCGTGGTGATGATGGCCATCATGCTGGTGTTCATGGTTGTCTATATCCGCCGCACCCGACAGGACGGGGCCGAGTGATGGCCTTGTTCCGCAGGATCGCGTTCAACCTGATGGCCTGGGGCATCGTGCTGGCAGTGGCATTCCCGCTGTTCTGGATGATCGTCACCTCGGTCAAGCCGGGGTTCGAGCTGTTCCGCCGCCCGCCCACCATCCTGCCAGAGACATGGACGTTCGAGCACTACTGGACGCTTCTGGCGAACACCAATTTCCTGATCTATTTCCGCAACTCTGTCATCTTGTCCTCGGCCACGACCCTTGTCGTGGTCGCCGTCGCAACCCTTGGCGCGTTCAGCCTGGTTCGCTTCAAATACCGGGGCCGCGAAAGCCTCGCGTTTCTGGTGCTGTTCACCTACCTCCTGCCATCGGTCGTGCTGATCATCCCGCTTTATCTGCTGTTGGTGCAACTGGGGGTGTCGAACACGATCTTCAGCCTTGTCATCGCCTACACCACCTTCGCCCTGCCCTATGCGCTGTGGCTGCTGCGCTCGTTCATGGCGGGCATCCCGGAAGATCTGGAAAGTGCGGCACTCTGCGACGGCGCCACGCGCATGGGCGCGTTCAAGGACGTCATCCTGCCGCAACTTCTGCCCGGCATCATCTCAACCGCGCTCTTCACCTTCATCCTCAGCTGGAACGAATATCTCTACGCATTGGTCCTGGTGAATTCCGACAGCTCTCGCCCGCTGACAACGGGCGTGATGAACATGTTGATCTCCAGCTTCAACATCGAATGGTCGCTGTTGATGGCAGCGTCCGTGATGATGTCGGTGCCGCTGATCATCGTGTTCGCCTTCCTGCAAAGCTATCTGACCCGCGGCTTCGGTGCCGGCGGCGTGAAGGGGTAATTCATGGCCGAAGTGGTTTTCTCCAAGGTCAGGAAGGAGTTCGGAACCTTCACCGCCGTGCATGGCCTTGACCTGCATATCGCCGAGGGGGAATTCGTCTCGCTTCTGGGTCCGTCGGGCTGCGGCAAGACAACAACTCTGCGGATGCTGGCGGGGCTGGAGTTTCCCACCTCGGGCGAGATCCGCATCGCGGACCGCGTCGTCAATGACGTGGCACCGGGCAAACGCGACATCGCGATGGTGTTCCAGTCCTACGCGCTTTACCCGCACATGACCGTGGCGGGCAACATCAGCTACCCGCTCAAGAAGCGCGGTGTCGGTCGGGTGGACCGCGACGCGGCCGTGGCCAAGACGGCCGAGCTTCTGCAACTGACCGACCTGCTCAATCGCAAGCCCCGCCAGCTGTCGGGCGGCCAGCAGCAGCGCGTGGCGCTTGGCCGCGCCCTGGTGCGCGATCCGCAGGTGTTCCTTCTGGACGAGCCGCTGTCGAACCTTGACGCGAAACTGCGGGGCTACATGCGGGTGGAACTGGTGGAACTGCACCGCCGCCTTGGTCGCACGATGGTTTATGTCACCCACGACCAGCTGGAAGCCATGACCATGTCCGACCGCATCGCGGTGATGGAGGGGGGCCGCCTGCAACAATTCGCCCCCCCGGCCGAGGTCTACTCCGCCCCCGCCAACCGTTTCGTCGCCAGCTTCATCGGCACACCGGGCATGACCCTGATCGATGGCGAGATCAGCCATTCGGGCACCGGATGGCGGTTCGAAGCGCCGGGCCTCTCGATGGCCGTGGGCGCACTGAACGGTCAGGCGCAGCCCGGTGTTGCCTGCCTTGGCATCCGGCCCGAGCATGTCACGATCGGGACCGGGCCCATCGACGGTGTGGTTCAAGTCGTTGAAAAGACCGGCCACGAGAATATCGTGATGATCGGCCTGCCGGGTGGCCAGCGTCTGACAGGCCGCGTGCCCGCCCCGCAAAGCTGGAACATCGGCGAAGCGGTGCAGGTATCGCTTGATGCCTCAAATGCCCATTTATTCGGCCCCGGTCCGCACGGGCCCCGGCTGAACCTTCCCGCCAATTCTACCGCAATCCAGAACGTTTCCCCGCTCGCACGAGGCCAACAATGAACAGAGATAGCGTTACATGGTCGGGGCCGATGCCCGCCGTTACCACCGCCTTCCGGCCCGATTTCTCGCTGGATGAGGAGAGTTTCAGCGCCAATCTCGACCGGTTGCTGGGTGCCGGCGCCACCGGCATCATCGTGGCAGGCTGCACCGGCGAATTCTGGACACTGTCCTTTGCCGAACGCGCGCGTCTGGCCGAATTGACCGTGGCCGCCTGCAAGGGACGCGGCCCCGCGATTGTCGGCACCGGGGCGATCACCCAGTCCGAGGTGATCGAGCAGATCGATGCCGCGCGCGTCGCCGGGTCCGACGCGGTTCTTGTCCTGCCACCCTATTTCGCCCATCTGACCGACGCGGAGATCATCGCGCATTACGAGGCGGTGGATGCCAAAGCCACCCTCCCCATCGTGCTCTACAACATCCCCGGCAATGCCGGGAACGCCATCACCCCGGCCCTTGCGGACCGCCTTGCTGACCTCGACAACGTGGTGGCGATCAAGGAAAGCAGCGGCGACTGGGGCAATTTCCACCGCACCCTGACCGCCGTGAAAGACCGCCTTCGCGTGTTCTGCGGCCCGTCATCGGCCTTCGGCGTCGCGGCCTCGCTGGCCGGGGCGGACGGACATATCGACTGTTTCCCCAATGTCTGGACCGATTGCCTGTCGCTATGGCACGCCACCGCTGCGGGCCGCATGGACGAGGCATGGGCGCTGCAGGCGACCGCTATTGCCATGACCGACCTCTTCACAGCCGATGGCCGCACGCTTTATCCCTCGACCAAGGCCGTGATGAACGAGATGGGGCTTCCCGGTGCCGGTGCCCTGCGGCCGCCACTTCGCCCCTTGCATGGCGCGGCGCTCAAGAGCTTGATGGCAGGCATGACCCACCTGATCGCCGAAGAGAAAAAGCGCGTGGCCTGAAGCCCGCCAAACCTGATCAACTGGAGACAAGCAATGGATCTTGGACTGAGAGGGCGCAAAGCCATCGTCGCCGCCGCCAGCCGGGGCCTTGGGCTTGCCACCGCACGCTCCCTGGCGCGCGAGGGTGTGGACGTCATCATGAATGCCCGCAACGAGGGCCCGTTGCAGGAGTCGGCGGCAGCCATCCGCGAGGAGTTCGGCGTCGACGCTATCGCCGTTCCCGCCGACTACAACACCCCCGAAGGCCGCGAAGCGATCCTCCGGGCGGCGGGCGGGGCTTGCGACATTCTAGTGAACAATCCCGGCGTGCGGCAGGTGCCCACCCCCTACGACCAGATCACGCCCGAGGATTGGCGCTACTGGATGGAGGTGCATTTCCTTTCCTCGGTCCAGATGATCCAGGCCGTCGCGCCGGGCATGAAGGCGCAGAAGTTCGGGCGCATCGTCAACATGTCGGTCAGCTTCATCAAGTTCCCGCAGGTGGGTTTCGCCCATAGTCATGCCGCGCGGCTGGCGCTATCCGGTGCCACGGCGGCGATGACGCGCGAGTTGATCGGCCACAACGTCACCATCAACACCGTCTGCCCCGGTCTCTTCGACACCGACGCGCTGCACACCAACCTTCACGGTCACGCCAAGCGCGGCAACACGACCTACGAGGCGATCGTTCAGAACCGGCTGGAGACCTGCCCCGCAGGCCGGTTCGCCGACCCGTCCGAATGTGGCGACCTGATCGCGTATCTCTGTTCCGCTCAGGCGGGCTTCATGTCGGGCCAGAACATCGTCAACGATGGTGGCGTCTACCAGGGCCTGTTCTGATGTCCCCCGCGGATAGCCTGACGACCAAGGTGGTCATGGTTTCCGGCGGCGGTCGCGGCCTTGGGGCCGCGATCACCCGCGCCCTGATCGAGGCGGGGTGGACGGTATCGCTCGGCCTGCGCGATCTGGGCCAGGCGGCGCAATTCGGCGATGCGGTCAGCGCCCATCCCTTCGACGCGACTGACCCGGCCACCGCGCAGGCGTGGGTCGACGCGACCATCGCGCAGCATGGGCATCTGAACGCGCTGGTCAACAATGCCGGCATCTTGCGCATGGTCGATTTCGACCAGGGCACCGAGGATGATCTCGACGACCTCTGGGCGATCAACGTCAAGGCGCCCTTCCGCCTGACCCGCGCCGCGTTGCCCCACTTGCGCGCCTGTGGTCAGGGGCGCGTCGTCAACATCGCCTCCACCGATGCCAAGCGCTTCCGGCAGGGCGGCTCCATCGGCTACACGATGTCCAAGCACTCCCTGCTGGCGATGACGCAAGCGGTGCGCGCGGCGGGCTACGACGACGGCGTGCGCGCCACGGCCCTTTGCCCTGGCGCCATCGACACCGACCTGATCGCCCATCTGCCCGGTATCACCCCCAAGGCTGACCGCCTGACGCCCGAAACCGTGGCGGGCCTTGTCACCATGTTGCTGGCCCTGCCCAATCAGGCCAGCGTTCCCGACCTTGTCGCCAATACCCGATATGAAAGCCTGATATGACCCCCGATACCCGCCTGCCCCGCCTGAACGACGAGCTTGCCGCCTGGGACCGCGACCACCTGTTGCACCCCACGACCCACACCTCGAACCATGCGCGCGGCACCGTGCCGGGGCGGATCATCACCGGCGGAAAGGGCGTCTACATCACCGACCGGGACGGCAACGAGCTGCTGGACGCCTTCGCCGCCCTCTACTGCGTCAATGTCGGCTACGGGCGGACCGAGATTGCCGATGCCATTGCGGAGCAGGCCCACAAGCTGGCCTATTTCCACGCCTTTGGCGGGCATGGAAACGAGCCCGCGATCCGGCTGGCCAAGATGGTGATGGACCGCGCACCCGACCACATGGCGCGGGTCTATTTCGGGCTGTCGGGCTCCGACGCGAACGAGACCAACGTCAAACTGGCGTGGCATTACAACATCCTGCGCGGCAAGCCCGAGAAGCGGAAGGTTATCAGCCGATGGCGCGGTTACCACGGCTCGGGCATTGTCTCGGGCTCGCTGACCGGCCTTGCCGTCTACCACGCCCGTTTCCACCTGCCGCTCGACGGGTTCCTGCACACGCATTGCCCGCATTACCTGCGTCGCCCCGACCGCGACATGAGCGAGGCGCAGTTCCTCGACTTCCTTATCGCGGAACTTGAAGCGATGATCGAGCGCGAAGGCCCCGACACTATTGCCGCCTTCATCGGTGAGCCTGCGATGGGCACCGGCGGCCTGATGCCGCCGCCCGAGGGCTATTGGAGCCGCGTGCAGGAAGTTCTGGACCGCCACGACATCTTGCTGATCGCGGACGAGGTGGTGACGGGTTTCGGCCGCACCGGCAGCATGTTCGGCTCGGTCCATTACGGGATGCGGCCGGATTTCATCACCATCGCCAAGGGCCTGACCTCGGCCTATGCGCCGCTTTCGGGCTCGATCATCTCACAGAAAGTGTTCGATGTGCTGATGCAGGGCGCCGACGATTTCGGGGCGCTGGCCCATGGCTGGACTTATTCCGCGCATCCGATCGGAGCGGCGGCGGGGGTTGCGACGCTTGGTCTGGTCGACAGTCTTGGACTGGTAGAGAATGCCCGAGACAATGGCCCCTACATGCTGGACGCGCTGGAAAAGGCCGTTGGCCATCATCCCAACGTGGCGGAAGTGCGCGGCGTGGGCCTGATGCTGGCCGTCGAGTTCATGGAAAATCCGGCCGAGCGAACATGGTTCGCGCCCATGACCGTTGGGCCCAAGGTATCCGAAGCGATGATCCGTCGCGGCGTGATCGGGCGCGCCATGCCCGAGGGCAACATCATCGGCTTCGCCCCGCCGCTCTGCATCACCCGCGCCGAGATCGACATCGTGGTCGCGGCTTTCGCCGGGGCGGTGGCCGAGGTTTTGCCCTGACCTGAGCCGCTGATGCGGGGGGATACAGACCGAAGATCGGCACGCCGCGCAGGACTTCTCGCAGCGCACAACCCTAGACCAATTCCATCAGCCCCACCTCCTGCACCTAGGCATCTGCAAGATGGTGGTGGATGAGCAAGACACCATCCGCATCGCCCATGACGATATCGTCCGGGCATTTATTAGCCTTAATTGGACTCCCTCACTCGGGGTCTACTGCGCCAATAACAAGCGTCACCAAAGCGCCGCGCTGGCCGATGACCTGCCGCGCCACGCGGGAGGCGAGTGTTATGGCATCGGGCATTGAACGGGTGGCCATCCCGGCAAGAAGGCCCGCGTTGAAACTGTCTCCGGCACTGGTGGTATCGACGACGGATGGCCCTGGATCAGGCTGCACCTGCCCGCTTTGCGCACCATGGACGTAATGGATGGCGCCGGGGCCGTTCTTGACCACAACGGTAGGCGCCCCGGCGCTTTGGTATCGCGCAAGGGTTGCGGCGGGATCGGCATCGCCGAAATGCGCCGCCTCCTCGTCGAAGGAGGGCAGGACCATGTCGCTGACCGCAGCCCCTGCCATGACCGTTGCGCGCATGGTGTCGGCATCCGCCCACAACCTTGGCCGAAGGTTCGTGTCAAAGACGATGGTCTTGCCCGCATGGCGCGCGGCCGCGAGTTCCGCCATCAGGTTGACCCTCGCCTCAGACGTCAGAATCGCCAACGTGATCCCCGAGAAATAGACCACATCCGAATCCCCGAACGCCGCGGCCAACAGCGCCCGGTCCTCTGCCAGCAGACGTGCGGCGGACTGACTACGCCAGTAGGAGAAGCTGCGCTCGCCCTCCTTCAGAGTGATCAGGTAAAGCCCCACGGTCCGGTCTGCGATGCGCCGGACATGGCTGATGTCAACGCCGTTGCCCGTCATCATCCCCAGCATCTGGTCGGATATCTGATCCTGTCCGACCGCGCTGACATAGCTTGCCGTCCATGTCGGGCACAGTTGCCGCAGATAATGCAGCGTGTTGAAGGTATCTCCCGCAAATCCCTGCCGCATCAAGCCGGGTTGCGAGGCGGGCGCCATTTCGACCATGCATTCACCCACCGACGCCACGCGCAGCGGGCGAGGTGTCGTCGGGGCAAGGAGGGGCTTCGAGCCGTGACCTACCATCACAGAGACACTTTCATTCGAAAAACTGGTATACTATCATACCAGATCAAGAAGGGGCTTCCAGTCGGGGGAAAACAATTGCCGGATTACCCAATAGTCACGACTGCGGAGCATGTCACAAGGCAGGTTCTGGCGGATCACCCCGCGCTGATGGTTGTGGCGTTCAGCTTCGGCGCCCAAGGGGCCGAAGGCGCGCAGCATCATCACCCCCATGTTCAATCCACCTTTGTTGCCAGTGGCCGTTTCCGGTTCTCGGTGGACGGCGACAGCTTCCAGGTCGGCCCCGGCGACAGCTTCGTGGTACCTTCCAACGCGGTCCATGGCTGCGTTTGTCTGGAACCAGGACGCCTGATCGACAGCTTTACCCCCCGCCGTGACGATTTCCTGTGAAATCCGCCATGACACTCAAGACAGAAACCCGTTACGCGATTGATCCGGCCACCGCCAAGGGCCTCGATACGCAGGGCCCGCGGGCGCATTTTCACAAGGACGGGCTGTTCAAGGAGGGCGAGATCACCCTCGTCTATACCCATTATGACCGGCTGATCCTGGGCTCCGCCGTTCCCGGATCGGGGACGCTGACGCTGGATCACATGGCGGAAACCGGCACGCCGGGCTTTCTCGATCGACGCGAGATGGGAATCCTGAACATCGGGGACAGCGGCACGGTCGAGGTCGGCGGCGCGGCCCATACGCTGGACAACGGCGAGGTGCTCTATGTCGGCATGGGGGCCGGCGCGGTGACGTTCTCGGGCGCCGGTCGGTTCTACATCACCTCGTCGCCCGCCCATCGCGCCTTCCCGACAAGGCTGATCAAGCTGCAAGATGCTCGCCGCGTCGAGATGGGCAGCCGGGACACCGCGAACGAGCGCGTCATCATCCAGTTCCTCCACCCCGATGTGTGCGAGACCTGCCAGCTGCTCATGGGATATACCCAGTTCGCGCCGGGCAGCCTGTGGAACACCATGCCCGCGCATCTGCATGACCGCCGGATAGAAGCCTACCTCTACTTCAACGTCCCCAAGGACGCCCGCGTGTTTCACTTCATGGGCAAGCCGGAAGAAACGCGCCATCTGGTCATCGCCAACGAGGAAGCGGTGATTTCGCCGCCATGGTCGATCCATTGCGGGGCCGGAACCGCCGCCTACACGTTTTGCTGGACCATGGCGGGGGACAATGTGGACTTCGCGGATATGGACAAGGTGGAAATGGACGCCTTGCGATGAACCCGTTTTCGCTGCAAGGGCAGATCGCACTGGTGACAGGCGCAAATACCGGCATCGGACAGGCCATTGCGGTAGCGATTGGGTGCGCCGGGGCACAGGTGATCTGCGCCGGACGTTCGTCTTGCGCCGAGACGGTAGCGATGATCGAGGGGTCCGAGGCATTGAGCCTCGATTTCGCCGATCCCATGGCGGCGCACGGCGTCTTTTCCGCGCGCCGCGTCGACATATTGGTGAACAACGCGGGCATCATCCGCCGCGGCGACAGCATCGATTTCTCTGAGGCCGATTGGGACGATGTCATGGACGTGAACCTAAAGGCGGTGTTCTTCACCTGTCAGGCCTTCGCCAAGGCCGCCCTGCCGAGGGGGTCGGGCAAGATCATCAACATTGCGTCACTGTTGTCGTTTCAGGGCGGCATCCGGGTGCCCTCCTATACAGCGTCCAAGCATGGCTTGGCGGGACTGACCAAGATCATGGCCAACGAGTGGGCAGCGAAAGGCATCAACGTCAACGCCATTGCGCCGGGCTACATCGAAACCAACAATACCGAGGCCCTGCGCGCGGATCCCGACCGGAACGAGGCCATCCTCGCCCGCATCCCGGCCTGGCGCTGGGGCCGCGCCGACGACATTGCCGGGACGGCGGTTTTCCTCGCTTCGCCCGCGGCAGCCTACATCCACGGCGCGGTGCTGAACGTCGATGGCGGCTAGTTGGCGCGGTGACAAATTGTAAGAGAACCGGGCACCTGAAACGCATCGGCTGAACTGCATTACACCATTGATGTCGACTTTCCCGCTGGCGATGACGGCGCCGTCATCGCAGGCCAGAAACAGCACCAGATTGGCAACGTCCAAAGGCACGCCCTGACGTTTGACGGGGGCTGCCGCCTTGGACCCTCTGAGGGTGGCATCGGGCGTGGGGACGCTGTAGAAATCGGTTTTGATCATGCCGGGCAGAACGCGTTGACGCGGACATTCGGCCCCAGTTCCTTGGCCAGACCGCGCGTCATCGTCAACGCCGCATGTGCGGAGGTAGATGCAGCGCCGAACCATTCCACCACTGTGTTGGACCACGAAGCGGTGGTCGAGTTGCACGACCCTTACAACACGGCGATGGTCCTTGACCGCGACGACACAGATGAAATGCTAAAATACATCCCCGATTATGCGCACAAGGTGCGCACAAGGTAGACAAATCGCGTCCTCCCATGACGGCCCTTCCGTCAAGACACTGGATTAGCGGCGCCCAACCCCCTACGTCATTTCCCAACCGGAGGTCAGACAGATGCCGCCAGCAGCGCGCGCCAGAGATCGTCGAACCAGTGTCGATGTGGTGTTCAATCATCTATATGATGCCATCGTCACGCTGGCATTGTTGCCCGGCAACAAGATCTCCGAGGCCGAGATCGCGGCGCAGTTCGGCGTGTCGCGCCAACCCGTCCGCGACGCGTTCAGTCGGCTCGAAAACCTTGGGCTCCTGTTGATCCGGCCGCAAAAGGCGACCGAGGTAAAGCGCTTTTCCCTGCGCGAGATCACCAAGTCGCGCTTTGTCCGCGCCAGCGTCGAGGCCGAAGTGCTGCGCCGCGCCGCAATCGAGGCGACACAGGCCGACGGGGTGTTGCTCGAAGCCGCTCTGGCGCAGCAGGCGCAGGTCGTGACGGAGGGCAATTACGAGAAATTCGGCGAACTGGACTACGCCTTCCATGAGGCGCTGTGCAAGGTGGCCAAGGTCGAGTTCGCCTTTGAAGTGCTCGCATTCGAGAAGGGAACCGTTGATCGGTTGTGCATACTGAGCCTCGTGAAGGAAGACCGGATGGCCCAGCTTCTGGACGACCATCGGACCATCGCGGACCGGATCATGGCGGGCGACAAGCAAGGCGCCGTCGATGCCGGCATGATCCACCTGTCGCGGCTCGACGCCACCATCGACGCCATCTTCAAGGCCAACCCGGAATATTTCGACGCCTAGATATCGGCCACGTCGGCCCTCTTCCGCGCGCCGTTTCAAAGGCTCAGATGGAACAGCGCCAGGAGATTGCCGGGCGACGAAGACATTCATCACCCGCAACGCATCGCCCGCTGCGCGCAACATCAAGGCTTTGAGCGTCGATGGCCACACGGATTGCGTGTCGATTTTTCCTCGTCAGGCTGGTTTTCCTATGGACCCCTATGGCTACCGGGCGCAGGCGGCGGCGCCGCGGACCGGCCTGTTCCCCCTGGATGCCTGTGATCTTTCTGGCGACGACAACCCGACTGGCGGCACCGCGCGGTCGTGTCGGTTACTTGAGCCGTCAGAAAAGCGAACCAGGAACAACTCAGCCGCCGCGCGACAACGGCACGCATTCGGACCGATCAAGTTCTGAAATCGGCGGCATTGTCTGCATTTTTCCGCTCAAACTCCCTGCCCGATCTGAGTTCTTCGTAAAATGACAAGGGATTTTTCTTAGCCTCACCAGACCATTGCCCGCCGGGTCCAGCAAGAGAACCGGCACTACGATGGCAGAGCGAGAGGATTTCTTTCGGTGTTCGAACAAGGGGGCCCGAGCGAGCAGACCCGTCCCCCCGCGTCCGTGGCGGAAGCGCGGGACAAAACCCATGCGGTTGAAGGATGGCCGTCGCTCTTGTGTGCGCAGTCGCCGTTCAAGGCGCCCGCAATCCTCCGTCGCCAATGCAATAGCGGAGCATGCCAATGGCAACTTTAAACGGCGGCAGCGGAAACGACAGCATTAACGGCTCGTCTGGCAGCGATGTCATCAGCGGGTTTGACGGCAACGATATGCTGAACGGCATGGACGGCAATGACAGCCTGATCGGCGGCAACGGCAACGACTCGCTTTCGGGCGGCAATGGCAATGACACCCTGCGCGGTGGTGCCGGCAACGATTCCCTGAGCGGCGGCAATGATGCCGATGTCTTTGTTCTGGAAAACACCTCCGGCGCCGATACCATCAGCGGCGGTGAGGGCGGCACCGACACCGACCGTATCGACGCATCGGCGATGACCACGGCCTTGGCCGTTACCTTCACGGGAGGTGAGGCAGGAACGGTCACATCGGGCAGCAACTCTGCGTCGTTCACGCAGATCGAACAACTGACTCTGACGGGCTACAATGACAGTCTGAACGGCGCCGCCAGCAGCAGCGCGATGACGGTCGATGCCGGCGGAGGCAACGACTCGATCCTTGGCGGATCTGCTTCCGACAGCCTTCTGGGCGGAATTGGCGCGGACACAATTGATGGCGGGGGCGGCAACGACAGCATCGACGGCGGAGACGGGAACGACAGCATCATCGGCGGTGCTGGAAACAACAGCCTCTCGGGCGGGGCCGGCAATGACAGCATCTTCGGCGGCATCGACAGCGACCAGATTACCGGCGGCGACGGCGACGATCTGGTCTATGGCGGCGATGGCACCGACGTTATCGGTGAGTGGAGCACGGAGGGTGGCAACGACACTTTCTACGGCGGTTCCGGCAACGACCAGATCATCGGCGGAGGCGGGAATGACCTTCTGTTCGGTGATGATGGCGACGATTCCATCTCGGGCGGAATTGGCGCCGACACGATTTATGGCGGCGGCGGCTCCGACTTCTTCCTCGTCACCGATGACCATGAAACCGATACCTACTATGGCGGCGAACATGCGGGCGCCGTCGATTCCATGGTCTTTGCCAACTACCTTGGAACGGTGGGCGTCGCGGTCACCCACACCGGGGACGAGGCTGGTAGTTACAACTACCTCGGCACGGCCGATGCAAGTGGCACTTTCGTTGAAATCGAACGCCTTTACGGCACGGACTATGCCGACCGCGTAGATGCGTCGGCCACGACAACCGGCGTCTTAGCCTATGGAAATGCAGGCAGTGACACCCTCATAGGGGGCACTGGCGCCGATTACTTCGAAGGGGGCCTTGGCAATGACAGCCTTCTCGGCGGGGCGGGCAATGACACGCTCGAGGGGCGCGAGGGCGATGACACCCTCCGTGGCGGTGACGGCGACGACTTCATCGACGACGAAATAGGAGGCTTGGACGGCGCTGGCAACGATCTGAGCTTTGGCGACGCAGGCAACGACACGATCTGGAGCGGCCACGGTAACGACACCGCCTATGGCGGGGCCGACAACGACTTTCTGGGGGGCCAAGGCGGCAACGATTCCCTTTTTGGGGATGCAGGCAACGACACCGTGGAGGGACACGACGGCAACGACACGCTGTTCGGGGGCGACGGGAATGACACGCTCCGTGGCGGAATCGGGAACGATTCACTGTCTGGCGGCAATGATGCAGACACGTTCGTGTTGGAGAATACCTTCGGCACCGATACCGTCAGTGGCGGTGAGGGCGGCACCGACAACGACCGGCTCGACGCATCGGCCCTGACCACGGCTGTAAC